>NZ_JBPKAQ010000010.1:0-158370 GCF_051216275.1 Halomonas salsilacus
ACGCGGTCGAGCAGCTCGCGCTCCTTGAGCTCAGCGGTGAAGTCGAAGGCGGCCCGCATGGGACCCACGGTGTGCGAGCTAGACGGCCCGACGCCGATCTTGAACAGGTCGAAGACGCTGATTGGCATTGCTGTATCACCTAGTTGTTAGCGATCGAAGACCACGGTGCGCTTGGCATGCAGAAAGACGCGGCGCTCCACGTGCAAGGCCACCGCCCGGGCCAGGGTGAGGCACTCGATGTCGCGCCCCTTGGCCACCAGGTCCTCCGGGTAGTCGGTATGGCTGACCGGCTCCACGCCCTGGGTGATGATCGGGCCCTCGTCGAGGTCGTCGTTGATGTAGTGGGCGGTGGCCCCGACCAGCTTCACGCCCTTGTCGTAGGCCTGGTGGTAGGGCTTGGCACCCTTGAAGCCCGGCAGCAGCGAGTGGTGGATATTGATGGCACGGCCGCTGAGCCGCTCGCACATCTCGCTCGAGAGTACCTGCATGTAGCGGGCGAGGATCACCAGTTCGGCGCCGGTCGCCTCGACCACCTCCCATATCTGGGCCTCCTGCTCGGGCTTTGTCTCGGCCGTGATCGGAAAGTGGTGATAGGTAATGTCGTGCCACTCGGCCAGGTTCGCCAGGTCCGGGTGGTTGGAGACGATGGCACGGATCTCGATGGGCAGCTGGCCGATGCGGTAGCGATAAAGCAGATCGTTGAGGCAGTGATCGGCCTTGGAGACCAGGATCACCACCGGCATCCGAGTGCCCGGGGCGGTCAGCTCGAAGGTCATGTCGAATTCGGCGGCCCGCTCGGCGAAGGCGGCCTCGAAGGCCGCGGCGTCGAAGCCTTCCGCTTCGGGACGAAACTCGGTGCGGATGAAGAAGCCGCCGCTCTGCCGGTCATCGAAGGAGTGCTGCTCGGTGATGTAGCAGCGACTCTCCTTGAGGAAGCGCGTCACCACGTCCACGGTACCGAGCCGGCTCGGGCACTGGGCCGCGAGGATCCAGCGATTGTTGTTGTCGTGCATGTCGTGTCTCTCCCGGACGGGGCCGGCGTCTCCCGGCCCCGACTCTGTCAGTCCTTGACGCCGATGGCGTACTCTGTACCGGCGTCCAGGATCCAACGATAGCAGTAGTCGGCGAAGCTGCGGCGCAGTACCAGCTCCCAGCGTTCTTCCGTGGGCCGACGTAGGATCAAGTTGGCCTTGGCGAACACCGTGGTCACGCCCTTGCCCACCGGGAAGGCGTCCGGGTGGACGTCATAGGGCGTTGACTTCATCAGGAGCTCCCGTGCCATTTCACCCTCGAGCTCGATCAGGGTCTGACCGCCGCTGACGTTGATGATGGCGTAGTGGGCGTCGCCCAGTGCCTCGCGCAGCTTGCCCTCCAGGGCAAACTCCTCGCCGCCGGGGACGATCAGCAGCCACTCGTCGGGCGACAGCCACTGGATCGAGCGCTCACCGCTCTCATCTCGGGTCAGGCCGTTGGGACGGCCCGGCAGGCCGAAGCCGAGTACCCGACGTACTGCCTCGTCGAGGACGATGGCGCCGCCGCGCAGGATCAGATGGCCGAGCATGGCGCGCTCGCGCAGCACCACGCGGCTCTTCTGGCTGACGCTCGGCCGGCCGGTCTTGTGGTAGGCCCAGGCCAGCGGCGACTCGGCCGGCACCTCGGCCTCGGGGCGCGCATCATAGAGGTTGAACCAGGTCGCAGTTTGCTCAGACATGCTGGCGCTCTCCCTTGGGGTCGTAGAAGATCGGGCCGACGATTTCCGCGGCGTGGGTCTTGCCGTCGGCCATGGGCAGGTAGACGGTCTCGCCCATGCGCGACTGGCCACCCTTGACCACGGCGAGGGCGAAGCCGCTCTTGAGCGTCGGGCTGTAGTAGCTCGAGGTCACGTGGCCCACCATGGGCATGGGGATGGCGTGATCAGGATCGAAGACGATCTGGGCGCCCTCCTCCAGCACCACCGACGGGTCCCTCGGCTTGAGGCCCACCAACTGCTTGCGGTTTGTGCGCCGCGTATCGGAGCGCGACAGGGCCCGCTTGCCCACCCAGGAATAGGGCTTGTCGTAACCGATGGCCCACTGCATCCCCAGGTCCTCCGGGGTCACCGAACCGTCGGTCTCCTGGCCGGCGATGATGAAGCCCTTTTCGGCCCGTAGCACGTGCATGGTCTCGGTGCCATAGGGTGTGAGGCCGTACTTCTCGCCGTGCTCGAACAGGGTCTTCCAGACGTGCATGGCGTAGTTGGCCTGAACGTTGATCTCGTAGGCGAGCTCGCCGGTGAAGGAGATACGGAAAACCCTCGCCGGCACCTCGGCTACCTTGCCCTCGCGCCAGTCCATGAACTTGAAGGTGTCACGATCGAGATCGATATCGGTGATCTCGGCGAGCAGATGGCGCGCCTCGGGCCCGGTCACCGTCATGGTCGCCCAGTGGTCGGTTACCGAGGTGAAGGTGACGTCGAGCTCGGGCCACTCGGTCTGGTGCCAAAGCTCCAGCCACTCCATGACCCCGGCGGCACCGCCGGTGGTGGTGGTCATCAGGAAGTGGTTCTCGCCCAGGCAGCTGGTGGTACCATCGTCCATCAGCATGCCATCGTCCCTGCACATCAGCCCGTAGCGGGCGCGGCCGACCTCGAGCTTGGCCCACTTGTTGGTGTAGATGCGGTTCAGGAACTCCCGGGCGCCCGGCCCCTGGATGTCGATCTTGCCAAGCGTGGAGGCGTCCAGGATGCCGACCTTCTCGCGCACGGCCAGGCACTCGCGGGCCACCGCTTCCGCCATACTCTCGCGTTCGCCGTTGACGCCTTCGGCGCGTACTTGTGGAAAGTACCAGGGGCGCTTCCACTGGCCCACGTCCTCGAACTCGGCGCCCTGCTCCACGTGCCACTGATGCAGGGCGGTGTAGCGCTCGGGATCGAACAGCTCGCGGCAGTGGCGGCCGGCGATGGCACCGAAGGTGACCGGCGTGTAGTTGGGCCGGAATACCGTGGTGCCGACCTCGGGGATCGACTTGGCCAGGCAGCGCGCGGCGATGGCCATGCCGTTGATGTTGCCCAGCTTGCCCTGGTCGGTGCCGAAGCCCATGGCGGTATAGCGCTTGACGTGCTCGATGGACTCGAAGCCCTCGCGGGTGGCCAGTTCGATGGCTGCCGCGGTGACGTCGTTCTGCAGGTCGACGAACTGCTTGGGCGCGCGCAGGGTCGGCTTCTCGTGGGGCACCTGGTAGAGCGCACAAGCCTTGCCTTCGCGGCGGGCGTCGACCTGGGGCAGCTCGACGCTGCCGGTCGACAGCCCGAGTGCGTCCAGCGCCTTCGTCGCCGCAGAAACGCCATCGGCCAACCCCTCGGCCAGGTCGTGGACGCCTCGGGCGCTGCCGGCGGCGTGCACGCCATTCACCAGGCTGGGCACGAAGCCGAGGAGCTCGTCGTTCCAGGTCGGCCGGGCGCCGGTGTGGGAGGCCAGGTGGATCACCGGGCTGTAGCCGCCGGAGGTGGCGATGGTGTCGCAGGCCAGCGTCTCGACCTGGCCGGTGACCTTGAAGGCCGCGGCATCGATGGTGGCCACCCGGGCGCCGCTCACGCGCGCACTTCCCTTGGCCTCGAGCACGGCCGAACCTTCGATGATACGGATGCCGCGGGCGCGGGCCTGCTCCACCAGTTCGCCGTCCGGTGCCTGGCGGGCGTCGACGATGGCCACCACCTCGCGGCCGGCCTCATCCCAGTCCAGGGCGGCGCGATAGGCGTGGTCATTGCTGGTGGAGAGCACCAGCTTGTTGCCCGGCACCACCCCGAAGCGGCGGATATAGGTGGAGACGGCCCCGGCCACCAGGTTGCCTGGCACGTCGTTGCCCGCATAGACCAGCGGCCGCTCGTGGGCGCCGGTGGCCAGCAGCACCTGGCCGGCGCGCACGCGATGCAGCCGCGACCGGGAGGAGCGGACGCCGTCGACCACCGGCGCTGTCTCGCCGAGATGCTCGGTGCGCCGCTCGTGCAGGGTCACGAAGTGGTGGTCGTGGTAGCCGTGGGCGGTGGTGCGCGGCAACAGGGTGACGTTGTCGAGACTGGCGAGTTCCTCCAGCACCTGGGCAACCCACCGGGTGGCCGGCTGGTGGTCGAGCAGCTCACGGCTGTCGAGCAGCGAGCCGCCCAACTCCTCCTGCTCGTCGCAGAGGATCACCCGGGCGCCGCCGCGCGCCGCGGTCAGCGCCGCGGCCAGACCGGCGGGGCCGGCGCCAATCACCAGCAGATCGCAGTGCTGGTTGAAGTGGTCATAACTGTCCGGATCGCGCTCCATGGGGCTGCGGCCGAGGCCGGCACCCTTGCGGATGAACTTCTCGTAGGTCATCCACATGGAGGCCGGGGCCATGAAGGTCTTGTAGTAGAAGCCCGGCGGCATGAAGCGTCCGCCCAGCTTGCCGACCAGGCTCATGGCATCGCGCTGGACGTTGGGCCAGCCGTTGGTGCTGCGTGCCACCAGGCCGTCGAACAGGGCCTGCTGGGTGGCGCGCACGTTGGGCACCTGGGCCGCCTCGGTGCTGCCCAGCTGGACCAGCGCATTGGGCTCCTCGGCACCGGCGGCCACGATGCCGCGGGGGCGGGAGTACTTGAAGCTGCGGTTGACGATGTCCACCCCGTTGGCCAGCAGCGCCGAGGCCAGGGTGTCGCCGGCATGGCCCTGGTAGCGCTTGCCGTTGAAGGTGAAGCTCAGGGTGCGGGCACGCTCGATGCGCCCGCCCTCACGAAGACGATTCGGCTGTTGCAACGACTGGCTCATGCCTTGACTCCTTCCTGACGCGAGACCGCTTCCGACTCGGCGGCCACTTTCCCCGCGGCGACTTTACCGGCGGGCTTGCCCTCGGGATGCTCGGCGGTGAAACGGGGCTGCTCGCCGATCCGGTAGGTCTCGAGAATCTCGTAGCTCACGGTGTTGCGCGTGATGTTGAAGAACTTGCGACAGCCGACGGCATGCACCCACAGCTCGTGGTGGATCCCTCGGGGGTTGTCACGGAAGAAGAGGTAGTCGCCCCACTGCTCGTCAGAACAGGCCTCGGGGTCCGCCGGGCGGGCGATATGCGCCTGGCCCTTGGGGTGGAACTCCTCTTCCTCGCGGTGCTCCTCGCAGTAGGGGCAGTAGATGAGAAACATGGATATGCCTCCTTAGTGAGCAACGCCGGCCGCACCATGCTCGTCGACGAGAGCACCGGTGTGGAAACGGTCGATGGAGAACGGGGCCGCAAGCGGATGGGTCTGGTTCTTGGCCAGGGTCCAGGCGAAGACGTGACCCGAGCCCGGGGTGGCCTTGAAGCCGCCGGTGCCCCAGCCGCAGTTGAAGAAGAGCCCCTTCACCGGCGTGGCGGAGAGGATCGGACAGGCGTCCGGGCAGGTATCCACGATGCCGCCCCACTGGCGGTTCATGCGCACCCGGGAGAAGATCGGGAACATCTCGACGATGGCCTGGAGGGTGTGCTCCACGGTGGGGTAGCTGCCGCGCTGGCCATAGCCGTTGTAGCCGTCGATGCCGGCGCCGATCACCAGGTCGCCCTTGTCGGTCTGGCTGATGTAGCCGTGCACATGGTTGGACATCACCACGGTATCGAGAATCGGCTTGAGGGGCTCGGAGACCAGCGCCTGCAGCGGATGCGACTCCAGCGGCAGCCGGAAGCCGGCCATCCCGGCCAGCACGCCGGAGTTGCCTGCCGCCACGCAGCCCACGGTCTTCGCCTCGATATCGCCGCGGTTGGTATGAACGCCATGGACGCGGCCGTCACGGATCTTGAAACCGGTGACCTCGGTGTTCTGCAGCAGGTCGACGCCCAGGGCATCGGCGGCCCGGGCGAAGCCCCAGGCCACGGCGTCGTGGCGCGCCACGCCCGCCCGCGGCTGCCAGGAGGCGCCCAGCACCGGGTAGCGGGCGTTCTTCGAGCAGTCCATGATCGGCACCAGCTCCTGCACGCCTTTGGCGTCCAGCACTTCGCCGTCGATGCCGTTCAGGCGGTTGGCGTTGACCCGGCGCTGGATGTCGCGCATGTCCTGCAGGGTGTGGCCCAGGTTGAGCACGCCCCGCTGGGAGAACATCACGTTGTAGTTGAGGTCCTGGGAGAGCCCCTCCCACAGCTTCATGGCGTGCTCGTAAAGCGCCGCCGACTCGTCCCACAGATAGTTCGAGCGCACGATGGTGGTGTTGCGAGCGGTGTTGCCGCCGCCCAGCCAGCCCTTCTCGACCACGGCCACGTTCTTGATGCCGTGCTCCTTGGCCAGGTAGTAGGCGGTGGCCAGGCCGTGACCGCCGCCGCCGACGATGATCACGTCGTACTGCTTCTTGGGGGTGGGGTTGCGCCACTGGCGCTCCCAGTTCTCATGGTGGCTGAGCGCGTGCTTCGCCAGCCCGAACCCTGAATAGTGTTGCATAATTCTCTCCTGAAACCGCTCCTGACTCGTTAAGGCAATCAGACCGCTGACTCGGCCGACTCCTGCGTCCGAGCGGGGGTGGAAGCCTCGGCGTAGACCGGATGGCGCTCGCAGAGCGCGGCGACCTTCTCGCGCACCTCGGCCTCCACGGCCTCGCTGTTGCGCTGCTCGGCGAGCACATCGAGGATGTCGCAGATCCAGCCGGCCAGCTCGGCACACTCGCGATCATCGAAGCCGCGGGTGGTCACGGCCGGGGTGCCGATGCGCAGCCCGGAGGTCACGAAGGGGCTCTGCGGGTCATTGGGCACGGCGTTCTTGTTGACGGTGATATGCGCACGCCCAAGGGCCGCGTCGGCGTCCTTGCCGGTGACGCCCTGCTTGATCAGCGAGACCAGGAAGAGGTGGTCATCGGTGCCGCCGGAGACCACGTCATAGCCGCGCTCGATGAACACCCCGGCCATGGACCGGGCGTTGTCGATCACCCGCTGCTGGTACTGCACGAATTCCTGGCTCATGGCCTCCTTGAAGGCCACCGCCTTGGCGGCGATGACGTGCATCAGCGGGCCGCCCTGCTGGCCCGGGAAGACCGCGCCGTTGAGCTTCTTGTAGAGGTCCGCATCACCGTGGGCGGAGAGGATCAGGCCGCCACGGGGACCGCGCAGGGTCTTGTGGGTGGTGGTGGTGACCACGTGGGCATGGGGGATCGGGCTCGGGTAGTGACCGGCGGCGATGAGGCCAGCCACGTGGGCCATGTCGACCATGAACCAGGCGCCCACCTCATCGGCAATGGTGCGGAAGCGGCGCCAGTCCACCACCCTGGCGTAGGCAGAGAAGCCGGCGATGATCAGCTTGGGCTTATGGCTGCGAGCCAGACGCTCGACCTCCTCGTAGTCGATCTCGCCGGTTTCCGGGTTCAGCCCGTACTGCACGGCATGGTAGTGCTTGCCGGAGAAGTTCGGCGCGGCGCCGTGGGTCAGGTGGCCGCCATGGGCCAGGCTCATGCCGAGGATGGTGTCGCCCGGCTTGACCAGCGCCATGAAGGCCGCCGCGTTGGCCTGGGCACCGGAGTGAGGCTGGACGTTGGCGTAATCGGCGCCGAACAGGTCACAGGCGCGGTCGATGGCCAGCTGCTCGACCACGTCGACGTGCTCGCAGCCGCCGTAGTAGCGCTTGCCCGGGTAGCCCTCGGCGTACTTGTTGGTCAGCTGGGTGCCTTGGGCCTCCATCACGGCGCGGCTGGCATAGTTCTCGGAGGCGATCAGCTCAACGTGGGCCTCCTGGCGGGCCACCTCGTCGGCGATGGCGGCGGCGACCTGGGTATCGAAAGTGGAAAGGGAAGAATGGTTCATGGAGGACTCCTTTAATTGTTGGATCACGGTAAACGCCCCATGCCAGCAATCTATTTTCGAATGCGTCCAAGAACCAATTAGAAGAGCAAATACCATGATAAGGAGGAGAATTTCTTGTTTTGGCAGCTCAAGTGGGAGCAGTAGCAAAAAGGCCACGCCCGCAGCGGTGCGCAGGCGTGGCCATTTCGGAGGTCAAACGGGCAGGCGCTTTATGCACCTTGAGGACGATATCCCCGTCGCCTTGTCAACAGGGAGATGCCGACATAGCAGACCGAGGAGACGACACAGCCGGTCAGCGGTCCGATCAGCCAGCCCACATCGGCGAACAGCATCATATAGCCGCTGGTAAAGAAGCCCACCAGCATCGCGATGAGGGCCCCCCAGGCGCTACCCTGCCAGAAGGTGGAGATGAATACCGGGCCGATCATGCTGGCCAGCAGGGTGCCGGAGCCGAGGATCCCCAGCCAGGAGAGCATGAACGGCGGGGCGTAGAGCATCATCATCAGCGCTACCACCCCCAGCACCACGACGGCCAGGCGGTTGATCATCAGCGCCCGGCGCCCGCTGGAGACCGGACCGAAGAGCGACAGGCGCAGGTCGTGGGAGGTTGCCGAGGCCACTGTATGCAGCAGCGAGTTGGCGGTGGACTTCATCGCGAAGATGATGAACAGCGTGATCACCCCCTGGAGGGCCGGGTGCATGAACTGCTCCAGGTAGACCGGCATCGCCATGTCGGGGTCGGCCAGATCGGGCACCTGCATGCGCACGTAGAGTCCCACGATGGGGATCAGGCTCAGCAGGGCCCCGAGGATGGCTACGTAGACCCCCACCTTGTGCAGTTTGACGTCGGGCTTCATGGCCAGGAAGCGAATGGCCATATAGGGCAGCACGGCGGCAAACAGGAAGGCGTAGGGCAGCACCAGGAAGACGGTGCCGATGGAGTCGCCGTAGTGCGCCCCAGTGGTCGGGTTGAGCAGCTCCGGGTCGATGGCGTTCAGCGAGGCCTCCCAGGTGCCCAGGTCCACCGAGGTGAGGATCTGCACCAGGATGATCACCGCCGCCAGGGCCATGCCGCAGACCATGACCGTGTCGGTCCAGGCGACGGCGGCCAGGCCGCCGAGCATGGTATAGACGATGATGACCGAGACCATCAGGAAGGCGCTCTGGTTGAGCTCGATCCCCAGCCAGCTGGCGCCGAGCAGACCCACGGCCTTGATCTGACTGGTGAGAAAGACCATCAGCAGCAGGATGGTGATGAAACCGGCCACACCCTGAAGCACCCGACCCATAACACCGCTGCCATGGCTCTGTGCGATATACTCGGGAATGGTGTTGCTGCCCATCTCGATGGCTCGACGCTGCAGGAAACGCGCGAAGTAGAGGACGGCGATCATCATCGCCGGCGCGAAGAAGAAGTTGCCCAGCACCTCGATGGCACCGAACTGGTAGGTCACGCCGGGAGATCCCATGAAACCCCAGCCGCTGAAGCCGGTGGCAACGATGGTGCCCGCCGCCACGAAGGCGCCCAGCGACCGTCCGGCCACCAGGAAGCCCCCCTCATCGCTCTTGTTCATGTATCTTGAGGAGAGAAAGCCGAGATAGATCAGCAGGCCGAAGGTGAGGATCAACAGACCCCAGTTGAACAGCTTGTAGGCATCCATGGTCACCTCCTCAATGAGCTATCGGCGGATTTTCGCTTCAGCTCTCTTCGGAGGTAGACTGCACCCGAATGGACCAGCATATAGCAAGTGAGCACCAGAAAGGTGCTCAATACCCAGGAATTCATCTGCACACCCTCTTGTTCTTGGTTCGGCCCTCGATGTGGGGCTCGTGGGTTGCCGCGTCCGGCATCATCAAGGTATTTTACGGCCTGTTAACCCGCCAATTTGTAAGTCAAATGGCCTCATAAAAGTTCAAAATGGCATAACGATGACCAATATCCCGACTGACCTTTTGAGAACCTTCGTTACCATAAAAGACCTGGGCGGTTTCACGAGTGCCGGCGAGCTGCTCGGCCGCTCACAGCCGGCCATCAGCCTTCAGATAAAGAAGCTGGAAGAGCTTCTTAACACCAAGATATTCCTGCGCGGTTCCAGCCTGGAACTCACCGAAGATGGGGAATATCTCTATGAGGCCGCTCGCCAGATTCTGGAGATCAATGACCAGATCATTGCCAAGGTCAGGGGAGATCATGTCTCGGGTAAGGTCAGGCTGGGCATTCCCAACGATTTCGAGCTGGCATTCCTGCCCAAGGCGCTGAGAAACCTGTCGCGTGTCTACCCCAACATCATCATTGAGGTCGACTGCGAGATCAGCAAGGTGATACTGCAGCGTTATCATAAGGGGCACTATGATATCGCCCTGGCGATGGAGCGTGCCAAGCAGAATGAGGACCGGGATGCTCGCGACTATCGTCTGGAAATCCTGGAATGGGTCTACAAGGACAGTCGGCTCATCAACGGGCATGATGACCCCATTCCGCTGATCGCCTATCCCCAGGGGTGTGTCTATCGCTCCATCATGGAAGAGGCCCTGCAAGGACAGCAACACCCCTTCCGCTTCATGTACACGAGCACCAGCCTGCTGGGAATCTTTTCTGCCGTCGAGGAGGGCCTGGGGATCACGGCGATGGCCAGGTCGGTGATTCCCGATAACCTGAAGCATGCGAGCAGCGCGCGGGACCTGCCGGAGCTGGAGCGTGTCTGCATCGGCCTGTACTACAAGGAGCGTGAGCTCAACACCGCCTCACGGCACGTGCTCGACTTCCTGCGTTCTGGGCTGGCCAACATCTAGTCGCTTCTGAGGGAGAACACCGACTCTCGATACGATCTTGGCCCCCTTTCATGCAAGTGGCCCGGCAGCCGCGCATCAGGCGACTGCCGGGCCAGTCTTCAAGCGGCGTCCGTCCCTCTCGGCCGACGCCACGGCCTACCAAGGTCCAGCGCAACCCAGGGCTATCGCAACCCGACCCCTGGCTCCATGCCGCCGCTGGGCACAGCCTGGACATCACCTTCACCGCTGACCCTCAGTTCCACATCAGGATCCGGGTTGTTCACAGCCCTCTCCAGCTGCTTGGTCGACCGATCCCTGTTGAGCAGCCTCCTTATCGTATTGATGATCATCAAGAGAATCACGATAGAGAAGGGGAAGGCGCCGATGATGGTGCCGGTCTGGACGGTATCGACGACGCCGCTGCCCCCCAGGGTCAGGAGTATGGTTGCCACCGCTCCAATACTGATCACCAGAACGACCCGGAACCACGCTCCCGCTCGTTTCGGTGCAGAGACGAAGTCCGCGAGCGCGTAGGTGCCGGCATCCAGCGAGGTCACGTAGTACGTCGCCACCAGTACCGTCGCCACCACCAGGAGCAGGCTGCCGACGATCGGTATAGACTCCAGCATGGCGAACAGACCACTGGCGACGTTGTCGTTCACCGCAGCCGATATTCCGCGTCCCGAACGGTCATCGTAGTAGATGGCGGCAGACCCCAGCACGCCAATCCATACCATGACGATCAGCGAAGGAATGACGGTGACGCCGATCACGAACTCACGCAGTGTGCGTCCCCGTGAGATACGTGCAATGAATCCGGCAACGAAGGGCGAGAAGGCAATGACCCAGCACCAGATGAAGACGGTCCACCAGCCATTCCAGCTTTGCTGCCACGATGCCAATGGCTCGGCGGTGCTTGGCGCATCGGTCCAGAAGCTCATGGGAATGAAGTTGGTGAAATAGGAGCCGAAGGTCTGGGTGATGTTGGAGATGATAAACAGCGTCGGCCCGAAGATGAAGGCGGCAACCACCAGCACGACACTCAGAATCGAATTCGTTTCACTGATCAGGCGCATGCCCCGGCTGATGCCGAAAAAGGCCGAGATGGCCGCGGCAGTCCCCAGTCCCACGATGACGAACAGCCAGATGGTAGGACTGGAAGCAAGCCCGGTGAAGGAGGTGAGGCCCGCGGTGAACTGCATCGCCGCAAAGGCGAAGGAGGTGGACAGGCCGAGGATGGTCGCCATGATCGCCAGCAGTTCGACAACTACACCGGCGCCGCCCTGAGCCCAGCGGGGCAGGATATCCACCGTCGCCTCGCGAAACGTCAGAGACTTGCCCAGGTTGTGATGCGAGTAGGCCAGGCACACTGCCACCACACAGTACATGGCCCAGGCGGTGAACCCCCAGTGGAAGTAGGCCCAGACCAGCCCGCCCCCCGCCACGTTACCTTCGAGCGATTGAATGACCGGGCTTGCATCGCGCAGCATGATCGGCTGGGCCACGGACCAGAAGATCAGACCGATACCTTGCCCGCAGGCGAACAGCATCGAGTACCAGGCAAAGTTGCTGTACTCCGGTTTCGCACCGGGCCCGCCCAACCTGACTTGCTTGCCAATCTTGCTGAATACCAGCCAGGCACATACCGCCACGGCAAAAAGCGAATAGAGAATAAACAGCCAGGTAAAGCCACCGGTGACATAGGTTCGCATGTCAAAGATCACGGCGGCCACGCCGTCAGGCTTGCTCAGCACCATCACAATAAGCGCGATGATGGCGATCGGGGGGGTAAACTGAATGACCAGCCTGCCAAGGGGCGGCAGGTCACTCCCCGTGAACCGAGGAATAGTAACGGGCTCCTTCTGCCTCGTTATCTTGTCGGGCTCCACGTTGCGATTTGCCATGTCATTTCACCTCACTGTTATTGTAGTTTCGCACCAACCGTTCTCTTGTTGCCGACATCCACAGGCCGAGATCGCCTTCGTCAGCGGCTAGCGCCCTGGCCCAAGTGCTTCACGATGCCCGAGATGCACTCATCCAGGATCAGCGCCCCTTTCTCCGCCGTGGATTTCAGCGGTGACGACAGGGTGCCGGAGGGTGCCACCCAGGAGGGATCGGGAGGAAAGATATCGTAAGGAGGGAAGGTCGCCGGCTCCACATGGACGGCCTTGGACATGTCGACCAGCTCCGGATGAATCTTCAGCATGATCGAGGTTTCCAGTACCCCGCCATGCTCAACGGCCCAGCCGGTAAAACCATCGGGAAAGACCTGGGAAATGGTCTCTTCGCTGATGAAATCCCAATACGACAGCAGATAAATTTTGATGCTGATATTCTCTGCCTTGCACTTATTGACCAGCTTATCGGCCGCCTCGCACAGGCACATCGAATTTTCGAAGTGTCCATTGATCAGGATGAACTCTCGATTACCATGATTCACATAGGCCTGCAGAACATCGAAGACATAATTCTCCAGGGAGCTGCTGGAAACACAGGTTGTCCCCGGGAAGAAGTTGCCTCCTCCCGATTTGACCTGTGACTTGTAGCCATAGCTGATCGCCGGTGCCACCAGCATCTTGTCTGCCTTCTGTGCCACCTGCTCGGCGATATGGCCAGGGATCAGCACGTCCGGGTTCAGCGACATGTGGGGGCCGTGCTGCTCGATCGCTCCAATCGGAAGGATGATCTTGCATTTCCCGTTCTCGGTGAGTTCCTTGTAGGATACCCAATCCATATTCTCGATCTTGACATTGCTCATTTACAACTCCCCCAACGCCAGTTCACCCTCTCCATCCGCGATACCTTCAGGCCACCCATAGAACAAGAATAGATAATATAATTACCAGAATAATCAGCGTATGGCGTGAACCGACTTGCACTCAAAAAGGGGAGCTTTGGCTCCCCTTATGGTTGATCTTACTTGATGATATTGTGCTCCGGCCCATACGGGAAGCCGGTGATGTTCTCGGCCCCCTGCTCGTTGACCACCAGGATGTCATGCTCGCGGTAACCACCGGCCCCCGGGCGCCCTTCCGGCACCATGATCATCGGCTCCATGGAGACCACCATGTTGGGCTCGAGCACCGTGTCGATGTCCTCCCGCAGCTCGAGGCCTGCCTCGCGGCCGTAGTAGTGGCTCAGGGTGCCGAAGGAGTGGCCGTAGCCGAAGGTGCGGTACTGGAGCAGGTCATGCTTGGCGAAGATCTCGTTGAGCTCGTGGGCGATGTCGCAGCAGCGCACGCCGGGCTTGATCAGCTCCTGGCCCCGCCGGTGGACCTCGCAGTTCACTTCCCACAGCCGCAGGTGCTCGTCGGAGGCGTGCCCCAGGAACAGGGTACGCTCAAGGGCGGTGTAGTAGCCCGAGATCATCGGGAAGGTATTGAGGCTGAGGATGTCGCCGGGCTGCACGCGGCGGCTGGTCACCGGGTTGTGGGCACCGTCGGTGTTGATGCCAGACTGGAACCAGACCCAGGTATCCATCAGCTCGCTGTTGGGGTAGGTCTTGGCGATCTCGCGCACCATGGCCGCCTGGCCGGCCAGCGACACTTCATACTCCGGCACCCCGGCGGTGATGGCATCACGAACGGCCACGCCGCCCACGTCGGCGATGCGCGCACCCTGGCGAATCAGCGCGATCTCCTCTGCGGACTTGATCATGCGCAGCTTCATGGTGGGCGCACCGATATCCACCAGTTCCACGTCGCCCAGGGCGGCCAGCAGCTTCTGCTGGTTCTGCAGGGTCAGGTGGTCGAACTCGACGCCCACACGCTGCTTGCCTTCGCAGAGTTGCCTGACGGCCTTGAAGAAGTTGTCCTTCTGCCAGTCGGTATAGACGATGTTTTCACCCAGCCGGTTGCGGCGATAGGGCTGGCCGCCGTCGATGTTGGCCGTCACCGTGGTGAAACGGTCCTGGGTCACCACCAGGCCGTAGTCACGACCGAACTTGCAGTAGACGAAATCACTGAAGTAATTGATGTTGTGGTAGGAGGTCAACACCACCGCATCGATGTCATGGGCGGCCATGGTCTGGCGCAGGCGGGCGAGCCGCCCCTGCATCTCGGCATCCGAGAAGGTCGGCACCACCTTGTCGCCATTGGGAATCTCGATCAGTGACGGCAGTTGCATCTTGTTATCTCCTCATTTTTTTGGGTAATCGACTTACCAGCCAGGGCGCATCCGGCCCCTTCATGCCGGTCGCTTTCGCCCCTTGCTTGCCATGTCATGCACGTTACTGCTGGTGAAATCGACTATGGCCAGGCGGACGCGTCGCGACCAATGACTAGTGCAAATGCGCCCATTGATGGAGACAATGCTCTATAAAAACAGAGTATTAACCTGGCACTACGCGGTGCACGGCATGGTGAAGGGGCAGCGTACGACCTCGACGACCTGAATACCGGGCACGCCATCACGACGAGGCGCAGAATGGGCTGCGCCTGCCACGGCATGATGGGGAGCATACGAGGGGGGATCTGAGAGGTGATGGTAGCCTTGAGGCGTTCAGTGTCGCCGGGGTGGCGGCGCAGCACGGCGCGAAGGTCCACCGAGTGCTCGTTGCCCAGGCACAGCAGCAGGCGGCCCTAGGCGGTGACCCGCACCCGATTGCAGGCGTCGCAGAAGTTGTGGGTGTGGGGCGAGATGAAACCGATGCGCGAGTCGCTGTGGGCCATGCAGTAGACGCAGCGGAAGTCGCAGCGGTCGGTGACCCAGAGGCGCAGGTAGCGGACGGTGCGGCCTAAGCCGTCGACGAGCGCCCTCATGGGCGAGCTCCGACGGGGGCCACGCCGGCCTCGGCGTCCATGGGCAGGCGGGCGATCAGCTCGCCCACCTCGCTGGCCACCTCGGCGACGGTTTGTTCGTCGTAGAGCCGGCCACGCCGCTTGCGCAGGCCGCGCTCGTAGAGCTTCACGTGCTCGTCGGGGGTGACGCCGGCATTGGCCAGGCAGTGGCTGGCGCAGTGCATCTGGCAGCCGTCGATGGCCACGATGGGCCGGCCGGAGCGGGCGATGCGCATAAGCCCCGGCACCCCGCCGCCGACGCCGGCGATGCAGGACATCTCGGCCACGCCGCCGTGGTCCAGGCGCAGCGCCACGTCGTTGGCCAGCTGGGCCACGTCGGAGCAGCCCGAACAGGAGTAGACCAGGGTGCGGGGCTTGCTGGTGGCTCGGGGCATCTTGCCTCCCTCTTCCGGTGCATTCCCGACGTTCCGGGGGACGTCAGTCGTCGGTCAGCATGACGTCGCGCAGTTTCTGCTCGTCCAGCACGGTGAGCCGCTGCCGATCGATGTTGATGGCACCGCTGTCGCGCAGCTTGGCCAGCAGCCGCGACAGGGTCTCCGGCGTCATGGCCAGCTGGGCCGCCAGCCAGCGCTTGGGGATGGTCAGGCGGATCACCCGAGGACCCTTCGAGCGCCCCGGTGGCAGCTGGCGCAGCACATAGCTGACCAGCCGCGACATGGCGTCGCCCTGGGTGAGCAGGGCCAGGTCCTCGAGGCGTTCGGTGAGCTCCAGGGCCAGGCGGCTCATGAACTCGGCGCGGCAGGCCGGCTGCCGATCGAGGATCTCGCGACAGCGGGCCGCCGGGATCGACAGCACGTGGGTGCGGCGCAGCGCCTCGGAGGAGTAGAGGTAGACACCGGCGCTGGCGACCATGCTGAGCTCACCCAGGGTGCCGCCGCGCTCCACGCACCGGATGGTGGCCATGCGACCGTCACCGGCGGCGCGCACCAGGCGCACGGTGCCGCTGATCACGATATGCAGCCACTGGGCCGGGGTCTCCTGGCGGAACAGCCATTCGCGGGGCTTAAGGGTGCGCAGCTCGGACACCTCGAGCAGCGTCTCCAGCTCCTCGTCGGCCAGCGCCGCGAGCCAGGGGACGCCCAGCACCAGCTCGCGCAGCTGCTTCGGCTTGAAGAGCAGCTCAGTCGAGGAACTGGACGGCGGGGCAGTAACCGTAGGCATGGCCTTCCTCCACGTTATGGTTGGCATCGATCATCAGGTAGCCATGGGCCTGACTCGCGGCGCTGAGCATGTGGGAGCCCTGACCCCCGGCCAGGCGAGCCACCGGCGCGCCCGCCGACCAGTCGAGCACCACCCGCAGCAGCTCCCGCCGCCCCCGGGGGCCGCGCCGGGAGAAGCCGGCGGCCACCGGGAAGCGCTGCAGCGGCGCCGCCTCGCGCCCCTGGCGGACCTGCACGAAGGGCAGTGCCAGCAGCTGCCAGCCCACCAGCGAGGCCACCGGGTTGCCCGGCAGGGCGATCAGCGGCGTACCGGCATGGAGGGAATCGCCGAGGTAGCCCAGGGCGAAGGGCTTGCCGGGCTTCATGGCAACACCGTGGAAGGCGATGCCGCCCAGCCGCTCGATGACCGGCCGCACATGATCCTCTTCCCCTACCGATACCCCACCGGTACACATTACCAGATCGGCAATGTCACGAGCCTGAGAAAAGGCTTGATGCAGGTCATGGGGAGCGTCCGCGATCACGCCGAGATCGAGCACCTCACCGCCGGCCTGGACCAGCAGGGCGAGCAGCATGACGCGGTTGCTGTCGTAGACCTGGCCCGGCACCCGGGCACTGCCCGGCTCAATCAGCTCGTCACCGGTGGATAGCAGTGCCACCCTCAGGCGTCGCACCACGCCCACCTCGCCAAGGCCGTGGCCGGCCAGCAGGGCGATGGCCGCGGCGTCCAGGCGCGTCCCGGCGGGCAGCAGCAGCTCGCCCTCGCGGGTCTCCTCGCCGCGACGGCGGATGTTGGCGCCCGCGGCGAGCTCACCCTCGACGTGCATGCGTCCCTCGGGGTCCAGGCGCACCCACTCCTGGGGCACCACCGCGTCGGCGCCCAGCGGCACCGGCGCGCCGGTGAAGATCCGCGCGCAGCCGCCTTCCGGCAGCCTGAGCACCCCGGCCCCGGCGGGCACGCGCAGCGTCACCGGCAGGCCTTCGGCGCCGAACTCGGCCCGGCGCAGGGCGTAGCCGTCCATGGCGCTGTTGTCGACGCCCGGCATGTCCAGGGTCGCCCGTACCTCATCCATCAGCACCCGCCCGGTGGCCTGGGCCAGCGACACACGTTCGGACCCGCGGATGGGCCGGGCCGCGGCGATCATGCGCGCCCGGGCGTCGAAGAGGTCGAGCAGGCCCGGGGTGACGACCTCGGCGCAGCCGCAGCCGCTCATGATTCCACCGCCTGGCGGGCCGCCTCGCCCTCAGGCGCCTGCCGGCTGGCGCAGCGCTCGGCGTCCGGCAGCACCATGGCCACGAAGTTGCAGGGCCGAGTGCGGGCGTCGAGCTGGGCGGCCAGGATGCCGTCCCAGGCGGTGGCGCAGGCCTTCGGCGAGCCGGGCATGGCGAACACCAGGGTACGGTCGATCAGCCCGGCCACGGCGCGGGACTGGAGGGTGGAGGTGCCAATGCTCGCAAGCGACAGCTGGCGAAACAGCTCGCCATAGCCGTCGACGGCCTTGTCGAACAGCGGCGCCAGCGCCTCCGGCGTGGTATCGCGGGGTGTGAAGCCGGTGCCGCCATTGACCAGTACCACCTGGATGTCGTCACGCACCACCCACTTGGAGACCACCGCGCGGATGCGGTAGACGTCGTCGGGAACGATCTGCCGCTCTACCAGCGCATGGCCGGCCTCGGTGAGGCGCTCGGCAAGCAGGTCGCCGCTGCCATCCTCGTCGAACCCGCGGGTGTCGGAGACGGTCAGCACGGCGATGCCCAGCGGGGCGAAGGGAGTGTCGGCGTGGACATGGGCCATGGGGTCCTCCTGGCCGCCCGCGGTGCGGGCGGCGGCATGCAAAGGGAAATCGCGTAGGAGAGGGCCGTGTACGGCCCTCGTTTCATTGCATCAGCGAGTTGGCGCTATCGTCGTCCAGGGTGACACCCTCGACGCCGATCTCCGACTCCAGCATCAGGAGGTAGTGGCGCAGCGCACGGCGGGTAGACTGTTCGCGCAGGCTGTGGCGCACGCGCTCGGCGACCTGCTCATAGGGCAGCTCGCGACCCTCGACGCGTTCGTCGATGGCGACCAGATGCCAGCCGTAGCGGGACGCCAGGGGCCTGTCGTGCAGCCCCTCGGGGAGGTGCTGAAGGGCACGGTCCAGCTCGGGCACGGTCTGCCCCGGGGCCAGCCAGCCCAGCTCGCCGCCCTGCTCCTTCGAGGGGCAGGCGGAGTGGCGTATGGCGAACTCGGTGAAGCGCTCGGGGATGGTCGAGAGCTCCTTGAGCAGCGCCTCGCCCTGGCGGTAGCCGGCATCCCGGGCCTCGGCGTCGTCCGGCGCGGCGGGCAGCAGGAGATGGCGCACCTTCAGGCGGGTAGGCTCGCTGAAACGCTCGGCGTGGGCGGCGTGGAAGCGGCGGCAGTCCTCCTCGGAGGGCTCCGGCACGTCCAGCTCCTTCTCCAGCAGGGCGGCGATGGCGGCATCGCCCTCGTCCAGCGCCTCGCCGGACGCCTCGAGAAGGCCGAGGTCTGCGGCGCGCTGGCACAGCAGCTCGCGCACCACCAGCGCCCGGGCCGCCTTGAGCTGGGCGGTGCCGGCGGAGTCCGCCGGGTGGAACTGCATCTCCTGGGCGATGGCGGACTCCTCGATGGTGGCGCCGCCGACCCGGATGGGAGGGGGGCTCGCGCCCCCCGGGATCAGTTCGATATCGATCTTCTGCATGGTGATGACTCCTCAGCCCCGCTTGCGCACGATCTGGTAACGCCGAGTGATATAGCCCAGCGGAAGGCTCCACACGTGCACCAGACGAGAGAAGGGGAACAGCAGGATGATGGTCAAGCCCAGGAAGATGTGCAGCTTGTAGATCCAGGAGACGTTCTCCATGTAGGCCGCCGCACCGCCTCCGAAGAAGATGATGGATTGGGCCCAGCTGGAGAGGGTCAGCATCATCTCGCCGTCCATGTGGCCCAGCGAGAAGAAGATGGTGATCATGCCCAGGAAGGCCTGGAAGACGATCAGCCCGAGGATGACGGTGTCCATGGGGCTTGAGGAGGCCCTCACCCTGGGGTTGGTGATGCGGCGATGCAGCAGCATGCCACCGCCCACCAGGCACATGACCCCGGCGATGCCGCCCACCACGATGGCCAGCAGCTGCTTGGTGCCGGCATGCAGGAAGGGCGAGTAGACCCAGTGCGGTGTCAGCATGCCGAACAGGTGACCGAAGAAGATCACGATGATGCCGATATGGAAGAGGTTGCTGGCCAGGCGCATGTTCTTCGACGAGAGCATCTGGCTGGAGCCGGCCTTCCAGGTGAACTGGCCGTGGTCATAGCGCAGCAGGCTGCCGACCAGGAAGACGGTGCCGACCAGGTACGGGTAGTAGCCGTAGATCAGGTGGTCGAGATAGGTACCAATCGCGGACATGGTGATTCTCCTGTTAACGACCCTTC
Organism: Halomonas salsilacus; assembly: GCF_051216275.1. NCBI lineage: Bacteria > Pseudomonadati > Pseudomonadota > Gammaproteobacteria > Oceanospirillales > Halomonadaceae > Halomonas > Halomonas salsilacus. Next base: position 19,908 of record NZ_JBPKAQ010000010.1, read on the forward strand.
ACCGGAGGCATCGCCTCGGGTGAGAGAATGCGAACGGCGTCGCTCTGCACGCCTTGCTTGCGCTCGGCCAGGCGGCGGCCCTCGGCGGACTGCAGGGCGCAGTCCTGGTCGGACTCGGCGGAGAAGCGCACCGCCTCCTCTTCCCAGACCGCATCCAGCGCCTCGGGGGTGTCATCGCGGGTCTCGCCCTGGACCTCCTTGCGGTGGGCGTCGGCCTCGGCCTCGGCGCCGATCAGCGCCAGCAGCCCCCTTGGCACCAGGGCGTGATCGGCGTCACGCTCCTCGAGACGCGCGGTGAGCAGCCCGAGGATATGGCGGATCTCGCCCAGCCAGCGGCCGATCTCGGCCTCGTCACGGGTGGAGAGATACTCCAGGAACACCGGCAGATAGTCCGGTAGCTCCCTGGCGTCCAGCTCGAAGCCCGCGGCGTTGTACTCCGCCATCAGGTCGACCATGGCCTGGCCGCGATCGCGGGACTCGCCGTGGACGTGCTCGAACAGCAGCAGCGAGGTGGCACGCCCCTTGTCGAACAGGGCTACGTACTCGGACTGCAACTCGAGCAGGTCACCGTCAATGATGCGCTGGCACCAGTCCATCAGGGCGGTGCGCAGCGCTGCCGACAGGCGGCGCTCCTGGTCGATGATCTCGATGAGCTCGCCGGCCGCGGCCTGGAGCTCCTCGGTGGGGTAGTCGAGCAGGCGGGCCAGCACGCGCAGGCTGCGCATACCGACGGCCGGTTCGGCCATATTGAGAGCGGCATCAGTCATGACGCACCTCCTCTGCTTTCTCGTCGCGCCGCCCCCCGGCTTTCTCATCGCGCCGCCCCCCGCTCTGCGGATCAAAGGTTTCCACCGGCTGGACCAGGGTGGTGGTCTGGGAGCGGCCGTTGAACAGGCTAGACTTGTTCTCGCCGTGGCAGCCGTCGCCGAAGGTGAAGCCGCAACCGCCGCGCTCCGGGAAGGCTTCGGTCGCCATCTCGCGATGGCTGGTGGGGATCACAAAGCGATCCTCGTAGTTGGCGATGGCGAGATACCGATACATCTCTTCCACCTGGGCCTCGGTCAGCTCGACGTCGTCGAGCACCTCGGTATTGGGCTGGCCGTCCACGTGCTTGCCGCGCATGTAGAGACGCATGGCCATCAGGCGCTTGAGCGCCAGCACCACGGGAGCCTCCTCACCGGCGGTGAGCATGTTGGCCAGGTAGCGCACCGGAATGCGCAGCGACTCGATCTTCGGCATCACGCCGTCGAACTCGATCTTGCCGGCCTCGGCGGCGGACTGGATCGGCGAGAGCGGCGGCACGTACCAGACCATCGGCAGGGTGCGATATTCCGGGTGCAGCGGCAGCGCCAGGCCCCACTCCATGGCCATCTTGTAGACCGGCGAGGCCTGGGCGGCGGCGATCACGTTATCGGTGATGCCGTCCTGCTTCGCCTGGGCGATCACTGCCGGGTCGTTGGGATCCAGGAAGATCTCGCACTGGCGATGGTAGAGGTCACGCTCGTCCGGGGAGCTGGCCACTTCCTCGATGCGGTCGGCATCGTAGAGCAGCACGCCGAGGTAGCGGATGCGGCCCACGCAGGTCTCCGAGCAGATGGTCGGCTGACCGGCCTCGATGCGCGGGTAGCAGAAGATGCACTTCTCGGACTTCCCGGTCTTCCAGTTGTAGTAGATCTTCTTGTAGGGGCAGCCGGAGATGCACATCCGCCAGCCGCGGCACTTGTCCTGGTCGATCAGGACGATGCCGTCCTCCTCGCGCTTGTAGATCGCGCCGGACGGGCACGATGCCACGCAGGTGGGATTGAGGCAGTGCTCGCACAGCCGCGGCAGATACATCATGAAGGTGTTCTCGAACTGACCGTAGATATCGGCCTGCACCTTCTCGAAGTTCATGTCCTTGCGGCGCTTGGCGAACTCGGTGCCGAGGATCTCCTCCCAGTTCGGACCCCACTCGATCTTCTTCATGCGCTCGCCGGAGATCAGCGACCGCGGGCGCGCCACCGGCTGGTGCTTGCCGATCTTGGCGGTATGCAGGTGCTGGTAGTCGAAGGTGAACGGCTCGTAGTAGTCATCGATCTCCGGCAGGTCGGGATTGGCGAAGATGTTCGCCAGCACCCGCCACTTGCCGCCGATCTTCGGCTCGATCTTGCCGTCCTTGCGGCGCAGCCAGCCGCCCTTCCACTTCTTCTGGTTCTCCCACTCCTTGGGATAGCCGATGCCGGGCTTGGTCTCGACGTTATTGAACCAGGCGTACTCGACGCCCTCACGGCTGGTCCAGACGTTCTTGCAGGTCACCGAACAGGTGTGGCAACCGATGCACTTGTCGAGGTTGAGGACCATGCCTACCTGGGAACGAATCTTCATTTCACCGCCTCCTGCACGTAGTCGTTGCCCTCTTCATCCAGCCAGTCGACGTGCTTCATCTTGCGAACCAGGACGAATTCATCGCGGTTGGAACCGACGGTGCCGTAGTAGTTGAAGCTGTAGGAGAGCTGGGCGTAGCCGCCGATCATGTGGGTCGGCTTCGGGCAGACCCGGGTCACGGAGTTGTGAATACCGCCGCGGGTGCCGGTGACCTCGGAGCCGGGCACGTTCACGTTGCGCTCCTGAGCGTGGTACATCATCACCATGCCGTCCTTGACCCGCTGGCTGACCACCGCCCGCGCCGCGATGGCGCCATTGGCGTTGTAGACCTCGATCCAGTCGTTGTCCTCGATGCCGATCGATGCCGCATCGGGTTCGGAGAGCCAGACCACCGGGCCGCCGCGGTTGAGCGTCAGCATCATCAGGTTGTCGCTGTAGGTGGAGTGGATACCCCACTTCTGGTGCGGCGTGATGAAGTTCAGCGCCTTGCTCGGGTTACCGTTGTCTTCGGGCAGCTTGAAGCCCTTGGCCGCCTTGGTATCGATTGGCGGGCGATAGACCAGCAGGCTCTCGCCAAAGGCGCGCATCCAGGCGTGATCCTGGTAGAACTGCTGGCGGCCGCTCACGGTGCGCCACGGAATCATCTCGTGGACATTGGTATAGCCGGCATTGTAGGAGACGTGCTCGTCCTCAAGGCCGGACCAGGTCGGGCTGGAGATGATCTTGCGGGGCTGAGCGACGATGTCGCGGAAGCGGATCTTCTCGTCCTCCTTGGGATGTGCCAGGTGGGTGTGATCCCGCCCGGTGATCTTGGAGAGCGCGCCCCAGGCCTTCATCGCCACCTGGCCGTTGGTCTCGGGCGCCAGGGTCAGGATCATCTCGGCCGCATCGATGGCACTCTCGATCTGCGGGCGCCCCTTCGAGGAGCCTTCCAGCTTGCGATGGTTGAGCTTGCCAAGCAGTTCGACTTCGGAGTCGGTGTTCCAGCTGATGCCCTTGCCGCCGTTGCCAATGCTTTCGAGCAGCGGGCCGACGGAGGTGAAGCGCTCATAGGTCTCGGGATAGTTGCGCTTGACCTCGATCAGCGCCGGCATGGTCTTGCCGGGGATGGGCTCGCACTCGCCCTTCTTCCAGTCCAGCACGGCGGGCTGGGCCAGCTCGGCGGGGGAGTCATGCTGGTGCGGCAGGGTGACGAGATCCGTCTCCTCGCCCAGGTGCCCCACGCAGGCCTTGGAGAACGCCTTGGCGATGCCCTTGTAGATATCCCAGTCGCTACGCGACTCCCACGCCGGGTCGGTGGCCGCGGTCAGCGGGTGGATGAAAGGGTGCATGTCCGAGGTGTTGAGGTCGTTCTTCTCGTACCAGGTGGCCGTGGGCAGCACGATGTCCGAGTAGAGACAGGTGGTCGACATGCGGAAATCCAGGGTCACCAGCAGGTCGAGCTTGCCCTCGGGTGCCTCGTCATGCCACTTGACCTCTTCCGGCTTCTGGCCGCCGAAATCGCCCAGGTCCTTGCCCTGGATGCCGTGACGGGTCCCCAGCAGATACTTGAGCATGTACTCGTGGCCTTTGCCCGAGCTGCCCAGCAGGTTGGAACGCCAGATGAACATGTTGCGCGGGAAGTTCTCCGGGGCATCCGGGTCTTCCGCGGCAAACGCTAGCTCGCCACTCGTGAGCTGCTGGACGGTGTAGTCCTTGGTGGACATACCCGCGGCTTCCGCGGCCTTGGCCAGACGCAGCGGGTTGGTGCCCAGCTGCGGCGCGGAGGGCAGCCAGCCCATGCGCTCGGAGCGCACGTTGAAGTCGATCAGGCTGCCGGGGTAGTCCTCGACCTTGGCCAGCGGTGAGAGAATCTCCTTGATCTCGAGCTTCTCGTAGCGCCACTGGGAGGAGTGGTTGTAGAAGAACGACGTGGAGTTCATGTGGCGCGGCGGACGCTGCCAGTCGAGGCCAAAGGCCAGCGGGGTCCAGCCGGTCTGCGGCCGCAGCTTCTCCTGCCCCACATAGTGGGCCCAGCCGCCACCGCTCTGGCCGATGCAGCCGCACATGACCAGCATGTTGATCAGGCCGCGGTAGTTCATGTCCATGTGGTACCAGTGGTTCATGCCGGCACCGACGATGATCATGGAACGCCCCCGGGTCTTGTCGGCATTGTCGGCGAACTCACGGGCGATGCGGGTGGCCTGCTCGGCGGATACGCCGGTGATCTTCTCCTGCCAGGCCGGGGTGTAGGGGCGGATCTGGTCGTAGGAAGTGGCGCCGTCGTCCTCGCCCTCCTTACCCTCTTTACTTCTAAAACCTCGGTCGATGCCATAGTTGGCGCACATCAGGTCGAAGACCGTCACCGCCAGCATCTCGCTGCCATCGGCCTTAGTTAGCCGCTTAACGGGCAGGTTGTGGAATAGCAGGTCATCCGCGGCGCCCACACCTTCGCCCTTCACATGCTCGAAGTGCTCATGCTCGATGCCGCCGAAGTAGGGAAACGCCACTCTGGCGACACTGTCATGGTGGTCGGCCAGGGTGAGCAACGGCTTGATCTCGGTGCCCTCGGCGTCCAGCGGCTCGAGGTTCCACTTGCCCTTTTCTTTTCCCCCCGCGTCACCGGTCTCGCCCCAGCGGAAGCCGATGGAGCCGCGCGGCACAACGAGTTGGTCGCGGGTCTCGTCCCAGGCCACGGTCTTCCACTCGGGGTTGTTCGCCTGGCCCAGGCTGGCGTCGAAATCGCTGGCGCGCAGCTGCCTGCCGGGCACATAGCTGCCGTCCTCGCGGGGCTCCAGCTCCACCAGGAAGGGCATGTCGGTGTACTGGCGCACGTATTCGGTGAAGTAGGTGCTGGGCTTGTCGAGGTGGAACTCCTTGAGGATGACGTGCCCCATGGCCATGGCCAAGGCGGCATCGGTGCCCTGCTTGGCGGAGAGCCACTCGTCGGTGAGCTTGGAGACCTCGGCGTAGTCCGGGGTGATCGAGACGGTCTTGGTGCCCTTGTAGCGCACCTCGGTGAAGAAGTGGGCATCCGGGGTCCGGGTCTGGGGGACGTTGGAGCCCCAGGCGATGATGTAGCCGGAGTTGTACCAGTCGGCGGACTCGGGCACGTCGGTCTGCTCGCCCCAGGTCATGGGCGAAGCCGGCGGCAGGTCGCAGTACCAGTCGTAGAAGCTCATGCAGACGCCGCCGATCAGCGACAGGTAGCGACTGCCCGCGGCGTAGCTGACCATGGACATGGCGGGGATCGGCGAGAAGCCGATGATGCGGTCCGGGCCATACTGCTTGGCGGTGTAGACGTTGGAGGCGGCGACCAGTTCGTTGAGCTCGTCCCAGTTGGCACGCACGAAGCCGCCCATGCCGCGGGCACGCTTGTACTGCTTGGTCTTGGCCGGATCCTCGACGATGGAGGCCCAGGCGTCCACCGGGTCCTTCTTCTCCTTGAGGGCGTCGCGCCACAGCTTGAGCAGGGGCTTTCTGATCAGCGGGTACTTGAGGCGGTTGGCGCTGTAGAGGTACCAGGAGTAGCTGGCCCCCCGCGGGCAGCCGCGCGGCTCGTGGTTCGGCAGGTCCGGGCGGGTGCGCGGGTAGTCGGTCTGCTGGGTCTCCCAGGTGACCAGGCCGTTCTTGACGTAGATCTTCCAGCTGCAGGAGCCGGTACAGTTCACCCCGTGGGTGGAACGCACGACCTTGTCGTGTTGCCAGCGCTGACGATAGCTGTCTTCCCAGCCGCGAGACTCCTCGCGAGTTTCGCCATGCTCGTTGGCGAAGGGCTCGCGGGCCTTGCGGAAGAAGTTCAGCCGATCAATGAAGTGACTCATGGTCGATCTCCAGGCTTCTTGAAAAGTGGGTGTGACCGCCCTTGGCCACCCGGCCTGCCCTGGGGCGCGATGCAGTGAACCGCACGTCAGGCAGGAACCTTGCCGATGATTCTGGGCGAACAATCCGAGGATTACTGCCCGGTTACCTCCATATACTCCCGCTCTACCCCCAAGGTGATAGGCCCGGCGAACGCGGGGGATAAGACCTCGGGATCAGGCCCTCGCGCCGCGGTCGCTGGCGTGGTCCCAGACCATCACCAGCATGCAGGCGATCAGCGAGGCGTAGAGGAACATGAAGCCGGCGGTGCGGATGCCGACCCACTCGTTGCCCACCGCGAAGACCAGCGGCAGCAGGGCCGCGAAGAGACCGCCCAGGGTCAGCGCCAGGCCCCCCACCAGGGCCATCTCGTCACGGTGGTCGCGGTGGATCAGGCGCATCAGGCTGCCCTTGCCCACCCCCATGGCCGCGCCCATCAGCGACAGCAGCAGCAGGAAGCCCCACAGCGGCGCGTCATAGTGCAGCGCGATCACGCCGTGGACCCCCTGCACCTGCATGACGAAGGGGGGGTAGGAGAGCAGGAACAGGCAGACCAGCACGAAAGCGCTGACCCACCAGCGAAGGGCGCGGAAGTCCCGAGCGTCGGCCAGGGCGCCGCCGACCACCTGGCCGACGCCCACCGCCAGGGTGAAGGGCAGCGCGGCCAGCGCCGCCTCCCTGAGGGGAAGCCGGTACTGGGCGCTCAGGTAGGCGGGCAGCCAGAGCGCCAAGGCAACAAACGTGCCATAGAAGAAGCTGTAGACCAGCGCCAGGCGCCACAGCCGCCAGCAGGCCAGTCGCCGCAGCAGCGCGGCCGGCGGCGACCGAGGCGGCGACTCCTGCAGCGGGTCTGGCACGTCCGGCTCGGCCTCGCGGTCCTCGGCGAACAGCCACAGCAGCGCGGCCACCAGCAGCACCGGCAGCAGGTAGAGCAGCGGGGCGGTCCGCCAGCCGTAGGCCTGGCTGATCAGCGGCAGCAGCAGGTAGCTGAGCCCGGCGCCGACCATGCCGGCGCCATAGAGCCCCAGCGCCAGGCCGGCATGGCGCCTCGGGCAGAGTCCCGACACATAGACCAGCCCTGCCGCGAGCGAGCCGGCGCCCAGGCCCAGGCCGGCGCCGGCCAGCAGCAAGTGGTGGTAGTCACTGGCGTGGGAGAGCCCCCACAGGAAGGGGCAGATCAGCAGCAGGCAGGCGATCATCACCCGGCGGCCGCCGATGCGCTGCGCCAGGGCCGCCATGGGCAGCGCGGCCAGGCCACCGATGGCCATGGGCATGGCCAGCAGTACCGCGAAGTGCGCCTCGCCGAAACCCAGCAGCGCCTTGAGCTCCACCCCCAGCACCGCGAAAATGGTCCAGCTGGCGAACACCAGCGCGAAGGCCAGCGGCGAGAGCAGCACCACGACCAGGGGCCGATAGCCCCCGGTCGGGTCCTGGTCGAGCTCCTGGTCGAGCTCCTGGTCGAGCTCCTGGTCGAGCTCCTGGTCGAGCTCCTGGTCGAGCTCCTGGTCGGCTGGCATCATCGGGGCCGAGAAGTGGGAAGGGTTCAGGAAAGTCTCGGGACCCCGGCCCCGGCGGTCAAAGGAGCATTGGGGGTATGCGTTCTACCCCCATGGGTATAGTAGACTGAGTTCTCCCATCCCCCCGGACGATCTAGAGGCGCAATGAGACTGCTGCGACACTCCCTGGTGGCCCGGATCACCGCCTCGCTGCTGGCCATCAGCGCCATGGCGCTGATCAGCATCGTGGTAACCATGACCGTGGCCACCGGCAGCCGCGGCGACGCTGCCGCCATCAACATGGCCGGCTCGCTGCGCATGACCACCTACCAGATCGTCAACGCCCTGCAGCACTATGAGCAGCAGCCCCGCGCCGAGGCACGCACCCGCGTGGCCGAACTGGCCGAGCGCTTCGAGCGGCGCCTGGCCAGCCCCGAGCTGACCGGCGCCTTGCCACAGGCTCAGGATCACGCCCTGCAGCGCCAGCACCAGATGCTTCAGGCCCGCTGGGAAGAGGAGCTCGCCCCCCAGTTGGCGCTAGCCGGCGGCGACGTGGCGCCCGACCCCCTGCGCGAGACCCTCGACGAGCTGGTCGCCGAGATCGACACCATGGTCACCCTGCTCGAGCAGAACAGCGAATCGAAGATCCAGCTGCTCAGCGTCCTGCAGATCCTCTTCCTGGCCCTCACCGCGGTGGTAGTGGTGATCGCCCTCTATGACATCCGCCACAACCTGGTGCTGCCGCTGCGCCAGTTGGTGGTGCTGGCCAGGGAGGCCGCCCATCGCAACTTCGGCCACCGCACCCGACTGACCGGCAACGATGAGCTGGCCCTGCTGGGGCGCACCTTCGATACCATGGCCGAGGAGCTCGGGGCCAGCTACGCCGACCTGGAGACGCGGGTCTCGCTCAAGAAGGCCGAGCTGGAACGCAGCAACCGCGCCATGCAGGTGCTGCACGATGGCAGCCGCGCGCTCTATGGCGGTGGCAACGACCTCTGCGCCAGCGCGGCCCCCATGCTGCGCCGCCTGGAACAGCTGCTGGGGATCGGCCCCATCCGGTTGTCGCTCCACGATTCCCATGACGATCGCGAGATCCCGATACTGGCCACCCACTCGGCGCGCCGCCCCGAATATTGCCGCGACCACGACTGCCACGCCTGCCTGCTCGACCCCCAACCGCTGACGCTGGAAAGCACCGACGCCGGCGAGTGCCTGCTGCTGCCGGTCAGCGTGGGCGACCTGATGCTCGGCACCCTCGAGGTCTGGTACCCCCGAGACAAGCCGCCCGCCGACAGCGTGAAACGCCTGCTCAACGCCCTGGCCGACCAGCTAGCCACCGCGGTCTACCTGCAGCGGCGTATCGAGGAGCAGCAGCAGGTCACGCTGATGAACGAGCGCACCATCATCGCCCGGGAGCTCCACGACTCCCTGGCCCAGTCGCTCTCCTACCTGAAGATGCAGGTGGCCCGGCTCGAGCGCATGCAGGATAAGGGCGTGCCACAGGAGAGCCAGGCGCCGGTGTTCGACGAGCTGCGCACCGGGCTGGACAGCGCCTACCGCCAGCTGCGCGAGCTGCTCACCACCTTTCGCCTCAAGCTCGAGGGGCCCGGACTTTCCAGCGCCTTGCGCCAGACTGTCGCGGAATTCGGTGAGAGGATGAAAACCAGCATCGACCTGGAGATCGACCTGCCGCCCCACCTGCTCAACCCCAACGAGGAGATCCACGTGCTGCAGGTGGTTCGGGAGTCGCTGGCCAACGTGGTCAAGCACGCCAACGCCCACTGGGCGGCGGTGTCGGTAGCCTTCCGTGCCGCCCGGCTCCACGTCATCGTCGAGGACGACGGCGTCGGCCTGGCGGACGACAGCTCGCCGCCCATGCATTATGGGCTGGTGATCATGCGCGACCGCGCCGAGACCCTGGGCGGCAAGCTGACGCTGCGCAATCGCCCCGGCGGCGGCACCCGGGTGGAGCTCGTCTTCACCCCTCAGACGGCGCGCCTGATCAGCCAGCACGTCGGCGAGGCCAGCCGCCCCGCCATCGCTACCGACCACCACGGGAACAGGGAATAAGCCAGGATGACCGACAAGACCCCCGATACCCCCGCCAGCATCCTGATCATCGACGACCACCCGCTGCTGCGCCGCGGCGTCTCCCAGCTGCTCGAGCTGGAGGACGACATGGTGCTGATCGGCGAAGCCGGCGAGCCCGAGACGGGCATCCGTCTGGCCCTTGCGCTCGACCCCGACATGGTGCTGCTGGACCTCAACATGCCCGGCATGAACGGCATCGAGACCCTGAAGCAGCTGCGCGAGAGGGGCTTCGCCGGCCGGGTGGTGATGTTCACCGTCTCCGACCATGAGGAGGACGTGGTGGCGGCGCTGCAGGGCGGCGCCGACGGCTACCTCCTCAAGGACATGGACCCGGACGAGATGATCCGCCAGCTGCGCCAGGCCTCGCTGGGACGCATGGTGATCAGCGAGAGCCTCACCGCACTGCTGGCCGGAGCGCTGCGCAGCCAGCGCAGCCAGCCGGCGACGCCGGATATCCACAGCCTGACCCAGCGCGAGCGCGAGATCCTGCGCGAACTGGCCGGGGGCCTCTCCAACAAGATGATCGCCCGCAGGCTGGACATCACCGAGGGCACGGTGAAGGTCCACGTCAAGCACCTGCTCAAGAAGCTCAACCTGCGTTCGCGTGTTGAAGCTGCGGTGTGGGCGGTGCAGGAGGGCGTGGAGCGCTGAACCCCGACGGGGGATATTCCGCAACTCTGTGTGGATACCTCCAAATAATCCGGGGGCACCGCCCGCGCCCCTCTGCCCCGCCTCCTTCTTAACAAAACCTTTGATAAACAATTATCTGTAATTCTTCTCCCTCTACCTCCCTGGAGGTATTCCCTCGCTTTTTCGCCGCCGAGGCCACGTTTCGCGGGCCCGAACGGCGGCGTATCTTTCCCTCAGGACTCCTGCCTTGATACCGGTCAACCGCTATCGGGCACCGCGAGCACACTGCTGGACCTCAAGGGGATACGCCATGACCAGGAAGAATGCCGACATCGAACACTGGGATGTCGAAAACGAGGAGTTCTGGGAGCGGGAGGGCAAGAAGGTCGCCAACCGCAACCTGTGGATCTCCATTCCGAGCCTGCTGCTGGGCTTCGCCGTCTGGTTGATGTGGGGCATGATCACCACCCAGATGCAGAACCTCGGGTTTCCATTCACTGTGGGTGAGCTGTTCACCCTGACCGCGCTGGCGGGCCTCTCCGGCGCCACCCTGCGCATCCCGGCCTCGTTCATGATCCGCATCGCCGGCGGGCGAAACACCGTCTTCCTGACCACCGCCCTGCTGATGATTCCGGCGCTGGGCACCGGCCTGGCGCTGATGAACCCCGAGACCCCGCTGTGGGTGTTCCAGGCCCTGGCGCTCCTCTCCGGCATCGGCGGCGGCAACTTCGCCGCCTCCATGAGCAACATCTCCAGTTTTTTCCCCAAGAAGCAGCAGGGCTACGCCCTGGGCATGAACGCCGGCCTCGGCAACTTCGGCGTCACCACCATGCAGATCCTGATCCCGCTGGTGATGACCGTGGGCGTGTTCGGCGTCATCGCCGGTGGCCCCCTGGAGCTGCAGAGCGCCAGTGGCACCCTGATCGGCCGCATCGAGGCGGGCACCGATACCTGGATCCAGAACGCCGGCTTCATCTGGCTGGTCTTCCTGATCCCGCTGGCCTTCGCCGGCTGGTTCGGCATGAACAACCTGCGCACCATCACCCCGGACCCCGGCACCCCCATGTCGGCCTTCGGCAAGATCCTCGGCCTCTACGCCGTGGGCGCTGTCACCAGCATCATCGGCATGTTCGCCCTGGGCCTGCTCGGCATGTGGATAGCCCTGCCGCTGACCATCGTGCTGACCGTGGTGCTGCTGCGCCTGATCCCGGGTGACATCAAGCCGAATATCCAGAAGCAGTTCGCGATCTTCTCGAACAAGCACACCTGGTCGATGACCGTCCTCTACATCCTGACCTTCGGCTCCTTCATCGGCTTCTCCGCCGCGCTGCCGCTCTCCATCAACGTCATCTTCGGCAACATGATGGAGGTGGCCGCCGATGGCACCATCACCCGCGTCACCAACCCCGACGCCCCCAGCGCCCTGACCTGGGCCTGGATCGGCCCCTTCGTTGGCGCCCTGATCCGTCCCATCGGCGGCTGGATCTCCGACAAGGTGGGTGGCTCCATCGTCACCCAGATCATCTCGGTGATCATGGTGGTGGCCTCCGCCGTGACCGGCTACGTGATGATGCTGGCCTACAATGCCACCGACCCGAACAGCTACTTCGCGATTTTCATGATCCTGTTCGTGATCCTGTTCGCCGCCAGCGGCATCGGCAACGGCTCCACCTTTCGCAGTATCGGCGTGATCTTCGACGCCCAGCAGAAGGGCCCGGTGCTCGGCTGGACCTCCGCCGTAGCCGCCTACGGCGCCTTCATCGCCCCGCGGGTGATGGGCGAGCAGATCCAGGCCGGGACCCCGGAGCTGGCCATGTACGGCTTCGCGATCTTCTACGCGCTCTGCCTGGTGATCAACTGGTGGTTCTACCTGCGCAAGAATGCCTACGTGAAGAACCCCTGAGACATCGCCCACTGCCCGGCGACCGGCGATAGACCGCCCCGGCCTCCCGGTCGCCCTGCCCCAGCCCCTGTACAGGAGAGAACCATGAAGATCATGGTCGCCTATGACGGCTCCCGTAATGCCAAGCTGTGCCTCGCCCAGGCGGTGGACATGTTCCGCTGCAACGGCCCGACCCTGATCCTCGTGGCGGTGGCCGAGAACCCCCGCGACGTGACCGATGCCAACGAGGATCTCTTCCAGGAGGAGGTCCAGGAGCTGACCGCCGCCCTGACAGAAGCGAGAACGTTCGCCGAGGCGGAGGGCTTCGAGGTGGAGATCCACCTGGCCGAAGGCGACGCCCGCAAGCAGCTGCTGCAGGCGACCCGCAAGCTCGACCCCGATCTGCTGGTGCTGGCCCGCCACAGCCAGAAGCCCGATGGCGGGATCATCGCCCAGTCGCTGAGCTACTTCGTCGACGAGCTCGACTACATGACCTTCGGCAGCGTGAGCTCCTTTCTGGCCCGCCGGGCCGAGGTGCCGCTGTTGATCTTCCCGAGCCCGTGAGCCACAAGCTCTGCGTCAATGCCGTCATCACCTCCCACATCCCGAGGATGACCTCACCATGAAAGTCGCTGACCTCTTCAAGGTTCGCTCGCCGGAGATCAGGGCCCTGCACCTGACCTGGATCGCGTTCTTCATCACCTTCTACGTCTGGTTCAACATGGCGCCTCTGGCCAGCAGCATGCTGCGCGACGTCGACTGGCTGACCCAGGATCATATCCGCCTGTTTGCCATCTGCAACGTGGCGTTAACGATCCCGGCACGCATCATCGTCGGCATGGCACTGGACCGCTTCGGCCCGCGCCGGGTGTTCTCCATCCTGATGGTCAGCATGGCGATTCCCGCGCTGGCCTTCGCCTTTGGCAACTCCATGACCCAGCTGCTGGTCGCGCGCCTGGTGCTGAGCTCCATCGGCGCCAGCTTCGTGGTCGGCATCCACATGACCGCACTGTGGTTCAAGCCCAAGCACATCGGCTTCGCCGAGGGCTTCTACGCCGGCTGGGGCAACTTCGGCTCCGCCGCCGCCGCCATGACCCTGCCCACCATCGCCATCGTCTGGTACGGCGGCGACGAGGGCTGGCGCTGGGCCATCGCCCAGAGCGCCTTCGTGATGGCCGCCTACGGTATCTACTACTGGTTCGCCATCACCGACGGCCCCAGCGCCACCTCGCACCGCAAGACCCGCAAGGCAATGGCGATGGAGGTCAGCAGCTGGGCCGACATGGTCAAGCTGATCCTGTGGACCATTCCGCTGGTGGGCTGTCTCGCCATCCTGGTGTGGCGCATCCAGGACATGGGCTTCATGTCGACTACCGCGGCGGTAATCGCCTACCTGGCCATCCTGGCCATCGTCATCTATCAGGTGACCCAGATCATTCGCGTCAACGTGCCGATCCTCAGGAAGGGCGTGCCGGAGGACGACAAGTACCACTTCAACAGCGTGGCCGCGCTGAACACCACCTACTTCGCCAACTTCGGCGCCGAACTGGCGGTGATTTCCATGCTGCCGATGTTCTTCGAGCAGACCTGGGGGCTGACCGCCGCGGCCGCCGGCCTGATCGCCTCCTCGTTTGCCTTCGTGAACTTGGTGGCGCGCCCCATGGGCGGCGCGGTCTCCGACCGCATGGGCAACCGGCGCTTCGTGATGCTCAGCTACATGTTCGGCATCGGCATCGGCTTCACCCTGATGGCGATGATGAACGAGTCCTGGCCGCTGATCCTGGCGATCGCCATCACTATCTTCACCTCCTTCTTCGTGCAGGGCTCGGAGGGCGCCACCTTCGGCATCATCCCGTCGATCAAGCGCCGCATCACCGGCCAGATCTCCGGCATGGCCGGCGCCTACGGCAACGTGGGGGCGGTGGTCTACCTGACCCTCTTCACCTTCGTCACCCCGACTCAGTTCTTCTACATCCTGGCGGCGGGCGCCTTCTTCAGCTGGGTGGTCTGCTTCATCTGGCTGAAGGAGCCGGAGAGCGGCTTCGCCGACGAGTACTACCTCTCCTCGGTGGACAAGATGATCGAGGAACAGGACCGGCTGAAGGCCGAAGGCAAGGCCTGAGGCTCCCTTCCCCCACCCCAGCTGCGCTCGGCCCCGCCGGGCGCAGCTGCGTCGGGTCCCCCATCGGCCGTGACGTTGATTTCCGACAATGTCACTGGGGTATTCCAGCGGCATAGTAGTATTCAGGATGCATGGTTTCAGGCAGCCCACGACAGGAGACCCGTCGACATGTCCCACTCCGACACCGCCCTCACACCCGACACCGCTCTGGCACCCGACACCCGGGGCCGCGGCCTGGCCGCGGTCATCTACGTGCTCTATCTGGGCAGCATCATGGCGGTGGTCACCGCCCCCATCGGCGTGTTGATCGCCCACCTGCGCCGCGGCCGGGTATCGCCCCTGGTCGACAGCCATCTACTGTTCCAGATCCGTACCTTCTGGCTAGGTGCCCTGGGCGGCGGCATCGCCCTGGTGGCCTGGAACCTGCTGGGCTGGATCGGCGCCCCCGCCTGGACCTCCTGGACGCTGGGCTACGGCTTCTTCACCGCCTGTCTGATCTGGACCATTGCGCGCTGTGGCGTGGGCATCCAGCGGCTGATGTCCGCCCGTCCGGTGGATAACCCGCACAGCCTGCTGTTCGGCGGTGCCGCGGTACGCCTGGATGACTGACCTTCGGAGGCCTGCCATGACACACACCGCCATGCCTCACGCCGCCCTGCCCCGCTCCGCCGCCGTCACCGTCCTGGCCTGGGGCTTCATCCTCTTCTCGCTGGCCGTGATCGGGCTGCTCGCCCTGCCCCTGGCGCCGGGGGAGACCCTGGCCGCCACGCTGGGGGTCGAGACCGGCAGCGGCGGGCTGACCGGCGGCGTGGCCTGGCTGGCCGAGCGCCGCGCCGGAATGACAACCCTGCTGATGCTGGGTGCCGTGGTCACCCTGACACTGTCCATCGCCCTGCTGCGCCGGCTCTCCTGGGCGCGGCGCGCCTTCGTCGCGCTGATGGTCGCCGGCTTCGTGGGCGTGCTGGGCGGCGCGGCGCTGACCCCGCTGACCTTCGGCCTGCTGCCCGAGGCGGCCACCACCGAGGCGGTCAACGCCGAGGACCCGGTGGCCGGGCTGGTGGGGATGCTGGGCGGTCTGATTCTCGTCGCCACCCTGTTCACCGCGCTGTTCGCCTGGGCCGGCTGGAAGCTGACCACCCCGGCGGTGCGCGCCGAGTTCGAGCGCACGCCCGTCCCGGCAGTGGGTTGATATGGAAAGGGCTGAGATGAGCCAACGCGAGACGCCACCGCAAACGCTGCCCAACCCCGGCTGGGGGCCGCTCTCGGCGCTGCCGGGCAACCCGCTGATGTGGGTACTGATCCTCAGCGAGATGCTGGTGTTCGCCGCCTTCTTCGGCCTGTTCGCCTGGCTGCGCGCCGGCGAGCGCGAGGTGTTCGACGCCTCCCAGCAGCTGCTCGACCCGGTGGCCGGCGGCCTCAATACCCTGGTGCTGCTGACCAGCGGCCTGTTTGCGGCGCTGGCGGTGCAGGCCATCGGCCGCGGAGAGAAGCGTCGCTGCCGCCAGTGGCTGGGCGGGGCCTTCGCCCTGGGGGTGGTGTTCTCCGTGGTCAAGGTGGTGGAGTACGCCGACAAGCTCGGCCAGGGCCTGGCACCCGAGACCAACACCTTCTTCACCTTCTACTACCTGCTGACCGGGTTCCACTTCGCCCACGTGCTCTTCGGCCTGGGGCTGATCGCCCTGGTGGCTTGGAAGCTCTCCCACGACAACGTGGAGACCGCCGCGGCCTTCTGGCACATGGTCGACCTGATCTGGATCCTGCTCTACCCGATCCTCTACCTGCTGAGGTAAGCCCATGGGCGACATGACGCATATCAGAAGCGACTCGGCCATCCGCCGGCTGGTGATCACCTGGGCCGTGCTGATGGGCCTGACCCTGATCACCATGGCCTCGGCGCGGCTGGGCGGCCAGGCCCGCCTGGAGGCGCTGCCGCTGTGGTCGGCGGGGCTGCTGCTGGCCACCACCTTCTTCAAGGCCCACCGGGTGCTGATGGTCTACCTGGGCCTGGGCGCCTCGACGCCGGCATGGCGCGGCGCCTTCACGGGCCTGACGCTCTTCACCCTGCTGCTGGTGGGCGCCGGCTACCTGGTGGCCCAGGCGGCCTAGGGAGGCGACACCGCCCTTGCCAAGGGTCCCCTCTGCGCACCGCGAGCGCTCGAGCCCGCCCCGCGGCGCCTTCCTGGCAAGCTTGGCATCGTGTCGCCTCGTACCGTGACGCCCTAGCCAGCAAGAGCGTGCCACGCGCCATGATGCCTGTTATAAGTGAAAGTGCACCTGCCATTCGGCAAATGACTCACGCGAACGCGGCGTCTGCGTTGGCTCAAAAGCGTCGCTGGGCGGCGAAAGGGTTATGACCTCTCCACTTCCCTCGGCATCCGGCCCCCTGGTGGCCATTGGCGGTGCCGAGGACAGAACATCCGAACTCGAAATCCTCAAACGGGTTTTCGCCCTCGCGCCTGCGGATAACCACGAGGTCACCGTCATTGCCACGGCGAGCAGCATCCCCGACGAGGTGCTGCCCGATTACGAAGCCGCCTTTTCTCGCCTGGGCGCCAGCCGCATTCATTCCCTGAGCATTCGCGACCGTCGCGAGGCGGCCGACGTCGATACCGTCCGCCTGATCGATCAGAGCGGCGTGATCTTCCTGACCGGCGGCGACCAGCTCCGCCTGACCAACGTGATGGGCGGTTCGGCGACCCTGAAGGCCATCCGTGCGCGCCTGCAGGCGGGCGCGGTGGTGGCCGGCACCAGTGCCGGCGCGGCGGCCATGCCGGGCACCATGATCTATAACGGCGCCGCCGCCGATGCCCTGCGCAAGGGCGCCGTCAGCATGACCTTCGGCCTCGGACTCGTCAGAGGCTTGATCATCGACAGTCATTTTCTCGAGCGCGGGCGGTTCACGCGCCTGATGGAGATCGGGGCGAGCAACCCGGAGCACCTGGGTGTGGGGCTGGGCGAGGATGCCGCGGTGATCATTCATCCGCATGGCATTCTCGAAGCCATCGGCCCGGGCCATGTCATCATCATCGACAGCCGTGACCTGGCGAGTTCGAACATCGCCGACCTCTCCATCGGCGAGCCGGTGGCCGTCGAGAACATGATCCTGCATGCGATGGTCAGCGGCCACGGCTTCGACGTAAAAGAGCGACGCTATCTCGCTGCCGACGAACTCAGTGCCATTCTCGCGGAGAGGCCATGAACATTCTCGAGCATCGGGCCCTGCGCGGCCCAAACTACTACAGCCGCTACCCGACGATCTTCATGCGCCTGGACATCGGCGATCTCGAGGAACGTCCCAGCGATACCGTCCCCGGCATCGTCGAGCGCATCACGGCCCTGCTGCCGACCCTGCAGGAGCACCGCTGTTCTGTCGGCCGGCCCGGCGGCTTCCTGGAGCGTCTGGAGCGAGGCACCTGGGCCGGCCACATCGTCGAGCATGTGGCGATCGAACTCCAGAACCTGATCGGTTTCTCGGTGGGTTATGGCAAGACCATCGACAGCTATGACACCGGCATCTACAACGTGGTCTACCGGTATCGGGACGAGGCCTGCGGCCTGGCCGCGGGGATCGAGGCCGTCGACATCGTAAAGCGACTGTTCGCCGACGAAACCGTCGACATGCAAGCCATCATCGAGCGCCTAAAGAAGGTGCGCGACGCCCACATGCTGGGCCCCTCCACGGCGGCCATCGTTGACGCCGCCAGCCAACGCGGCATCCCCTATACACGTCTGAGCGAGGACAACAGCTACATCCAGTTCGGCCAGGGGCACCGGCAGCAGCACATTCAGGCGACGGTGACCGGCCATACGAACCTGATTGGCCATGGCATCGCCGATGACAAGAACTGGACCAAGCAGCTTCTCGGCGATGCCGGGATACCGGTCCCCCAGGGGCAGGTATGCAATTCCTTCGAGGAGGCGCTCGACGTTGTCAGCCGCATCGGCTACCCCGTGGCGGTGAAGCCTGTCATCGGCAACCATGGCCGCGGCGTGAGTACCAACATCGAGGACGACCAGGCGCTGCATAACGCCTTCGACATCGCCGCCCACCGCAACCCCTCGGTAATCGTCGAGCAGTACATACATGGCGAGGACCATCGCCTGCTGGTCATCGACGGCAAGCTGGTGGCCGCCGCCAGGCGTCGCCCGGCGCATGTCGTCGGCAATGGAATCGATACCCTGCAGGCCCTGGTCGATGAAGAGAACCGGGACCCGCGTCGCGGCATCGGCCATGAGAATCTGTTGACCCAGATCCAGTTGGACGAGCAGTCACTGCGACTCATCGACCAGCAGAATCTGTCACTGCAGAGCGTGATCCCCGCTGGCGAGATGGTCTTTCTCAAGCCCACCGCCAACCTCAGTACCGGAGGCACGGCAACGGACGTGACCGACGACGTCCATCCGGAGGTACGCTACGCGGCGGAGCGAATCGCGCGCCTGGTCGGGCTCGACATTATCGGCATCGACCTGCTGGCCGAGAACCTGACCCGGCCGCTGGAGGAACAGTCCGCCGCCGTGGTCGAGGTCAATGCCGGGCCTGGTTTTCGCATGCACCTGTCGCCCACCCACGGCAACGGCCGCGATGTCGGCCGGCATGTGGTCGACATGCTGTTCCCCGACAGCGAGACCGACGGCCGCATTCCCATCGTTGCGGTGACCGGGACCAACGGCAAGACGACCACGGTGCGCTTGATCTCGCACCTGCTGCGCCAGGCGGGACGCAATGTCGGCATGGCCTGTACCGGCGCCATCGAGATCGACAACCACGTCATCATGCGCGGCGACTACAGTGGCCCCCAGGCGGCGGCCATTGTCCTGCGCGAACCCACGGTCGAATACGCCGTGCTGGAAGCGGCCCGTGGCGGCATCATGCGCCGTGGCCTCGGTTTCGACGAGTGCGACGTGGGGGTACTGCTCAACATCGCCAGCGACCACCTGGGGGAGCATGACATCCACACCCTCGACGAGCTGGCGCGCTGCAAGTCGGTGGTGATCGACGCCGTGCGCCAGGGGGGTACGGCCGTGCTCAATGCCGACGACCCACGGGTGCTGGCCAGCCAGGAGTGGGCGCGGGGCGATATCATCTTCTTCACCCTGGACCCGGATTTAGATGCCATCCGCCAACATGTGCGCGATCACGGGGTCGCCTTCACGGTCCACAATGAGCGCATCGTGATGCGTCAGGGCCATGTCGAGGCCGAGGTGATTCCGGTGGTGGACGTGCCGCTCACCTTCGAGGGGCACGCCCGCTTCAATGTCGCCAATGCCCTGGCCGCCAGTGCCGCGGCCTATGCCCTGGGGCTCTCCATCGCCGATATCCAGATGGGCCTGCAAACCTTTCATCCCACACCGGGACAGAACCCCGGACGAACCAATCTCATCGAAGCCGACGGCATCAAAGTCCTCATCGATTACGGGCACAACGTGCCGGCACTGGAAGCCCTCGGCGAGCTAGTCACCCGGATACCGGCGAGGCGACGCATCAGCGTGGCCAGTGCCCCGGGCAACCGCCGCGACGAGGATCTGTTCACGCTCGGTACACTGCTCGCCCGAATGCACGATGTCGTCTACATCTACGAGACCGACCCCCGCGGCCGTGCCATCGGCGAAGCCGCCGGCCTGCTTCGCGACGGCGCCGAATCGGTGGGAGGGGCCTGCCGGGTGGAAATCATCATGGAGGAAGCCACGGCCGTCGACAGGGCCTTCGATGAAGCGAGCGGCGGCGACCTGCTGGTATTGCTGATCGATGATGTCGAGGGCGCCATCGGGCGCTTCCGGGGCCGGCGCTTCTCGCCGCCGTCATCGTCTGCCCCCAGCGGCGAGCCGACATAATGCCTCTCGATGAGCGAGACGCCCCCCTGCTGACCCTGCTGCGCGTCAGACGCATCTTCGCGCCTGAACTGCTCGAGGCAACTGACCTGCTCTTCGCGGACGGGCGGATCGCGGCGCTGGGGTGCGATCTCGCCGTACCGGAAGGCTGGCCGGTGCGAGTCGTTGAGGCTCGCCACCTCACCGCCGTTCCCGCCTTCATCGACCAGCACGTGCACGTGACCGGCGGCGGCGGCGAGGGGGGTTGCGGGACCCGCTGTCCGGAGATCACCGCCCGGGAGATCGCTGCCATGGGCATCGGCACCGTGGTGGGTGTGCTGGGCACCGACGGCATCAGCCGCTCCCCGGCGGACCTGTTAGCCAAGGTACGCGGGCTGCGCGCCGAGGGCATTGCGGCCTACATGTACACGGGGTCGTATCGGGTGCCGCCACCGACCCTCACCGGCGACGTGCAGCGCGACCTGGCCTGGATTCCCGAGGTCATCGGCCTGGGCGAGATTGCCATCTCGGATCATCGCTCCAGCCAGCCGCGCCAGGACGAGATCGAGCGGCTGGTCAGCGAGGTCCGGGTCGGCGCCATGCTGGCCGGCAAGCTGGGCATCTGCCACTTCCATGTCGGCGATGGAAAGCGGGGGCTCGAGCCGCTGCGCCGCCTGCTCACCGAGACCGAGATCCCCGCCGAGCAGGTAATCCCCACTCACGTGAACCGCCATCGCGACCTGCTCGAAGAAGCCGCCGACTATGCGCTGACCTTCGATGCCAGCGTGGACGTGACCGCCTTCGACGACGCCGACGAGGACGACCTGAGCGGCTTCGGTGCCGTATCGCGGCTGCTCCGGCGGGGCGTTCCGGTCGAGCGCATCACCATGAGCTCCGACTGCAACGGCAGCCTGCCCCAGTTCGACGACCGGGGCGCCTATATCGGCATGCGAGTGGCGGGCAACACCACCTTGATCGCGGACTGGCAGCGCCTGGTCCGCGAGGAGGTGCTGCCACTGGAGCAGGCCCTCGGCCTGATCTCGGGAAACGTGGCCCGGGTGCTCGGGCTCGATACACGTAAAGGCCGCCTGGCCGTCGGCCATGATGCCGACGTGACCCTGCTCGATGACGACCTCCAGCCGCAGCAGACCTTCGTGGCAGGGAAACGCATCTACGCCGTTGACTCTTGACTACCGAAGGTCCTCGCGCCCGGATGACGGCGGCGGCGGCCCCACTCCGGCCCAGTCGGCCAGGCGACGGCCCAGCCAGATCAGCCCCCAGACGGCGAAGGGCACCACGAACATCACCAGGATGCCCCAGTCGCGGGTATTGAGCAGCCAAGCCAGGGGCGTGATCACCGCCAGGGCAATCAGCAGCCCCACCACGACAGCGATCACGGGACGACGATTGGGCATGTCGGGCGGCTGCATGTTCGTCCTCCTCAGTAGCCGATGATCTGGCGGTAGATACCCGGCAGCGCCAGGGCCAGGTGCTCGGGCCGGTTGACGATGGCGTAGCTGCCGCGGCCGAACAGGTGCGAGACGTACTGGTGTGCCTCCCGGTCCACGGTGACACCAAACACCCGCACCTCCTGCTGGCGCGCCTCGAGCACCGCCTTGCGGGTGTCCTCGATGCCGTAGCGCCCCTCATAGTAGTCGGTGTCGTTGGGCTTGCCGTCGGTGATCACCAGCAGCAGGCGGTGGCGGTTGGGGCGCTTGGAGAGCTCCCGGGTCACGTGGCGGATCGCCGGTCCCATGCGGGTGTAGTGGCCGGGCTTGAGCGCCGAGATGCGCCGCGTCACCCGCTCGCTCATGGTCTCCTCGAAGGTCTTGAGGGTGTTGACCCACACCTTCTGGCGGCGATGGGAGGTGAAGCAGTGGATGGCGTAGTCGTCGCCACAGCCGGACAGGCCGTGGCCCAGCACCAGCAGCGCCTCCTTCTCCACGTCGAGCACCCGACGATCGTCCAGCCAGGCGTCGGTGGAGAGCGAGACATCCACCAGGATATCCACCGCCAGGTCACGGGCCTGCTCGCGGGCCGACATGTAGAGGCGATCGCTGGCCTGGCCGGTGGCGGCGAGGTCGCAGCGCGAACGGATCACTGCGTCCATGTCCAACTCGTTGCCATCGACCTGGCCGCGCAGGATCTCGCGCCGCGGGCGCAGCGCCTCGAACTCCCGGCGCACCCGGCGGATGCGCCGCCGGGTGGCGTCATCGGGCTCCCACTGTTCGCCCTCCTCGCTCTGCAGGTCGGTGATTACCTGGCAGTGGTCGGGCAGGTAGCACTGCTTGCGATGGTTCCACTCCGGATAGAGCTGCTTGCCGCGCAGCCGCTCGCCCAGGACCTCGTCCGGCGGCAGGTCGAGGTCGACCTTGAGCCGCGTCGCCGCCCGCTGCTTGTGGGGGCTGATGACGATCTCCTCGATCTGCTCGGCGGCGCGCTTGGCCTCCTCGTCCTCGTTGTCCTCCACCAGACGGTTGAGGTTCACCATCTCGGTCCAGGAGAGCATCTTCTCGAAGCGGTTGGCCACCAGCGGGTCGTCCCGCTCGGACTGGTCCTGGTGGCGACGCTCGGCCTTGCGCTTACCCTCGCTGGCCTGCTGGGCGCTGTTGGCTTCGCCATCGTGGGGGTCCTCGTCGCCCTCCTCCCGGCCATGGCCCAGGCCCAGGTCGACCACCTGGCCCCACAGCGGCACCGGCAGCGGCGGCCGGTAGCCCCGCGGGGCCTGGAACGGCTCAAGCGTGATCTCCGGGTCAGCCACCGCCGCGGCCATGGAGGCGGACCAGCCCTCGAGGGGGGCAGCGTCGCCCAGCAGGGCACGCAGCGTGGCCTCCGTGGCCTGCTCCATGGGCGGCAGCTTGCGCCGCACCGGACGCACGGCCAGCAGGGCCCCACACAGCTCGCGGTAACGACCGGCCAGGCCGGGGAAGCGCACCAGGGCCTGCTCGGTGGCCCGCATGGCTTCGCGCAGCCGGGCCAGGTCATCCTGCAGCGGGTCGGCGTGGCGGGCCGGCTGGCGGGCCACCGCCAGGTAGGCGGTCAACCAGAAGTAGAGGTCGCGGTTGAGACGCGACTCGGGGAAGACGTCCAACGTCGGCGGCAGTAGCACGTTCTCCTCGTCTCGGCGCGCCTGATCCACGGCCTCGTCATCGAAGCCGAGCCGCTGGCGCAGCGAGAGCCGGTGCGAGGAGTTGCGCGCCACGATGCCGGCGACCTCCAGGCCGCACTCGCCGCCGCTGGCACGGAAGAAAACGCCGAGCACGTGGCGCAGATCCTCCAGGGCCACGGCGGCCTCGGGATAGCGCCGGTAGCTGGCCGCGCTGGAGGCCCAGCGGTGCCAGTGGCGGCCGACCAACTCCTCGACCTCAAGAAACTGCAGCATGACCGATCTCCTGATCAAGAGGGTGTGGACGGGCGCTTCAACCAAAGGTGGCGTTGATCGCCTCCAGCAGCCCTTCCTGAACGTCCAGATCGTCGGTCAGCGGCTCCACCAGGGTGGCGCGGGTGGCTTCGAGGATCGGCATGCCGGCCTGGATGAGGGTGGCGCAGTAGACCAGCAGGCGGGTGGAGACACCCTCCTCCAGGTCCTGGCCCTTGAGCGCGCGCAGGCGGGTGGCCAGATTGACCAGGGCGGCGCAGCGATCAAAGGCGAGGCCACTCTCGCGGGCCACGATGCCGCACTCGATGTCCGGCGGCGGAAAGTCGAAGGACATCGCCACGAAGCGCTGTCGGGTGCTGGGCTTCAGGGACTTGAGGATGTGCTGATAGCCGGGGTTGTAGGAGACCACCAGCATGAAGTCGTCGGGCGCCTCGATCAGTTCGCCGGTGCGCTCCAGGGGCAGCAGGCGGCGGTCGTCGGTGAGCGGGTGCAGCACCACGGTGACGTCCTTGCGCGCCTCGACCACCTCGTCGAGATAGCAGATGCCGCCCTCGCGCACGGCGCGGGTCAGCGGGCCGTCGACCCAGCGGGTCTCGCCACCCTGCAGCAGGTAGCGACCGGTGAGATCGGCGGCGGTGAGATCATCGTGACATGACACGGTATAGAGCGGCCGGCCGAGCCGGGCCGCCATGTGGCTGACGAAACGGGTCTTGCCGCAGCCGGTGGGACCCTTGAGCAGCAGCGGCAGTCGCTGCCGATACGCCTGCTCGAAGAGGGCACGCTCGTTGCCGACCGGCTGGTAGAAGGGTGGCTCCCGGCCGAGCTCGGATAGCGATGCGATATGGGACATGGGTCACTCCAGACTGGGCGGGCCGCGACCGGGGTCGCGGCCCGCCGTGGGCCTTACTCGGTGGCGACCAGCGGCTTGCTGGTGGCGGGCACTTGCTCACGCGCCGGTCCGAAGACCGCGTAGATGAACATCACCGCGGCGATGCCGACGAAGATGCCGGTACCGAAGCGGAACACGTAGAAGAGATCGAGCTGGTCCTGGATCTGCATGAAGTTCATGCCGAGCACCCGCTGCAGGTGGGTCTGGACGACGCCTGCGAAGGTCAGAGTGAAGGTCATGAACCACATGGCGGAGGTCATGATCCAGAAGGCCCACATGTTGAGAATCTGGTTGTAGGGCTGCACGCGCCGCAGCTGGGGCATGGCGTAGGTGATGACGCCCAGCACCAGCATCACGTAGGCGCCGTAGAAGGCCAGATGGCCGTGGGCGGCAGTGATCTGGGTACCGTGGGTGTAGTAGTTGATCCACGAGAGTGTGTGCATGAAGCCCCACACGCCGGCGCCGAAGAAGGCCACGGCGGCACTGCCCATGGTCCACAGCATGGCGGCCTTGTTGGGGTGGTTGCGGTTGCCCTTCCAGAACATGTAGAAGGCGAATACCACCATGGCGAAGAACGGGATCACCTCCAGAGTGGAGAAGATGCTGCCGATGGGCTGCCAATAGCCGGGGGTGCCGATCCAGTAGTAGTGGTGACCGGTGCCCAGCAGGCCGGAAAACAGCGCCAGGCCGACGATGACGTAGAGCCACTTCTCGATGATCTCGCGGTCGACGCCGGTCATCTTGATCAGCAGGTAGCCGAGCAGGGAGGCCATGATCAGCTCCCATACGCCTTCCACCCAGATATGGACGATCCACCACCACCACAGCTTGTCCAGCGCCAGGTTATCCGGGTTGTAGAAGGCGAACAGCCAGAACACCGCGGCGAGCCAGAGGCCCAGCATCAGCACCATGTTGATGGCCGTCTTGCGCCCCTTGAGCAGGGTCAGGCTGGTATTGAACAGGAACATCAGGAACGAGACCGTGATGAAGATCTTCGCCCAGAGCGGCTGCTCGAGGTAGTGACGCCCCTCGTGGATGCCGAACTGGTAGCTGATCAGGGCCCCGGCGCCGGCGATGGCGAAGATCGCCAGCTGCAGATAGGCAAGATTCGGGCTGTAGATCTCGTTTTCGGCCTCCTCGGGCATCAGGTAGTAGGTGCACCCCATGAAGCCGATCAGCAGCCAGACGATCAGCAGGTTGGTGTGGCTGGTACGGGTGATGTTGAAGGGCATGGCCTCGGACATGAAGTGAGGCCAGACATAGGCGGCGGCGGCGGCAAGACCGAAGACAATCTGCAGCGCGAACAGCGCCATCGCGACCATGAAGAAGGGCAGGGCCACCCTCTGTGTTTCATATTTCATCGGTTCGGCTCTCCTTGAGTCGGGAATCCGGCAGGGTCATGAGGTCCGGATCAACCGGCCG
Organism: Halomonas salsilacus; assembly: GCF_051216275.1. Classification (NCBI taxonomy): domain Bacteria; kingdom Pseudomonadati; phylum Pseudomonadota; class Gammaproteobacteria; order Oceanospirillales; family Halomonadaceae; genus Halomonas; species Halomonas salsilacus. The sequence continues at coordinate 45,831 of NZ_JBPKAQ010000010.1, forward strand.
GATGGGGCGGCCAGCCCTGGGTGTCGATGGCATCGGTCCACTCGAAGAAATCGATCAGTGCCTGCATCTCTTCGTCGTTGATCTCGAAGTAGGGCATCTGACGACGGTTCGGCGCACCGGTGGGCTGGGCACGCATCCAGGCCGCCAGGGCCATGCGGGCGCCCTCGGGATTCTGGTGGCCGCCATAGCGGGTCCAGACGTTGCCGATCTCCGGCGCGAAGTAGGAGCCTTCACCGAGGATGGTGTGGCAGTTGATGCAGTTGTGCTGCTCCCAAACGTGTTTGCCCAGCCGCACGGAATCCGTGAGCGGCTGGGTCGAGGTGTTGACGATGTAGAAATGGCTGTGAGCCGTCAGCGCGGCAAACACCAGGAAGAAGAACAGCGACCCGCCGTAGAAAATGTTGCGGGCAGCCGCCTTTGTCAGGCCTTCGGTCATGGACCATACCCCCTTGCTAGTCTGTCTTCTTGTGGAAAACGGCCGTTGGTGCCGGCTGCTTCCGCCCCCTTAATATGCATCAGTTATGCATGTTAAAGAGTAGCAGTGAGGACGCGTCCATGACTTTGACGAGGGTCAATAGGGAGGGGGCAGAATGACGTAACGAAGGCTTGCCATTCGCATGGAACGGGGTGGGGGGCCGGCAGCACGCTGCCGGCGGCAGTCGATCAGCTCTCGGTGAGGTCCTCGATCCAGGTCAGAGCGGCCACGCCGGTGGGCAGGCCCAGGGTCGGGATGGCCAGCATGGCCACCTGCTTCAGCGCCTCGGGGGACTCGCCCTCCTCCAGGCCCCGACGGGCATGGGAGTGCACCGCCCCCTCGGAACGTGCACCCACGGCGAGCGCCAGCTTGACCAGACGGCGGGTTCGCTCGTCCAGGGGACCGGCCTCGGCGCATGCCTTGCCCAGCGACGCATAGGCGTCCCATACCTCGGGGTACTGCTCGGCCACCTTGCCGGCGCCGGAGGGAAGATCCTGGTGGCTCATGGGAAAGCTCCTTGTCGGTGGTTGTCGGTCATTCCGCCCCAGTATAGAGAGCCCCGACCGCCCGCGTCATGCCTCGCCTCAGGCGGCCGCCAGCCAGGAGAGCGGGCTCTTGTGCAGCGCCGCCCCCAGCATGTAGGCGAAGGCAGCCACCGCCGCCAGGGCCGCGACCCCGCGCACCGCGGGGCTGCGCCCGCGCTTGATCGCCAGGGTGCCCAGGCCGATATAGACCAGCAGGGCGATCAGCTTGGCGGCCAGCCAGGGGTGCTGCTGGGGCCACATCGACAGCATCACCATCAGCAGCACGCCCAGGGTCAGCAGCAGGGTATCGATGACATGGGGCAGCACCTTGACCCAGCGGCGCTGCAGCCACGGCGACCCGCGCACCGACCACCAGGCCCGGAGCATGAAGAACAGGATACTCAGGATCGCCGTGGTGATATGCAGGTGCTTGATCAGAACGTAGTGCTCGAGCATCACGAACCTCGCTAGCCGTCCTTGCCGTCCGCGCGGGTAGTCAGCAGTGGCACCGTGTAGTGGAACAGGAAGATCAGGTAGGCGATGCACCAGAACAGGATGCTGAGGTTGTAGGTCCAGTGGGTGATCTGGGGGAACATCGCCAGCACCGGCGAGCGCAGCAGTGCCCCGGCGAACATCAGCACGAGCCCCACACCGATGCCCGGCAGGGTGCGAATCTCGCGGCCGGTGTGGCCCAGCGCCACCCGGGACATCATCGCCAGCATCATGGAGGCGATGCCGCCAATGGCCAGGGCGTGCAGGGCCAGCTCCACCCGAAACACCCCGGTCAGGGCCAGGGCCCACATCACCAGCCCCACCACGATGAAGGCGTAGCTGAGGTGCAGCCCCCACAGCAGCGGCTCGGCGAGGGTATGCTGCCCTCCCCAGCGCGACAAGCGCACGGCGTTGGCAGCGGCGGCCACCAGCATCACCCAGCCCAGTAGCCCCGCCGGCAACTCGACCTCCAGCAACACCGCCAGCTGCAGCAGCACCACGGCGTAGATGGACCAAAGCGCGAGGCGCTCGAGCATCGGCCAGTCGACGGGCTTGGGACGTCCCAGCTTGAGCGAGGTGAAGAAGGGGATGACCCGCCCGCCGAGCAGCACCATCAGGGTGGCGATCAGCAGCACCCCCAGGTAGCCGCCCTCGCGGATCGGCGGCAGCTGGCCGCGCATCACCCCCAGGTGCATGGCCAGGTTGGCCACCGCCATCAGCAACAGGATGGGCACGAAGACCAGGTTGCGCCACTGGCGCACCGCCACCACCATCCGGGCGAGCGCCAGGGCCGCCAGGGGCAGGAAGGCCAGGTCGATGACCAGCAGCAGGCCGGCGGGCAGCCCCATGGGAAAGGCGATCAGCAGCCGGGCGGCCAGCCAGACGCCGACCAGGCCCAGCAGCGGCGCACCGCGCAGGCTCGGCTGGCCGGTCCAGTTCTGCGCCGCGGTGAGCAGGAAGCCCACCGCCACGGCGGCGCCGAAGCCGAAGATCATCTCGTGCTGGTGCCACCACATCAGCCCGCCGTAGGGGCGCAGCAGGATATCGCCGTGCCAGAAGGCGAACCACACCACCATGGCCAGCACGCTGAACAGCGAGGCCAGCAGGAAGAAGGGGCGAAAGGCGAGCCGTGCGACGGGGGCGCCGACCGGCACGGGTTGGGGTGGCTGCATGGCGAGAATCTCGATGGTGGCACTGATGGCTTGAGTTCAGATGTCGCCTATTGTGCCCCGCCAGCGTCCCTCGGTGCCATGACAGGTATCAAGAATGCTTCTTATACCGCCCGTCAGTGGCTGGTGCCCTCCTCGTACTGGGTCTTGTTCCAGACGTTGTACTTGCCGGAGGGGCGCTTCATGGGCATACGGCCGAGCTCCTCCAGAGTAGTGGCGTCGAGCCACAGCAGGTAGCCGTCGTCGTCCCAGATGCTCAGCAGCAGGGTCTCGCCGCGGCGGTCAAACTCCACGTGGGCGGCGGTCTTGCCCGGCTCGGGGATCAGCGTCTCGACGATCTCCAGGGTCTGCTTGTCGATGACATGGATGCGGTCGTGATTGGGGCCGAAGAAGACATCCACCCAGGCGTAGGGGGAGTTCTCGTGGCTGCGCATGAAGAACCCGGGACCGTCGGTCGCGATATGGGTGATCAGCGACCAGTCGGTCATGTCGAACACCGAGACCTGACCCTTGTCGATGTGAGGGATCGCCATCACCCGCCGGCCGTCCCGCTCCCAGGTGATGCCGGCGCCCAGGTGCGGCATCCCCTCCAGGGGCAGGTCGGCCACCTTGCGCTCCTCATCCAGGTCGAACACCTGGCCGCCCTTGCCGCCGCGGGCCGCGCCCATCACATAGCGGTACTCCTGATCGAAGAAGAAATCATCCAGGTAGTCGGGCGCCTCCATGCGGTGCAGGGCAAAGTCGCCGACGATGGTCTCGTCACCCTCGGCGCGCTCCTGGGGCCAGCGGATCTCCCACACCTCGGGGATGTCGCGCAGGGCGGCCACGAAGCTGTTGCGCGGCGGCGCCGTATAGACGGCGCTGACCCGGGAGGTCTCGCCGCTCAGGCCCTCCACCGGGATCACCGCGATCAGGTCCAGGTCCCGGGCGTCGAGCAGCACCAGGCTGTGAGGCAGGTAGTTGCCCGCCAGCACGAAGCGACCATCGGCGGAGACGGCGATGTTGCGCATGTTGATGCCAGCGCGCACCTCGGCGGTTACCACCAGGTTGTAGATGTCGTACTTGGTCACCCAGCCGTCCCGGGAGCCGAAGTAGACGTAGCGACCGTCCGGGCTGTACTTGGGGCCGCCGTGCAGCGCATAGCGACTGGGGAAGCGGGTGATGCGCTCGAAGGTATCACCGTCGAGCAGGCTGATGTGGTGGTCGCCGATCTCCACGACGAGAAACAGGTTCTTGAGATCCTCGACCTCGAAGACCGGCGCATCGGGCAGGCTGCCATAGGGGTGGGAGAGCTCGTGGCTGGCGAGGATGTCGGCCTCCTCCCAGCGGGGCACGTACTCCGGCGGCTCGAAGATCCACTCGGCCAGGGCCGCCACCTCCTCCTCCGACAGCAGCTCCCGGTAGGCGGGCATCTGGGTGGCCGGGCGACCGTCCAGGATCACCGAGAGCGCCTCGTCGGACTTGAGCCGCGAGAGGTTCTCGGGCAGCAGCGCCGGCCCGACGCCGCCCAGCCGGCCGACGCCGTGGCAGATGGCGCAGTGATGGTTGTAAAGCACGTGGGGGTCGGGCTCGTCGGCCAGGGCCGGCAGGGCGGGGACCGCCATCCCCACCAGGCCGCCCAGCAGCAGGGAGCGCAGGGTCGTCATGGCTCGCCTCACAGTGCAACCCTCCCCGGAGCCGGTGTCGAGGCAATCTCCTGAGGGTCCCCCAGGTCATCGGGTTCACGGGCCAGGCGGGTCATGGCCGGCGCCAGGGTCTCGGCCAGGCTGACCACCTCGCCCACCACGATTAGGGTCGGCGGTTTGAAGTTTTCGCGCTCGATCACCTCCACCAGGTCGCCCAGGGTGGCCAGCACGTGGCGCTGTTCCGGGGTTGTGCCACGCTCCACCAGGGCCACCGGGGTCTCGGCGGGCATGCCGTGGCGCTGGAGCTCGCGACGGATCAGCCCGGCGTTGGCCAGGCCCATGTAGAACACCGTGGTGTGGTGGGGCACGGCCAGGGCCGCCCAGTTGAGCGCCAGGTCCTGGTCGCCCTTGCAGTGGCCGGTGACGAAGGTGACGCTCTGGGCATGGTCGCGGTGGGTCAGCGGGAAGCCCGCGTAGCAGGCGCAGCCCGAGGCCGAGGTGATGCCCGGCACCACCCGGAAGCCGATGCCGTGCGCGATCAAGTACTCGGCCTCCTCGCCGCCGCGGCCAAAGATGTAGGGGTCGCCGCCCTTGAGACGCAGCACCCGCTTGCCCTCGCCGGCCAGCCGCACCAGCAGGGCGTTGGTCTCCTCCTGGGTCAGGGCGTGGCAGCGCGAGGCCTTGCCCACGTAGTAGCGGCGCGCCTCGGGCCGAGCCATGGCGAGGATCTCGGCGGAGACCAGGCGATCGAATACCAGGCAGTCGGCCTGCTGCAGCAGCAACAGGGTGCGCAGGGTCAGCAGGCCCGGATCGCCGGGGCCGGCGCCGGCGATGGCGACCTCGCCCGGCGCCAGTGGCGCCTCGTCGAGGCCGAAGTGGCAGGTCTGGGTGTGTCGGAATGCTGTCATGGCTCGCTCTCCCGGAGCATCACGGTCTGGGGTCTCGCTCGGCGCTCAGAGCTCGATGGCCTGGATGGCCTGGTAGGGCGCCGCCACGCGTCGCTCGCGCGCTTCACTGACACCGATCTCCTCGTTGGTGAGGTAGCAGCCGGGGTCCTCCTCCCAGGGGTCGCCGGTCACCTTCCAGGCCCGCACCCGGGTATTGCCGTTGCAGATAGCGAGGAAGCGGCACTCGGCGCAGCGCCCCTTGAGGGGCCGCGGACGCTGCCGGAAGCCGGCCATCAGCGGGTCGGTGGTGTCACGCCAGATCTCGGAGAAAGGCCGCTCGCGGACGTTGCCGAGGTCGTGGTCCCACCAGAAGGTATCGGGGTGAACGTTGCCGAGGTTGTCGATGTTGGCGATATGCTCGCCCGAGGCGTTGCCGCCCCAGTTGATCAGCCGCTGGCGCAGGGCGTCGGCCTGGTCGGGGAAGTGCTCGCGGGCCCACATCAGCAGGAAGGGGCCGTCGGCGTCGTTGTTGCCGGTGACGTACTCGCGTTCCACGCCGCGCGCAAGCTCCGCACGGCAGTGGTCGAACAGCCGGGTCATGGCATCGCGGGTCATCTGGTGCCAGGCATCGTGCTTGCCATGGCGGTGGCCGCGCCCGCCATAGTTGAGGTGCGAGAGGTAAAACTTGTCGACGTCGTGCTCGTCGATCAGCGCCAGGATGTCACCGAGCTGTGCATAGTTCTGCTGGGTCAGGGTGAAGCGCAGCCCCACCTTGATGCCGCGCTCCTTGCACAGCTTCACCGCGTGCATGGACTCCCGGAAGGCGCCCTTGCGCTGGCGGATCACGTCGTGGGTAGCCTCGAGGCCGTCGATGCTGATGCCCACGTAGTCATAGCCGACGTCGGCGATCTCGACGATGTTGCACTCGTCGATCAGGGTGCCGTTGGTGGAGAGCCCGGTGTAGATACCCAGCTCCCGCGACCGCCGCGAGAGCTCGAAGATGTCAGGCCGCATCAACGGCTCGCCGCCGGAGAGGATCAGCGCCGGCACCCGGAAGCTGTACAGGTCATCGAGCACGGCGTGGGCCTCGGCGGTGGAGAGCTCCCCGGCGAAGTCGATGTCCGCCGAGGTGGTATAGCAGTGCTTGCAGGTCAGGTTGCAGCGACGGATCAGGTTCCAGATCACCACCGGGCCTGGGGGCTTGCGGGCCGGCGCAAGCGGAGCCGGATCCATCAGGGTCTTGATATAGCGGGTGACGCGAAACATGGCTTACCTCCTGGGCTCGGGCTTTCGCCCGGCACCGGGTCGGCCGGCCAGTCGCAGGCCGGTCTTCTTGAGAATTCGGGAACTGTAGAGGATGCGGTGGTCGCGGCAGGCCTCGCCGAGCAGCGCCCGCAGCGCCTCGGCCTGGCGCTCGACCTCCTCGCGGGTGTGGCCGTGAAGCATGGCGAACAGGTTGTAGGGCCACTCGGGGAGGTGCCGCGGGCGGCGGTAGCAGTGGCTGACGCCGGGCAGGTTCCCCACCTCACGGCCCAGGCGGTCGATCCGGGCATCGTCCACGTCCCACACCGTCATGCCGTTGGCCACGTAGCCGAGCCGATAGTGGTTGGGCACCGCGGCGATGCGGCGCACGATGCCCGCCTCCTGCAGGCGCGCCAGGCGGCGGCGCACCTCTTCCCCGGAAAGCCCCAGCGGCCGGCCCACCGCCCCCCAGGGGTCGGGCACCAGCGGCAGGCCGGCCTGGGTGGCCAGCACGATGGCCCGATCGATGGAGTCCAACGCCGAGGGCGACTCAGACGGGCAGGTGGAGACGGACATGGAATTCTTCCTGCTTGGGCATGTTGAAGACGGGCAGCCCGGTGGCGGCCTCGAGTTCGGCGATCACCTCATCGATGCGTTCCGGGGTCTCGGTGGCCAGCACGAACCACATGTTGAGGCGGTGTTCGCGACGGTAGTTGTGGGCCACCTCGGGGAAGGCGTTGACCGTCGCGACGACGGCCTCGAAGTCTGTCTCCGGCACCGCCAGGGCGGCCAGGGTCAGCCCACCGCCGAGGCGCTCCGCGTGGTACATGGGACCGAAGCGGCTGAGCACGCCCGTCTCCAGCAGCCGCTCCAGGCGGTAGAGCAGCTCGCCCTCGGAGAGCTCGAGCTCGGCGGCCACGGCGGCATAGGGCGCCTCGACCAGCGGCAGGCCATCCTGCAGGCGATTGATCAGGCGCCGGTCGGCGGCGTCCAGCTCGGCGGCCGGCGTGGCGGTGGCAGACAACTGACGGGCGGGCATGGCGGTCATGGACGCTCCTCGGCGGTATAGCGGCCGCCGCGCTGGCGGTAGGCCTTGATGCTGAACAGCACGCGGTGGGGAATGGCCTGCAGCGCCTGGCGCTCCACCATCTCGTCGAGGGCGCCCAGCACCCGCTCGCGGCGGATGCCGTGGATCATGCAGAACAGGTTATAGGGCCAGTCGGGCAGGCGCCGCGGCCGGCGATAGCAGAGGGTGACGACGGGCTCGTCGGCCAGACGACGGCCCAGGTCGGTCACCTCGGTGTCGGGCACGTCCCACACCACCATGGCGTTGGCGGTGATGCCCAGCGGCCGATGGCGCACCACCAGGCCGAGGCGCTTGACCAGCCCCTCCGCCTGCCAGCGGGATACACAGGCCATGACCTCGGCCTCACTCATGCCGCACCGCGCGGCCAGGGCCTGCCAGGGGCGTGGCACCAGCGGCAGTCCCTGTTCGATCAAGGTGCGCAGGCGGCGCTCGACGAGGGGCTCGTGGCGGATGGCATGCAATGGAAGATGGACATTCATGGCGCCTCCAGTTCATCCCAGGGGATCGGGAAGCCGAGGTCGATGTGGAAGCCCTCGAGCATCGGCAGGCGCAGGATCTCGCGCCTCAGTTCTGCCTCCAGGGCGTCGAGGCGGGCATCGAGGACGGCCTCGTCCGGCGCGGTCATCACGAACCAGAGATTGAAGTCGTGCTCACGTAGATAGTTGTGGTTGACGCCGGGGGCGCGATTGATCACCTCTGCCACGGCGTCGCGCTGAGCGTCGGGCGCCGCCACCGCGGCCAGCAGGCTGGCGCCCGCCCGGGCGTGGTCGAACACCGGCCCCACCCGGCTGAGCACCTCGAGGCGCGCCAGCCGCGCGAGACGCTCGAGCACCTCCGCCTCGCTGCTGCCCAGGCGTGCTGCCATGACGGCGAAGGGCCGCTCACAGACGGGCAGGCCGCTCTGGTAGACGTCGATCAGCCGGCGGTCCAGGGAGTCGAGTGTGACCATGGCGCTCCTCTCGGTGCATCAAGATGCATTTTATAAGCATCTTACCTGCAGCCCGCACCCCGCAAGCGGAGAACTCCGCGGTGGTTGACGCAAGTCAAAAGAGGTATCCGTAATGCCATTTTATCCACCCGCGCACTTCGCAACGGCTGCGCGACTTGATATTCATCAACGCAGAGCGATACCCGGACGACGAGACTCGGGTCTCCGTTACCCCTACGGCCTGTGAGCACCGCCATGCCCAAGAGAGTCCTCCCCCTGCTACTTCTCGGCCTGGCCTGGCTGCTGCCCCAGGTGGCCCTGGCGGAGAGCCAGGACGCCGTCGCGCCGAACCCCGAGCGCCTGGAGACCCTGCTCTACCAGGACTGCGGCTCCTGCCACGGCATGACCCTGCGCGGCGGCCTGGGCCCCGCCCTGCCCCAGGACCGCATGCAGGCCCTGAGCCCCGAGGCGCTTACGCACATCATTCGCCACGGCATTCCCGGCTCCGCCATGCCGGGCTGGAAGGCGCTGCTCAGCGAAGAGGAAGCCCGCTGGATTGCCGAGCACCTGCAGACCGACAACCGCCTGAAGACACTGGACGACTGATTCCCCCGAGGAGAACGCCATGCTGTTGACCCGCCCCTTGAAGACCCTGCTCGCGGCCGGTGCCCTCGCCCTGCTGGCCATCGGTCCCGCCCTGGCTGAACCCGCCGTGGAGATTCGCGGCACCGGCGACCTGGGCGTGGTGATCGAGCGCGCCACCGGCAGCGTGGTCCTGGTGGACACCACCCACAAGCGGGTGCTCAAGCACATCGAGGGCTTCGGCGACCTCTCCCACGCCTCGGTGAAGTTCACCCGCGACGCCCGCCACGCCTTCGTGTTCGGCCGCGACGGTGGCCTGACCCGGCTCGACCTGCTCACCGGCGAGATCGACGGGCGCATCATCCAGGGCGGCAACAGCATCGGCGGTGCCATCTCTCAGGACGGCCGCTTCGTGGCGGTGGGCAACTACGAGCCAGGCGGCGTGAAGGTGTTCGACGTCGAGACCATGGAGCTGGTCATCGATGTGCCGGCCAGCTACGAGAAGGCCGATGGCACCATCGACCAGGCCAAGGTGGTCGGCGTGGTGGACGCACCGGGCAACCTGTTCGTGTTCAGCCTGTTCGAGGCCGGCGAGATCTGGACCCTGGACATGTCCACGCAGGAACCCGAGCTGACGAAGTATCGCGATGTGGGCAGCATGCCCTACGACGCCCTGATCACCGCCAACGGGCGCTACTACATTGCCGGGCTGTTCGGCGAAGATGGCATGGCGCTGCTCGACCTCTGGCACCCCGAGAACGGCGTACAACGCATCCTGCCTGACTACGGGCGCGGCGAGGAGCGCCTGCCGGTCTACAAGATGCCCCACCTGGAGGGGTGGGCCATGGCCGGCGACCAGGCCTTCTTCCCCGCCGTGGGCCGCAACGAGGTGCTGGTAGCCGACGCCCGCGACTGGTCGCTGACCGAGCGCATCGAGGTGCACGGCCAGCCGATCTTCGTGATGAGCCGCCCCGACGAGAAGCAGGTATGGGTCACCTTCGCCCACCCCGACAACGACCGGGTCCAGGTGATCGACACCCGCACCCATGAGGTGATCGAAACCCTCTCCCCGGGCGAGTCGATCCTGCACAAGGAGTTCACCCCCCGCGGCGAGCACATCTGGATTTCCGCCCGGGACAGCGGCCACGTTGTGGTCTATGACACACACACCTTCGAGGAGTTGGCCCGCCTGCCGGCGCAGTCGCCCAGCGGCATCTTCTTCACCCACCGGGCCCACCGCATCGGGCTGTGAGCCGATAGCGGCCCCCCATCCTGGCGCGGGCCGGGCCAGCCCCGGTCCGCGCGTATCCGACCCCGCTCTCTTCGCCGGATGGCAGGAGCGACAATTCGCCCCATGACAGCGCCGTCCAAAAAGATGTATTTTATATGCATATTAAAAACATCCCCCCTACGACGGAGATTTTCATGCTCAATAGAGATCATGAGCGCCTGATCGATGCCACAGCACCGCTGGTGGCCGAGCACCTCGACGCCATCACCCAGCGCTTCTACCCGCTGATGTTCGCCCGCTATCCCGAGGTGAAGCCGCTGTTCAACGAGGCCCACCAGCAGGACGGCGGGCAACCCAGGGCCCTGGCCGGTGCCGTGCTGGCCTATGTGGGGCTGCGCCAGGATCCCCAGCAGGCCCGCGGCGCCCTGGCCACGGTGGTCGGCAAGCATATCTCCCTGGACATCCGGCCCGAGCAGTACCCCATCGTCGGCGAATGCCTGATGGCCGCCATCGGCGAGGTGCTGGGCGACGCCGTGACGCCGGAGGTCGCCGCAGCCTGGAGCGGCCTCTACGATGAACTGGCCGGACTGCTGATCGAACTGGAGGAGCAGCGCTACCGTGAGTTCGAGGGACGGCCCGGCGGCTGGCGGGGCACTCGCGAGTTCCGCATCGTCGAGACCCATCAGGAGAGCGCGGTGATCCGCTCCTTCGTGCTGGAACCCGTGGACGGCGGGCCGGTGGCCGATCACGAGCCGGGCCAGTTCATCGGCGTGCGGCTGACCCTTGATGGCGAACCCGTCTACCGCCACTACAGCCTCTCCGACGTGCCCAACGGCACCCGCTATCGGATCTCCATCAAGCGCGAGCCTGGCGGTCGTGCCAGCCGCCACTTCCACGATGTGCTGGGCGTGGGTGACACCCTGGAGCTGCTGCCGCCGGCCGGCGACCTGACGCTGGTCGACGGGGACGAACCGCTGTTGCTGGCCTCGGGCGGGGTGGGCCAGACGCCGATGCTGCCCCTGGCCCGCCAGGCCCTGGCTCAGGGCCGCCGAGTGGTCTATCTGCACGCCGCCCTGGACGCCGAGCACCACGCCTTCGCCGACGAGGTGGCGGCCCTGGCCGACGCCCATCCCGAGCAGCTACAGGCGGTGACAGTGCACGAGAGCGGCGATGGCGCCGACCATATCGGCCGGATCGATCGCGAGCTGCTGGCGCGACTGCTGCCCGAGAAGGCACGCTGCTACACCGTCGGTCCCCAGGGCTTCATGACCGCGGTGGACCAGGCACTCGCCGATCTCGGCGTGCCGGCCGAGCGTCGCCACTACGAGCACTTTGGCCCCTCGCGCCCCCTCGACGCCGCCTGAGCCCGAGCGGCCCCGCAAGCACGACGACACGGCCCGGACATGCCGGGGCGTGTCGTTATATGTACGGCGGCTCGGCTCAGCTGCCGCGCGTCAGCAGCATCGCCTTGATATGGCCAATGGCGCGCAGGGGATTCAGCCCCTTGGGGCACACCCAGGTGCAGTTGGCGATCTGCCGGCAGCGGAACACGCTGAAGGGATCGTCGAGGGCCGCCAGGCGTTCATCGGTGGCGGTGTCGCGGCTGTCGATCAGGAAGCGGTAGGCCTGCAGCAGGCCGGCCGGGCCGATGTACTTGTCAGGATTCCACCACCAGGAGGGGCAGGCCGAACTGCAGCAGGCGCAGAGGATGCACTCATAGAGCCCGTCCAGCTTGTCGCGATCCTCGGGGCTCTGCCGCCGCTCGATGGCCGCAGGGGGCTCGTCGTTGATCAGCCAGGGGCGAATCCTCTCGAACTGGCGGAAGAACAGGGTCTGATCGACCACCAGGTCGCGGATCACCGGCATGCCGGGCAGCGGGCGCAGGGTCAGGGTATCCGAGCGCCCGAGCACGTCAGCGACCGGCGTGATGCAGGCCAGGCCGTTCTTGCCATTGATGTTCATGCCGTCGGAACCGCACACCCCTTCACGGCACGAGCGCCGGTAGGCCAGGGTGGCATCCTGCTGCTTCAGATGCTCGAGGACGTCCAGCACCATGGCCTTGCGGAAGCCTTCCTCGACCTCCAGTGTCTCCATCCGCGGCAGGACATCCTGCTCGGGGTGGTAGCGATAGAGCCGTACCTTGATCATGGTGCCCCCTCCCGGTTTCGACCCGCCAACAAGATGCATTCATTATGCATCTTGATGATTAGATGCTGCTCCCTCTTCGTCAAGGGAGAATTCACGGAGCCGCTACCTCAGCTCGAGCCACCGGGCTTACCGCAGCGGGCAGTAAGGGGCAAGTCGGGGGGCGACAATTCGCCCCATGTCAGCCCCGCCAAAAGAAGTATTAAATCTACATCTTAATGCACTGACTGCCCTGCAGAGACCATCACCCCAAGAGGACGTCACCATGAGCCTGATCGAACAGAGCGTCGGCCGCACCGCCCTGACCCTGCCCGGCGCGACCCGGGTGTTCCGCGACCACAACATCGACTTCTGCTGCGGCGGACGCATCAGCCTGCGCGAGGCCGCCGAGCGCATCGGCCTGGCCCCCGAGGCCCTGGTTGCCGAGCTCGAAGGGCTGCCGAAAGGCGAGAGCGACGAGCGCGACTGGCGGGAGGCCAGCAACAACGAACTGATCGACCACATCCTGACCCGCTATCACGACGTCCATCGTCAGCAGTTGCCCGAACTGGTGCGCATGGCCCGTCGCGTCGAGCAGGTCCACGGCGAGCGCGACACCTGCCCCAACGGCCTGGCCGACCTGCTCACCACCCTCCATCAGGAGATGGAGAGCCATATGCAGAAGGAGGAGCAGATCCTCTTCCCGATGCTGCGCCGCGGGATGGGCGCCCAGGCCCAGGGGCCCATCGCGGTGATGCGCCACGAGCACGACGACCACGGCGAAAACCTCGAGCAGGTGTTGGCGCTGACCAACAACATCACATCCCCCAAGGGCGCCTGCACCACCTGGCGCGCCCTCTACACCGGGCTGCGCGAGTTCCGCGATGACCTGATGCAGCATATTCACCTGGAGAACAACCTGCTCTTCGAACGCGCCGGCTGAGACCCCCGGCCGGCTCACTTTCCTGATCCGGCAATCAAATGGATCCACAGCGTCACCCCCCACGGGCATCATCCATGGGGGCTCAGTCGTCGCACTCGTCACCCCGGTCGTAGTGGAACGTCATGAAGACGATGCCCGGCGTCATCACCAGCCGCCAGGCCAGCTCTACCTCGTCATCAAATTGGTCGTCGTAGGCGCGAACCGTGTCAATCAGGGTCTCGAGCCAGAGGTCATAGAGCGCCGGGGCGATGTCGAGCTGCGCGCGACTGTGGCTGACCGCTACTTCCTGCAGATAGTAGTCGGCATGGCTGGACGCGTAGAACGCCAGAAGGTGGTAGAAGGATTTCTTCAGCATGGCCCGCTGGCGCGCCATGTCGGTGTGGCGAAATTTCACTGCCACCTCCGGGGAGGCCGCGAGGAAGCGCTCATAGAAGGCCGCGAAGAACGCCCGCCCCTCGACCTCCCGGCTGAGTACCCGCAAGTAACTCGCATCGAAGAGGTTTTCGATATCCATGACCACCCCGCATGGTGAGCGTGCCTGGAAAAAGACTAGGCCAGATGCTTGCGCGAGGCCTCGTCGAATATCCACCTCATGGCCCCGGCATGACCTGCGTCAGCCACCCGCGAATCCCTCTCGCCATGACGCCAGTCAAAGGCCCCCGAGGAAAGCTCGACTAGCATGGTCGGGTTTTCATCGACAGGAGGCTCACCATGGAGCTCGTCTGCCCCGCCGGTAACCTGCCCGCCCTGAAGCGCGCCGTGGACGAAGGGGCCGATGCCGTCTACTTCGGCTTCCAGAACAGCACCAACGCCCGCCAGTTCGCCGGGCTGAACTTCACCGACAAGCGCGCCCGCGAGGGCATCGACTATGCCCACGCCCGCGGCAAGCGGGTCTTCTGCGCCATCAACACCTACCCCCAGCCGGACGGCTGGGGCATGTGGACCCGCGCCGTGGATCAGGCCGCCGAGCTGGGCGTCGACGCCCTGATCCTGGCCGACATGGGGCTGCTCGACTACGCTGCTCGCCGCCACCCTGAGCTCGCCCGCCATCTCTCGGTGCAGGGATCGGCGACGAGCCATGAGGCGCTGCGCTTCTATCACGACCAGTTCGGCATCAAGCGCGCCGTGCTGCCCCGGGTGCTCTCCATCACCCAGGTGCGCGACCTGGCGAAAAAAAGCCCGGTGGAGCTGGAGGTCTTCGCCTTCGGCAGCCTGTGCATCATGGCCGAGGGGCGCTGCTACCTGTCGTCCTACCTCACCGGTGAGTCGCCCAATACCCACGGCGTCTGCTCGCCGGCCGCCCATGTGCGCTGGGAGCAGACCCCTGACGGGCTGGAGTCGCGATTGAACGGCGTGCTGATCGACCGCTACGGCGAGGGCGAGAACGCCGGCTACCCGACGCTGTGCAAGGGCCGCTTCGAGGTCGGCGGCGAGACCTACCATGCCATCGAGGAGCCCACCAGCCTCAACACCCTGGAGCTGCTCCCCGAGCTCGCGGAGCTCGGCATCAGCGCGGTGAAGATCGAGGGCCGCCAGCGCAGCCCGGCCTACGTGTCGAAGGTCGCCGGGATCTGGCGCCAGGCTCTGGACCGCCTCGCGCGGGCCCCCGGCCGCTTTCACGCCGAGCCCGCCTGGATGAGCGGCCTCGGTGAGGTCTCCGAAGGCAGCACCACCACCCTGGGCGCCTACGAGCGCCGCTGGAAATAGGAGAGAGCCCATGTCCGCCACCCCCACGCTCCAGCTGTCGCTCGGCCCGGTGCTCTTCTACTGGACGCGCGAGCGCTACGCCGACTTCTATCGCGAGGCCGCCGACTGGCCGGTCGATATCGTCCACCTCGGCGAGTCAGTCTGCTCGCGGCGCCGCGACATGAAGCTCGACGACTGGCTGGGGCTGGGACGCGAGCTGACCCAGAGCGGCAAGCAGGTGGTGCTGTCCAGCCAGACCCTGATCGAGTCCGAGGCCGACCTGCGTGACCTGCGCAAGCTGTGCGACAACGGCGACTTCCTGGTCGAGGCCAACGACCAGAGCGCCCTGCAGCGCCTCTCCTCAGCGCACCAACCCTTCGCGGCCGGCGCGTCGCTCAACCTCTACAACCCGGCCACACTCTCGGTGCTGGCCCGCGCCGGCATGCGGCGCTGGCAGGCCCCGGTGGAAATGTCTAAAGACGACCTGGCGAGGCTGCTGGCCGACTGCCGCGAGCAGGGGCTCGAGGCACCCTGCGAGGTGTTCGCCTACGGCCACCTGCCGCTGGCCTGGTCGTCGCGTTGCTTCACTGCACGCCGCTACCAGAAGCCCAAGGACCGCTGCCAGTTCGTCTGCCAGAAGCACCCCGAAGGCCTGGCCCTGCGCACCCATGAGGCGGATCAGGTGTTCACCCTCAACGGGATCCAGACCCTTTCCGGGGCCTGCCAGGATCTTCGCCACGAGCTGCCGGGCATGGCCGAGATGGGCATCGGGATCGCCCGCCTGAGCCCGCGCCCCGAAGGCATGGCCGAGGTGGTTACCGCCTTCGATGCGGCCCGCCGCGGCAAGCTACCCGCCCCGGACCCGCTCGCCCTGGTCGAGGCCGAGATCTGCGACGGCTACTGGCACGGCCGCCCCGGCATGGACCACAGCCGGGCATCCCTCCCGGGATAATCACTGCCATGATGCCGCGACTCCCCGCTTTCGACACCGAGATTCGCCTGCCTATCGCCGGCTTCGACGCCCGGGATGATCACGCCTTCCCATCGACTGCTTCGGCACCGGGGCATGCGTTACCCTGTTCGGGTCGCGCGCCGACAACAGCGCGCGGGGCGGCGATATCGACCTGCTGATCTCGACCGACATGACCGATACCGAGGAGATCGTAAGCGCCGAGATTGATTTTCAGCTGAAGGTCCAGCGGGAAATCGGCGAGCAGAAGATCGATCTTCTCATCGACTATCCGGGACGCGTCGAGCATCCGCCGATCTTCGAGATCGCCGAGCGCACAGGGGTCAGGCTATGACGGGCTCGGATCAGCACCGTCTGGCAGATGCCTGGCGGCAATGCCAACGTCATGTCCACCACTTGAAACATGCCCTGGCATCCCTTGAAGGCGAGCTGCCACTGACGGGACCACGGCTCGGCGCTCTGGATGACGAAGCCATTCAGGATCTCGATCAGTTCGTGCTGCGCTTCGGCAGACTCCAGGATGCCATTGGCTCTTGACTGCTGCCGGCCATTCTGGATGTCCTTCAGGAGCCCTTTGAGGACAGACCGATGATCGACAAGTTGAACCGGCTGGAGAAGCTGGGGTTTCTCGAGAGCAGCGAGCAATGGCAACAGCTCCGGGCGATACGCAATGGATTTTCCCATGACTACCCCGACGACCCCGACAAGAATGCTGCACTGTTTAATCTGGCGATTCACTCGGTCAACGACATCATGGCCATTCTGAAGAGAATCGAGGAAAAAATGTCGTTGGTAGAGCTTGAACAAAAAAAATAGATAGCTGAAACGCCACCGCCCCGGGCCACTCTCGCGACCCGGGGCGGTGAGCTGTCGCCGGTTGGCGGTCAGCTTATCCGCGCTCTTGTTACCCGCACTTGGACCAGCCGCAGCCGGAGTAGCAGGTGGGGCAGCCGTCCATCATGATCAGCTCGCCGTTGCACTCGGGGCAGTGGCCCACCACGGTGGGGCCGTCGCCCTTGGCGTGATCGGCATGCTGGGCCTTGCGCTCGGCCTTCTCGATCTCCTCCGCGGTGGGCGGATGCCACAGGTGGCCGCTGGCCTGACGCTGGGCGTAGCGTGCCACCAGCTCCTCCACCGGCACCTGGTTGCCATCCTGGTCGAGGAAGCCGCGACGAAAGAGGATCTGCTGGATCGACCAGGCGATGGCCGCCACCTCGGAGTCGTGGAACATCGGCTTGCCCCAGCGATTCATGCCACAGCGCACCAGGCCCTTGTCCCAGGCCACCTTGCGCAGGTCGGCCACTGCCTGGGTGACGTAGCCACCGCGGGCGGCCAGCGACAGGCTGCGCATGGTGGCGGTGATCCACTGGTGCTCGCTGGAGAGCTGGCCGGAGGGGAAGAAGAACTCCACCGGGCGCTCAACCACCACCCGCTTGCCCCCTAGCACGCCCTCCACGGGCATGAAGGACACCAGCAGGTAGACCTTCTTGCGCCCCTCGGCGCCGACGTAGGAGATCTTCTCTGACACGGCCTCCAGGGTGCCCTCGGGGCGCGAGGGGATGCGCACCGTGAGCGGGTTCTCCTCGGGCAACGGCGGCTCTTCCACCGCCTTCTTGATGCTGTAGGAAACGATCTTGGAATTGATCTCGACGGCCATCAGCAGGCTCCTGCGGAAAGAGTTTCAAAGGCACATAGCTTCGCTCGCTCGGGGCTGACCCGGCGACGAACCTGTGAGGAGGCGCTGTAAATACTTCCCTGTACGCTACTGACGCCATCCCTGGCGTAGGACCTCCTCTGCGGTCCATCCCCGGCGCCCCTCGCTACCGGCAACAAACAGAGAGCTGGCTTACCACTTGCCATAGGTGCCTTCCTTCAGCGCGTCATAGAGGTTCGCCGCATTGTGCTCCTCGCCGTCGTAGATGATCTTCTCGTCGCCGGCTAGTTCCACGGTCTCGCCGTTCTCCAGCTCGAACACGTAGGTGGTGTTCTTGAGATCGTCCTCGCGCACCAGCACGCCCTGGAAGGCCTCCGGGTTGAAGCGGAAGGTGGTGCAGCCCTTGAGCTGGCTCCGGTAGGCGTCCAGATAGAGGTCCTTGAACTCCTCGAAGGGGAAGTCGGTGGGCACGTTCACCGTCTTGGAGATCGCCGAATCGACCCAGGCCTGGGCAGCGGCCTGCACCGCCACGTGCTGCTTCGGGCTCACCGAATCGGCGGTGATGAAGTAGTCGGGCAGGTCGCTCTCCACCGCGTCGGGGGCGATGAAGTGGCGGTAGGCCGCCAGTTCGAAGGAGACCACCTCGACCTGCTCCTTGGTCTTCTTGCCCGACTGGATGACGTTGCGGAAGTAGCGGTGCGAGAAGGACGGTTCGATGCCGTTGGAGGCATTGTTGCCCAGCGATAGCGAGATGGTGCCGGTGGGCGCGATGGAGCTGTGGTGGGTGAAGCGCGCGCCGTGCTCGGCGAGTGCCGCGACCAGTTCCGGCTCCAGCTCGGCGACCTTCTGCAAGTAGCGGCTGTAGCGGGCGTGCAGGATGCGACCGGGCACCTTGTCGCCGATCTCGTAGCCGTCCTGCTTGAGCTCGGGGCGCTCGCGCATCATCTTCGGCGTGATCTCGACGTCCTCGGCCAGCGCCGGAGCCATGCCCTTCTCGCGGGAGAGTTCCAGCGCCTGCTTCCAGCCCTCGACGGCCAGGTTGCGGCTCACCTCCTCGGTGAAGGCCAGCGACTCCGGCGAGCCATAGGGGATCTTGAGCATGGTCATGGTCGAGCCCAGGCCCAAAAAGCCCATGCCGTGGCGGCGCTTGGCCTCGATCTCGCCGCGCTGGCCGGCGAGCGGCAGGCCGCTGATCTCCACCACGTTGTCGAGCATGCGGGTGAAGATCGCCACCACCTGGCGGTAACGCTCCCAGTCGAAGCGCGGCTTCTTGCCGAAGGGGTCGATGACGAAACGGGTCAGATTGATCGAGCCCAGCAGGCAGGCGCCCTCCGGGGGCAGCGGCTGCTCGCCGCACGGGTTGGTGGCGCGGATCTCCTCGCAGAACCAGTTGTTGTTCATGCGATTGACCTGGTCGATCAGGATGAAGCCCGGCTCGGCGAAGTCGTAGGTGGAACGCATGATGGTGTCCCACAGCTCGCGGGCCTTGATCACCTCGACGACGCGGCAGGCCACGCGGCCCTCGGCGTCGACGGTGTAGCCCTCCTCCACCACCGGCCAGTCGCGGTAGATCAGCTCGCTCTGCTCGACGTCATCCTTCTCGCCGGCGTGCAGCGGAAAGGCCAGCGGCCAGTCGGCGTCCTGCTTCACCGCCTCCATGAACTCGTCGGTGATCAGCAGGCTGAGGTTGAACTGGCGCAGGCGGCCCGCCTCGCGCTTGGCCTCGATGAACTGGCGCACGTCCGGGTGGCCAACGTCGAAGGTGCCCATCTGGGCGCCGCGGCGCCCGCCGGCGGAGGCCACCGTGAAGCACATCTTGTCGTAGATATCCATGAACGCCAGGGGACCGTTGGTGCCGGCACCGGCGCCGAACACGAAGGCACCCTTGTGGCGCAGGGTGGAGAAGTCATAGCCGATGCCGCAGCCCGCCTTGAGGGTCATGCCGGCATCCACCACGGAGTCGAGGATATCGTGCATGGAGTCGCGGATGGTGCGCGACACCGTGCAGTTGATCAGGCTCACCGCCGGCTTGTAGGCCTCGGCGCCGGCGTTGGACATGATCCGCCCGGCGGGAATGGCGCCGTTCTCCAGCGCCCAACGAAACTTCGGCAGCCACTCGTCGGCCTTGTCACCTTCCACCGCGGCCAGGGCCCGGGCCACCCGCTCCCAGGTGGCGCCCACGTCCTTGTCCACGGGCTTGCCATGACGGTCCTTGAGGCGGTACTTGGAGTCCCAGATATCGCGGGACGGCCCCTGCAGGGGGACCTCGCTGGATGACGTCACGGCCTTGGTGGAAGTGCTCATGCGAATGGCTCCGGAAGAAAGTCGTTTATCGGAAATAAGAGTCAGGTCGTGCGTCTCGCCAGCCGCTCCAGGCGGACCAGCAGGTCACCGAAGGGCCCCTGGGCCAGCCCCTCCTCGCGTCCGTCGAGGAGGTTCTTGACCATCAGGCCCAGCTCGGTATCACCCTCGATCAGCAGCCGGCGCTGGAAAAACAGGGCGTCGGGATCCTCGCGTCGGGTGGCCAGGCAGAGGAACTCGCGCCACCCCCCGCGGATGGTGGCCTCGCCGGTCTCGGTACACAGCCTCAGGCGCTCGTTCTCGAGGGTGAGGGTCAGGGCCATGCCGAGATCCTCGATGGCCAGGGTGATGCGGCGCCCTTCCAGGGCGTCGAACTCTCCCTCGGCGAGGGGCTCGGCGAAGGTGCGGTTCAGCAGCGGTTCCACCAGGCGGCGCTTGACGCCGACCGGTACCCGAGGATCGACGGCGCGAATCAGGCGAGCGGGGGCGGGAAGACGCGGCAGGGCCTGTAACGGTAATGGCAACAACGGCAGGGACATGACAGCTCTCCTGAGGATAACCATGCGGCCGAGGCCGCCGAACCGCTCATCCTAGGCCGGTGTTCCCGGGGCTGCACTGACATGCATCATGTCGCCGGGCAGCCCTCGATCACCCGCGGCCCGCCTACCATATATAGACCATATCGCCTCGGCAAGCCCCATATCTGGTGCAAACCGACGACCATCATGAGCCATCTTCATTTGACAGCGAAGACGCCCGGCCTGGCGCGGCGAAACGCCCGGATGCCGCTCGCGTCGATGACGGAGCGGCGTCCGATTATTGCCCGCAGCCATGCCGCGGGAGGGGCTAGACGGTCCGGGAGTAGCGACCCTGGCTCTTCGCCAGGTAGGCGTCGAAGGCCATGGCGGCATTGCGCATCATCAGCCGACCGCGGGGCAGCACCTCGATCTCGCCCTCGCGGATCGCCAGCAAGCGGTCGTCGGCCATCTCCTGGAGCTCCTCGAGGGCGTCGCCGAAGGTGTCGCGGAAGACGATACCGTGGACGGCCTCGATAGTGGCGAAGTCGATGCGGTTGTGGCACATCAGGGCGTTGATGACGTCGCGGCGCAGGCGATCGTCATCGCTGAGCCGATAGCCGCGGAACACCGGCAGGCGCCCCTCTTCCAGGCGGTGCTGGTACTGGGCGGTCTCCTTGACGTTCTGGCTGTAGGTGTCGCCGACCTTGCCGATGGAGGTAATCCCCAGGCCGATCAGGTCGCAGTCGGCGTGGGTGGAGTAGCCCTGGAAGTTGCGCTGCAGGGTACCGTTCTCCCGGGCCCGGGAGAGCTCGTCGTCGGGCAGAGCGAAGTGGTCCATGCCGATGTAGACGTAGCCGGCGGCGGTGAGGCGGCGGATGGTCAGCTCGAGCAGCTCCAGCTTGCGTTCCGGCGGCGGCATGTCCTCCGGGCGGATCAGCCGCTGGGCCTTGAACAGCTCCGGCAGGTGGGCGTAGCTGTAGGCGGCGATGCGGTCCGGAGCCAGGGCGATGATCTTGGTCAGGGTGGTGTCGAAGCTGGCCACGGTCTGCAGCGGCAGACCGTAGATCAGGTCGACGCTCACCGACTGGAAGCCGGCGTTGCGGGCCGCCTGGACCAGCTCCACCACCTGCTCCTCGCTCTGCAGGCGATTCACCGCCTCCTGCACCTCGCGGTCGAAATCCTGAACGCCGAAGCTCAGCCGGTTGAAGCCCAGGGCATGCAGCTCGTGGATCTGCTCAGGCGTCACGGTGCGCGGGTCCACCTCCAGGGAGAACTCCCGCTGGGCGGGCGGGGCGAAGTGGAATGCCGCGTCCAGCGCCGCCATCAGCTCGCCGAGCTGGGCGTTGCTCAGGTAGGTCGGCGTACCACCGCCCAGGTGCAGCTGGGTCATGCCCCGCGACTCATCGAACAGCCCCCCCTGCACCCGGATCTCCTGCTTGAGCCACTCGAGGTACTCGGCGGCCCGCTCGGTGTTGTGGGTAATGATCTTGTTGCAGGCGCAGTAGTAGCAGAGGCTCTTGCAGAACGGGATATGCACGTAGACCGACAGCGGCTTGGGCGCCTCGGCCCGGTTGCTGCGCTCGGCCGCGGCGCGGTAGTCGTCCTCGGCGAAGGCCGCATGGAACTGCGGTGCCGTGGGGTAGGAGGTATAGCGCGGCCCGGGGCGGTCGTACTTCTCCACCAGGGGGCGGTCGAACAGCAGGTCGTCTTGCATCGTGAAACAGCCTCTTGAACCGGATGGCGGCAACGCAGGCGCCGCCGCATGGGGCAGAGTATGCCATTCAGGGCCCGTGGCGTCGGTACCCTTCTCGAGGTAGCTGACCTGGGTCAAGCCTCCGGGCCGACACTCGCGGGTCAGCCGCCGGGCGAGGGGGGATGACGCGGTCGAGACGGGTCACGCGGTGGCACCCCGGCTTCACCTTTGCGCAAACCAATAACATGTAGATAAAATACTACTTAATGCACCGCCGCCATCGTGCGAGGTATGCCTGCCATGACTCACCCAATCTCACGTCTTGCCTGGAGCGGGCTGGCCTACGGCTGCATCGGCCTGGGCACCGCCGGACTGGTAGTGCCGCTGCTCCCCACCACCCCCTTCCTGCTGGTGGCAGCCTGGGCGGCGCCCAAGGGCTCGCCGAGGTTGGCCCGCTGGTTGCACGAGCACCCGCGCCTGGGGCCGACCCTGTGCGCCTGGCGGGAGCAGCGAGCGGTGCCACGTCGGGCCAAGCGCCTCGCGCTGGTGGTGCTGCTGGCCAGTTGGCTGGTGCTGTGGGCCGGCGGCGCGGCGCCGCTGGTGCTGGCCCTCACCGCCTTCCTGTTCTGTGGCGTGGCGACCTTTCTGCTGACGCGACCCGATGCCGCAGCCGATCCCACTTCGCCCCCCGCGGGCGGCGAAGTGGTAGAATAGGGCCTGTTATCTTATCAAATTTGACTAATATAAAGCCAAGAGACGCCAGCCCCCGTATGCATCTGACCCGTTTTACCGACTACTCCCTGCGCGTGCTCGTCTACCTGGCGGTGAAGGGGGAAGAGCGCTCCACGATTCAGGAGATCGCCTCCAGCTTCGATATCTCCCGCAACCACCTGATGAAGGTGGTCCAGGACCTGAGCCAACAGGGCTACATCACCGCCATCCGCGGCAAAAATGGCGGGCTGCTGCTCAAGAAGTCACCCGAGGATATTCGCTTGGGCAGGCTGGTGCGCGACACCGAGCACGACATCAACCTGGTGGAGTGTTTCGGCGAGGATAACGAGTGCAAGATCACCCCAGCCTGCCGGCTCAAGCCGATCCTGGCCGAGGCGCTGCGCGGCTTTTTCGCCGTGCTCGACAAGTACACCCTGGCCGACATGCTGGGGCCTCAGGAATCGCAGCTGGTCCAGTTGCTCAGGATCGAGCCCTTGACCCGCCGCAAGGACGATACCGCCCCGCCGCTGGCCCCCTGACGGCCAACGGCTTGCGCTGCCGGTCGGGGTCGGCGAAGCTTGACAGTGAATTGCGCCATGACATGGGTCATGGCTGTCCATGGGGCCCTGCGCCATCATGGGCCCAGACATCGGAGG
The DNA here is from genome assembly GCF_051216275.1 of Halomonas salsilacus. Taxonomy (NCBI): domain Bacteria; kingdom Pseudomonadati; phylum Pseudomonadota; class Gammaproteobacteria; order Oceanospirillales; family Halomonadaceae; genus Halomonas; species Halomonas salsilacus. Next base: position 69,329 of record NZ_JBPKAQ010000010.1, read on the forward strand.
CATCGGCGCCATCCGATTTTTTCAACGCCATAAGATGCATTCTGGAGACATATTCATGAAACGACTGGCTACCCTGACCCTGACCGGCCTCGCCGCCCTGGCCCTCTCGACCACCGTCCAGGCCGAGCCCGACGGCGAGGCCATCTACAACCAGGCCTGCATGGCCTGCCACATGACCGGTGCCGCCGGCGCGCCCATCAAGGGCGATGAGGCCGCCTGGGCACCGCGCCTGGAGCAGGGCATGGAGACCCTCTATGACCACTCCATCAACGGCTTCCAGGCCATGCCTCCCAAGGGCGGGGCATTACAGCTCAGCGACGAGGAGGTGAAGGCCGCAACGGACTTCCTGCTCGAACCGGTGCTCTGAGACCTCTCTCATCGGCGAGAGCCTTTACACCGACTTGAGCCATCGCCAACGAGAACCGCAGCGCCCCCGGCAGCCAGGCTGCCGGGGGCGCTGCGCGTGGAAGGCCAGCAACCCCTGCTTACATGGGGCGATGAAGTTGCGCCCGGGCCAGGTCGTTGAGCACCTGCACATCGACCTCCTCATAGGCCAGCAGGCGCCCCTCGTGCTCCGCCATGAAGGCCCGCGCCGCCTCTTCACTCCCGAAGGAAGCCAGGGTCGGCCCCATGGCGCCCATCAGCGGCTGATCGGTCACGTAGACCGCCACGTCGGCGGGAATGAAGGCGTCCTCCGAAGGATGCTCCCAGTCGGTGGCGCCCAAGTCGTGGACAAAGGCCTGGCGCAGCTGAGGCACCGAGTCGGGCTGCAGCAGCCACACGAAGAGGTCCGCGGTGGAGCAGAAGGTCAGGAGCTGCCCGTCCTGCAGGCAGGCCTGGGCCTTGGGGCCGGCAAACCCGGCGATGAACATCCCGCATACCGCGCACTCGTCGTCGTCGCGGAAGGGGCGCGGCTCGCAGGCCGCGACCTCCTCCTCCTCGCCGCCGCAGCCGGACAGCCCCGCCAGGGTCACGCCACCCAGCACGATGATGAATCTCCTGCGTGTCAGCATTCGTTGGTTTCCTGTTCAGATCTCGCGGCGACGGAAGACCCACAGCGCCAGGCCCAGCGGCACCGCCACCCAGGCCAGCAGCGCGCCGAGCAGCAGCGCCGGGTGGAAGGCCGCATCGGCGCCGATGGAGGCCAGCCCCGCCTGGGTCCGCGCCGCCTCGAAGAAGGTCAGGTTCACGATGCGGAAGATGTCGGTGGGATTGAGTAGCAGCAAGTAGTGGAAGAGCCCCTCGCTGACCTCGCCGCCTGTGCCCACCAGTACACCCAGCAGCGCCAGGTCGTAGACAATGACGAAGAAGAACCACACCACCAGCGCGATGCCCGCCGCCCGGGACTTCTCCGCCACGCTGACGCTGATCAGATAGGCGAAGCCGATGAAGGCCCAACCCAGCAGCATCGCCGAGAGGATGAACAGCGCCAGGGCCGTCACCAGCTCGCCGAGCTGTTCCACGCTTCCCAGGACTGCGATGACCGCTCCGGCCACGCCGAAGCCCACCAGAGTGGAGACACCGAGGATCACCGCATGGCCGAGGAACTTGCCAGCCAGGATCTCGACCCGACTCATGGGGTAGGTGAGCAGCAGCAGCAGGGTGCCCTGCTCGTCCTCGCCGACGATGCTGTCGTAGGCCAGCATCAGGGCGATCAACGGGATCAGAAACACCGCCAGGCTCGAGAGGCTGACGATGGTGGTTGAGACCCGGGTGAAGCCTACCTGGCCGGAGGCCGCGGCGCCGACGTAGGCCAGGCCGATGGCCAGCAGGCCGAACACCAGGGTGATCGCCAGCACCCAGCGGTTGCGCAGGCCGTCGCGGAACTCCTTGCCGGCCACGATGAACAGGTTTCTCATGCGCTGACTCCCTCTCGCGCGTCGAATGCCGGCGCGGGGGCCTGTGTGGTCTCCGCCCGGTCGCCAAGGGTGCCGTCGAAATGGGCGTAAAGGGACTCCAGGGTGGGCGGCTCAAGCTCCAGGTCGGCGACCTCGGGGTCCGCCACGAGCTCGCGCAGTACCGCCATCTTGGCGCGCACCGGCACCTCAAGCTCGACGCGGCCGGCGCCCGCCAGGCGGGCCAGCACGCCGTGGCCACGCAGCGCTTGGGCGATGCTCTCCGGCGCCCGCGCGGTACGCAGGCGCACCACCAGCGGCAGGTCGGCGGCCTCGCGCAGCTCGTCGATGCTGCCTGAGGCGAGCATGCGCCCCTGGCCGAGAATCGCCGCCCGGTCGATATGGCGCTCCACTCCCGGCAGCACGTGGGAACAGAGGATCACGCTGACGCCGCGCCCGCGCAGCTCGTCGACCATGCCGTAAAAGTCCCGGGTGGCCATGGGGTCCAGCCCCACGGTGGGCTCGTCGAGCAGCATCAGCCGCGGTTCGCCGATCAGCGCCTGGGCCAGGCCCAGGCGCTGGCGCATGCCCTTGGAGTAGGTCTTCACCCGGCGGTGCATGGCGTGGCCCAGGCCGACCCGCTCCAGCAGCGGCTCCACCACCCCGCGGCCGATGCGCTTGAGCCGGGCGAAGTAGTCGAGCACCTCGAAGCCCGAGAGCTGCTCGTAGAACTGCACGTTCTCGGGCAGGTAGCCCAGGCGCAGGCGCAGGTCGTTGGCCGCGCTGCCGCCGGGGTCGTGGCCGAACACCCTCAGGGTACCGCTGGTGGGTCGGATCAGCCCCAGGATCAGCTTCATGGAGGTGGACTTGCCGGCGCCGTTGTGGCCCATCAGGCCCAGCACCTCGCCCTCGCCCAGGGTCAGGCTCACCTCGTCAAGGGCGGTCAGCTTGCCGAAGCGCTTGCCGACTGCGCTCATCTCGATCACCGGTTGGGTCATTGCACTATCTCCGCCATCCAGTCGGGAAGGGCCATCAGCGGATGGCTGTCGCGTACGCCCGGCGGGCGCAGGATCGGGAACTCCCGCTGCACCCAGCGCAGCACCTGTACCGCCGGGCTGTTCATCAGGATCTTGGCCATGGGGTAGGTCCAGATCAGCCGGTCCACCGAGTCGTTGGGCTCGTAGGGAATGTCGCCCAGGCCGTCACCGCTGAGGTCCCAGCCCAGGTAGTCGCTCCAGTAGTTGCCGCTGCCCTCGAAGGACCACTCCTGCTCGCGCAGCGCCACGTACTTCACCTGTGTCTCGTTGCCGACGAAGGCGTTGCCGTGGAACGCGTTGTCCTCGGAGCCGGCGGTCATGTGGATGCCGATCTCGGTGCGGGCGAAGAGGTTGTCGCGGATCTCGTTGAACAGCGAGTTGTAGACGAACAGCGCCTTGCCCTCGGTGCCACTGATGGCGTGTCCGTCAGAGGCTGCCGTCATGCCGCCCCGCTGGGCCTCCATGGCGATGTTCTCGGCAATCACCGAATCGACGATGAAGTTCATCAGGAAGCCGTAGTTCTGATCGCGAATGGAGCGGTTGCCCACCACCTCGAGCTGGCGCGACTGCATCAGCGCATAGCCGAGCCGGTTGTTGCGGGTCTCATTGTCGCGCAGCTCATTGGCGTGGGAGAACATGTAGTGCACGCCGTAGCGCTGGTCGCGCAGCAGATTGCCGATCAGCCGGTTGTGGTTGCTGACATCGATATAGATGCCATCGCGGGCCTCCCACACCTCGTTGCCGATGATCTCGGCGCCGGTGACGTTGTAGAGCTGCAGGCCGTTGCCGCGGTCCTGGGAGCGCAGCGAGGTGTCACCGCTGATGCGGTTGCCGACCACCGCCACGTCCGGCACGGCATCCAGCCAGATGCCGAAGCCGCGGGCCTCGATGCGGTTGTTCTCGAGCCGTGTCCCCGCCGCCTCACGGGCCACGAAGATGCCGCTGTCGATCTCGTTGATATTCGCGCCGTCCTCGCGGATATGTAGGTCGCGCACCGTGGTGCCGGGGGCGGCGACGGTCAGCACCGTGCCTTGGCGCTGGCCGTCGAGCACGGCACCGGGCTCGCCGACCAGAGTGATGGGCACCTCGACCACGAAGTTGCCGAGGTGGATGCCTTCGGCCACCCGCACCGTGTCACCGGGCGCGGCGGCTTCCAGCACCTGCTGCAGCGGGGTCTCGCCGGGTATGGCGCGCCATTCGGCGGCCAGGGCGAGGCCAGGCAGCAGCAGGAAGAGAAGAGGGAGTAACCATCTTGATGACATGGTGTTCTCTGCATGTCGAAGGGGGCCTGCCGAGCCGGCGCGCTGCGCCGACCCGGCAGGTGCTGCCGCTGGCCTATTGCCGTGGGATCATGTGCCGCGAGATCATGCCGGCTCGACCAAGAGGCGGCCGACCATCTCCATGTGCAGGGCGTGGCAGAACCAGTTGCAGTAGTACCAGAACACCCCGGGCTTGTCGGCGGTGAAGGTGATCGAGGCGGTCTGCTGCGGGCTGATCTCCATGCTGACCCCGTGATCCACCACGCAGAAGCCGTGGGAGAGATCCTCGATGCGGTCGAGGTTGGTGATGGTCACGGTGATCTCGTCGCCCACCTTGGCCGGGATCTCGGTGACGCCGAAGTTGGGCGCCACCGAGGTCATGTAGACCCGCAGCTTGTTGCCATCGCGGATGATGGTGTTGTCGGTATCGACGTTGACGCCATCCTCCTCGGCCCGACGAATGGTCTCGGCGAAGTAGGGATCGTCGCGCTCCCAAACCTGCTTGGTCTGGATCTGGTCGCGGCGGATGATCACTGCATCGTGGGGCTCGGCGAAGGTGGGCGTGTCGTGGAGCAGCACCATCTCGTCGCCGGAGATGTCGATCATCTGATCGTTTTCGGGGTGCAGCGGGCCCACTGGCAGAAAACGGTCCTTCGAGAACTTGTTAAGCGAGAACAAGTACTTGCCATCGGCATCCTTGGACTCGGAGAGGGTCGCGTGGTTGTGGCCCGGCTGGTAGTGGACGTCGATCTTCTGGCGGATGTACTCGACGTCCTCGCCGTTGTAGTGGCGCACGGCGTCTTCCATGTTCCACTTCACCACCTGGCTGTCGATGAACACCGTGGTGTAGGCGTTGCCACGGCCGTCGAAGGTGGTGTGCAGCGGCCCGAGGCCGATCTCCGGCTCGGCGGCCACCACGTCACGCTCATCGTCGAGGTTGCCATCGAAGAGGTCGTCGAGCCTGGCGATCTCGATCATGGTGACGGTGGGCGAGAGCTTGCCGGCGGCGATAAAGTACTTGCCGTCGGTGGAGGTGTTGAGGCCGTGGGGGTTCTTCGGCACCGGCACGTAGCGGGTGACGTTGAGGTCGGAGCTCTTGCGGCCATCCACCACCGGCACCTCGGAGTCGCCGATGGTCATGAAGTCACCGTTGGCCACCGCCGCCTCGATGCGCTCGATGCTGAAGACGGTCACCCAGTCGCGGTCGGCGCGCATCTTGCCGGCCAGGTCCACGGCGCCCTCGGAGTTGTAGCAGGTCGCCGCGCAGTACTTGCCGGTGTAGTCGGCGTCCATGTTGTCCAGGTTGCCGTCCACCATCACCTGCCACTTCACCTCCATGGTATCGGCGTCGATGGCATTCCACAGGGTGTAGTACTTCGACGGGTCGTTGATGTCGCGGCCGTCGTTGGGCTGCGGGATCATGTACTCGCCGTTGGCAAACACATAGCCGGTGCGCGGGGCCTTCTGCAGGCGCAGGCCGTGGATCGCCTGGACGTTGGGCACCGTCACCATGGCGTCGGTCTTGAAGACATCGAGGCGAATCCGCGCCACCCGGGTATTGGCCTTGTCGTTGATGAACAGGTAGCGGCCATCGTGGCTGCCGTCGGTATAGCTCACGTGGGGATGGTGAGCGTCACCGTTGGTGAAGCGGTGGCTGTCGCCCATGATCCGCTTCGACTCGTCGGTCATCCCCCATCCGGAGGCCGAGCAGTGGTTGAACACCGGGATGCGCATGATCTCGCGCATGGAGGGCACGCCGTAGACGCGCACCTCACCGCTGTGACCACCGCTCCAGAAGCCGTAGTACTCGTCGAGTTCACCCGGCGCCACCTGGATATGGGCGGCACTTCCACCGTTGCCTTGCGCCTGGACCGGCTGGCTGCGGGTCAAGGCGCCTACGCCCGCCACACCGGCGGCACCGGCCATGCTGGCCGCGCCCACCGCGGCGCTACCCGCCAGGAAGCGGCGGCGCCCCTCGTTGACGGTCCCGGTGGGCTGGTCACCCTTATGCTTGTCGCTCATGACGCTTCTCCGTTTCGTTGTCGAGATGAGATCTCGTCGCCGACTCAGCGGCCGGCCTTTCGTTTTCCGTTGCGGCGCCCTGCCCCGGGGCGCGGCGCCGCCAGCGGTTCGGTTGCCCCTCAGCCGCCGTCCCCCCCCACCTCGGTGGCGGGAATCCGCCGGGCCTCGGCCGCCTTGCTGCTCAGCCGAGTCGTCTTCTCGCGTTTCTTGCGCTGCACTACCATGGGTGGGCACTTGCGGTCGTTGTGGTAGGTGATCTGGCAGTCCAGGCAGTAGTGGCACTCGTTGGGGTTAATCTGTCCATCCGGGTGGATCGCCTGGATATGGCACTCGTTGGCGCAGATCTGGCAGGGCTTGCCGCACTCCTTGTGACGGCGCAGCCAGTCGAACAGGCGGATGCGCGCGGGGATCGCCAGGCCGGCGCCCAGCGGGCAGACATAGCGGCAGTAGAACTTGTGGTTGAAGGCGCTGATCACCAGCAGCACCACGGCGTAGAGCACGAAGCCCCACTCGCGCTGGAACTTGAGCAGCACCGCGGTCTTGAAGGGCTCCACCTCGGCGTAGATCTCGGCCTGGCCCAGCGACTGCAGGGAGAGGGCGAACAGCCCCAGCAGGATGATGTACTTGAGCGCCCACAGCCGCTCGTGCACCGCGAAGGGCAGCTCGAACTGGGGCACCTTGAGCTTGAGGGCCACCGCGCTGATCAGCTCCTGCATGGCGCCGAAGGGGCACAGCCAGCCGCAGTAGACGCCGCGTCCCCACAGCAGCAGGGTGACCGCCACGAAGCTCCAGAGGAGGAACATCATCGGATCCATCAGGAAGTTGGACCACTGGAAGTCGGTGAACAGGGCATGGGAGAAGGTGAGGATGTTGACCACCGAGAGCTGGGCCAGGGCGTACCAGCCGATGAACACCACGGTGTAGACCAGGAAGCCGTAGCGAATCGTGTGTAGCAGCCGCGGCCGCTTGGCCAGCCAGTCCTGGAACAGCAGGATGAAGGTGAGCAGGCCGAGGCCGGCCCCCAGCACCACAATATGCGTGACGCGGTCTTCCCACACCGAGACCCACAGCTGGGTGGTCTCGGCCTCGAGCATGGCATCGGCCACGGGCTCGGGGATCTCAAGAAAGCGCTCCGGCACCTTGAGCTCGGCGTCGAAGCCGGCGAACTCGGTGTCCAGGGCGCCGACCTGGCGGCGCACCAGCAGTTCCAGTTCCCAGGCCTGCCCCGGATCGAAGCGGGTCTCTTCGCGCAGGATGAAGATGTCGCGTTCGGCAAAGCGCGGCGCCCCCTCGGCCTCGATGCCCCATAGGCGGCGCATGTCGGCATCGTGGAACTGGTCGGTGCGCCCGCCGTGGTGGATCATGATGCGGTCATAGATCCCGCCGCGCACGAAGCCGGAGCCCTTGAAGGAGTAGCGCCCGTTGGCCATGATCGCCAGGGCATGCTCATCCTCGCCCAGGCCCTCCATCAGCTGTTCGAACTGCCGCTCGCCGAGCAGGTTGCGGCCCACGGTAGGCACGTTGAGGTAGGCGAAATAGAGGTCGATGAAGGTCTCGTCCTCGCGCCCCTCCGGGGTCGCCTCGACCCCCTCGGCAGCGGTGCCGACGAAGGCCTCGTCCACCTCGCCGCGGGTCAGGTGCAGGTGGCCAACGGCGCCCTCCGCCACCAGGTCATCCCAGCTCGCCTCCTCGAAGAGGTCGGTGCGCACCGTGGCAGGCTCGGCCACGCCGTCCTCGAGGATGTCCAGTTCCCGGGCCACCCGCCGCGCCGAGCGCATGATCCCCTCGCCCATCACCACCACGGTGACGGTGGCACCGGAGACCGCATCCACGTGTTCGTAGCCCTCGCGCTGCTGACGTGACAGGCCCACCCGCACCTTCTGACGCACCGACTTGCCGGCATACTGGCCGACGAAGTCATCGAGCACCGTCTCGGGGATGCCGATCAGCATGATCGGTTCGGAGTGGTCGAGCACCTCGACCCCGGTGATGCGGCCGTCCAGCGTCATGCCGACCCGCATGTTGACCGGATGGCCCGAGTAGGCGGGAATCGGCGCGATATCGTTGGTCTCGAAGACGTAGCCCACGGTCTCGCCATCGCGCAGCACCGGCACCACCGGCGGCTCCGCGATCGGCTCGCCGACCGCGTCCGCCTCGGGAAAGACGACCGGCAGCCACTCGGCCGCTTGGGCCATGGTCGACAGGCCCGACGCCAGCAGCGCAACTGCCATCAGCAGCGTCTGGATCACCCGCCAGGGTCGCAGGACACTTGTCACGTGACACTCCACCTTCGGATCGAATCGGCCGGACCTATAACATGCATCCGGAAAACCTCTTTGAGGATGAAGCATGGGGTAGTTTGCCGAGTCCGACAACGCATCCAGATCAAGGTATTGGCCTTTTCCCCCTCTGGGCCGGGTGCTATGTTGACCGCAACGCCCTTCCGGGCGAGCCTTGACGGATCCCTCAGGAGAGCCATGCCCATGGACACCCCGGCCGCCCTGCGCCACCCCCTGATCCATCAGCAGCGCTTTCTGGTCAGCGAGATGATCTTCCAGCTCGGCGAGATCTCCACCCCGATCCGCATCCGCTGCTACCGAGAGGCAGGCAGCGAGCGTGTCACCTGCGAGCAGAGCCACTACCTGCAGACCCCCCTCCAGGCCGAGCCCTCCTTCGAGAACAGCGACGACCATGCCGGCATCGATGAGGCCCTTGCCGCCATCACCGACGAGATGGTGGCCCAGTACCAGCAGGCGGAGCAGGCCGGCCACCGCCCCGGCGACGGCTGGCTGCTGCCCAGCCGCGATTTCGACTGAGCCCGCCCATGCCCATGTCAAAGTTCATGTCAAAGCCCAAGTCCAGGCTCAAACCTGCCCTGTCCGTCGCCGCGCCCCTGCTGCTGGCCACGCTGCTGCCCCAGACCAGCGCCACGGCCGCCGTCTACAATACTCTCGATGCCGAGGCCCACGGCCAGTGGCAGTCGTTGACCCTGGTGCTGGGCGAGGAGCGTCACTACCGCGCCCTGGAGGCCAGCAGCTACAGCGACTCCCTGTTCAGCGTCAACGTCACTCCCGCGGCCTGCGAGCGGCCCTGGCTGGAGCTGCGCGTCGACCTGGGCGAGCGCCAGGCGGAGAGCCGGGTGGCCAACCGGGTACCGGGCGACCTCCGGGTGGACCATGAGACCATCCACAGCGGGACGGCGGAGTTCATCACCGAGCGCGGTGACAGCGGCTTCTACGTGCAGTTCCTGCTGGAGGAACCGGCACTGCTGCTGGAGGAGATGCGGCGTGGCGAGACCCTGCGCCTGCGGATGATGCGCGCCGAGGACGACCCCTGGTTCATGGTGTTTTCACTGGAGGGTGCCGCCGAGGCCATGGATCGCGCCCGGCGCCAGTGCCTGAGGGATACCGACTGACGCGAGAAGGGTCTGACCCGCGCCGCGCGCCGCGCACCCCATCAAAAGGGCCGCCCCTCGCTCCACAGGCGATGAAGGCGGCCGATTGGGGTCATGTAGCTACATTACTCCCGGCCGGACAGCAGCCGGGTGTCCAGGGTCTCCACGGTGAGATACTCCTCGAAGGTCCACAGCCGAACGAAGCGGTGGCGCTGCTGCTCGTCACCGCCCCAGGCGGAGAAACCCAGCGGGGTCTCGGGCATGCCGTCGGCCAGCTGCTCCAACCACCATTCGGCTATCTCCTCCTCCCAGGGCTTGCCGTACTGGGCCGTGAGCTCGGCCTTCACCGCGGCGTGGTCGGCCACCTCGGGGTGGAATGCCACCACCAGGGCGAGGCGCTCGCTGCCCGCCGGGAAGACATAGCGCAGGTCGGTTTCCACTGCCGGATCGCCGGGCGCCGGACTTCCCCCCAGTCGACCGTCGATCAGCAGATCGCCGTCGGCGGTCTGCGCTTCGGTCACCTCGGTGACGCCATCCCCGGTCAGGCGCTCGCGCACCTCGTCGGGGGACATGCCGAGTTCCACGCTGCCGTAGCCGGTGATGGCCGGGGCGGCCAGGGCCGTCCCGCCGATCAGCATAAGGGCCGGCGCCAGGGCGCCGATCCAGCCGCGGCGTTGCCTCGCTTGGCTCATTCCATCTCCTTCTTTCAGCGCTCGATGCGCGTGGCGTTGATCTCGACCATCTCCTCGTCCACCTCGTCGGCACCGAACATCAGGCCGAACTGCCAGGAGACGTGGTGGAAGCGCGAGGCAGCGTGGTCATCGTGGAGCGCGAAGTTGACGTTGTACTTACCGTCCAGGGCCAGCGGCTTGTCGCCCGGCGTACCGGTGCTCAGCGCGCGGGTCAGGAAGGCGGTCCAGACGCCGTCTTCCTTGCCGGCGCTGAACACCACGGCCTCGCTGTCGCTGAAGTGGCGCTCGTCGAGGATGTAGCCGGACTCGGTGCGCTCGCTGCCGCTCTTGTAGCGGGCCATGTCCAGGTAGACCCCGCCGCCGAACAGCTCGTCGATTTCCTCGCTCTCCTTGAGCTTGTCCCAGCCGCCGCGGGCGGCGCCGCGACGACCGCGCACCTCCACCTCGGTACGGCTCTCGGTGAGGTACTTGGTCACGCCGTTGCCGCTCATCAGGTCGAGGCGCTCGGCCAGCTCGCTCTGTGCCAGGGCCTCCGCCTCGGGGGCGTCCGGCATGTAGGCGGAATCGTGGTGGCAGCTTGCCCAGCAGCCCCCGCGGTCGGCCATGTCGACACGATCGTCGGCGAAGCTCACGGTCAGCTTGGTCTCGTTCTCCGGGTCCATCATGCCGCCATCGACGAAGGGCAGCGGCGCGTGCTCGGCGTCCTCCCACTGGAAGCGCATAAAGAGGTAGTCGTCATCGAAGGCGGTCTGCACGGTCATCGGGATGTGGCCGCGCTTGTCGCCCAGGTCGTAGGTCTCGATCTTCTCGGCGCCGGTTGCCAGGGCACCGATGTCGGCCTCTTCGTCCTGGTGGCACCAGATGCAGCGATCGCCGAAGCTGAAGGCGCGACCGCCCCCATGCTCGCTGCCGTCCTGGATCCACTCGATGGAGGCCTGGCCCGGCAGGAACAGGGTCACGTCCAGTGCCGGAACTTCGTCCCAGGCAAGGCCGGAGGCGATATCGCCCTCGGCGGCCACGGCCTCGCCCAGCTGCTCGGCCTCCAGCGGCATGGCCGGCTCGCCACGGTCCAGGTCGGCCTCGGTGTCATGCTCGAAGCGGGCCGCCCAAACGGGAGACTCGTCCCAGGCCTCGGGCAGCTCGTGGGCGATGCCCTGGTGGCACTCGATGCAGGTCTGGCCCTGCTCGAAGCCCCGGGCGTGCTCGCGGGCGGCGCGGGCCGGCTGCTGCTCCAGGTCCATGGCGGACCAGTCGTGGCAATTGCGGCACTCGCGGGAATCGGTGCGTAGCATGGAACGCCAGACGTTCTCGGCAAGCTGTAGCCGCTTGCCGTCGAACTTCTCCTTGGTGTCCACGGTGCCCAGCATCCAGTGCCACACCTCGCGACTGGCCTGGATCTTGCGGATCATCTTCGGCCCCCAGGCGTCGGGCACGTGGCAGTCCGAACACTCGGCGCCCACCCCGGTGGGGTTCCGGAAGTGGGGTCGGTCCTCGTACTCCTCGTAGACCCAGGTCATCTCGTGACAGGCGGAGCTGCAGAACTTCATGTTGTTGGTGGCTTCCATCACGGTGTTGAAGCCGCCCCAGAAGATGATCCCCGCCACGAAGAAGAGCGCCACGGCCCCCAGCGACGCCCCCATGATCGTGATCTTGCGCCAGTTGCGCAGTCGCTCCCTCACCATGTCAGTCTCCCGAAAATGTCATGACAGCAGGTATCTGCTCTCGCGATGCCTTGCATTCGTTATGGTGCCCGGCCCCTTGCCCAGCCACTCCGGCGTCCTGCTTTCGGGAAGGCATGAATGGCTGGAAAAGAGGTCGGAGCGCCCCCAGGCGCTCCGGCCGTTCGGCTCAGCCGACGTGGTTCTTGCGGTTGTAGACGTTGAACTTGCCGGTGGGCGTGTTGAGGTTCTCGACCCGGGCCTTCTCTTCCAGGGTCTTGTCGTCGTAGATGATGATGGCGCCGTCATCCTGGTGGCCGCGGCCGCGGGCCCAGATGGAGACCCACACTTCGGTACCGGTCTGGTCGTACTCCATGTGCACCGCCACGGCGTCATGCTCGGCGGGACGATCGGCCACGTGGATCGGGGTCAGCTCGCGGGTCTCCTTGTTCATGACCATGACCCACTGGTTGACGTCCGCCTCCGGGTGCATCGCCTGGTCGATCCAGACGTTGTCGGACTCCGGGTGGCTACGCACGAACAGGCCGGGGCCGTCGGTCTCGACGCTGCCGCAGATCTCCCAGGCCTGGTCCGGATGTCCCTCGGGGTCGTTGCCCCAGAAGGTCATGCGCCCCTCGCCCAGGTGGGTGGTACCGGCTACGGGGCCACACTCGGGATCATCCCAGTTGGCGCCGGGGCCCGGGTGGGGAATCATGCCGGTCTCCAGCATGCCCACGCGCTTGCGGGTCTCGGTGTCGACGAACACCATCTTGTTGTTGTAATTGGCGGCGATCTGGAAGTAGCGCCCGGTGGGGTCGAAGAAGCCGTCGTGCAGGAACTCGGAGGTCTCCATCTGCTCGATGCGCAGGTTATCGAGATCGCTGTAGTCGACCTGCCAGACCTGGCCGGTCTCCTTGACGTTGACCAGGAAGCTCGGCGCGTGGGGCGTGTTGTAGAGCGCCGCGACGCGGGCCTCGTGGACGTAGTTGCCCTCGGTGTCGTAGCCGCGGGTGGAGACGACCTTGAGCGGCTCCATGGTCTCGGCGTCGGCGATCACGAAGTGGGGCGGCCAGTAGGCGCCACCGATGACGTACTTGTCCTTCCACTCGCCGTAGTGGGAGACGGCCACGTCCCGGGCGTCGATGCCGATGAACACCTCGGCGGTCACCTGGGGCGGATCCATCCACAGGTCGATCTTGGAGAGACGGCCGTCGCGGCCCTGGACGTACCAGAAGCGCCCATCGGAGCTCTCCTTGGCCACGTGCACGGCGTAGCCGGTCTCGGCCTCGGTGACCAGCTCCTTGGTGTCGCCGTCGATGATGCCCATGGCGCCGCGGTCACGCAGGATGGTGACCATGAAGTTTTCCCAATTGCGCTCGTGCTGGGGCTCGCTGGGCCACTCTTCCTGGGGAACGACGATCTTCCAGGTCTCGCGGATATCGGCCAGGGACATCTCCGGCGGCTCTTCCGGCGTCTGCTGGATGTACTTGGAGATCAGCTCGATCTCCTCCTCGTCGAGGATGCCGTCGAAGTTGTTCATCCCGCCTTCGGTGCCGAAGGTGATGATGCTCTCCAGGCGTCGCTGGCCAAGCCCGAGGGTGGTCTCGGGCAGCAGGTTGGGACCGGTGGCGCCCTTGCGCAGGGTGCCGTGGCAGCCGGCGCAGCGGGAGAAGTAGATATCGCCGGCTCGGTCCAGCTCATCGGCCGACATCTCCGGTACCTCAGCCTGCACGCCACCCGCCATCATGGCGGCCAGCGGGAAGCTGAGGGCGAAGATCCCCTTGCTCAGTGCATTCTTTTGCATAACGTGCCTCGCTCTGTTTCCCCGTGGGGTAGGGTCTGGAGAGAGCCTCACGTGGCCCGGGTCGGCGATCGACAACCCGGGGAGACACCCTCCACCTGCCAATAAGTAGTAGCAGTTCTACTTCTTTTCTCACTTGACCACTGTCAAGTGGCACACCGGAGCGTTGACTTATGTCATGGGTCGTGAAGAAACGCCGCCTGACGCCCGGGTGCCGTTGAGGCCGGGGCAGGCGGGAAGGGGGCGTGACTCGCCGCCCCGGGCGAAGGCGCACAGCGCCGGCAGGTCATCCAGATGAACGCAGTTGCGCTCGCAGCGCACGCCGAAGGCCCGCAGGCGCGCCATGGCCCGGGAGAAGCTCTCCGGCTTCATGCCCAGGCGGCCGGCGATCAGCATCTTGTCGCAGGGCAGGCTGACGGTGGCTCGGGGGGCATCAGCCGGGCACAGCGAGAGCAGGAAAGCCGCCAGCCGCTGGTGGGTCGACTGGTTGGTCAGCTGATCCAGCTGAAGCACCAGCGCCCGCAGCATGCCGGTGAGATTGGCCAGCAGGTTGAGCGTCAGGCCGCGGTGCTTGTGCAGGGTGTCCAGGAAGGGCTCCGCCGGAAAGACCAGCAGCCGGGCATCCTCGGCGACACCGCCGTTCACCGGAAAGCCCTGGCGATCGAACATCGCCGCCTCGGCGAGGGACTCGCCGCGGGTGAAGAGCCCCACCATGCACTCGCTGCCGTCGGGGCTGTCGCGGTAGAGCTTCACCCAGCCATCGAGCACCACGTAGAAGCGATCCGCGGGCTCCCCCTGGGCGAACAGCCGGGTGCCGCGGGGGCAGCAGCGCTCGTGGGCGCCCCGGGCCAGCAGCGTCAGGGTGTCGTCGGCGAGGCCGGTGAACAGTGGCACCTGGCGCAGCGTGCGCAGGGTCTCCGGGGTGAAGCGAACGGTCATCTCGGCCTCCTGAACTCTTTCTCGCCTAGCGCTGCGTCAGCTCCGCCAGGTTGCCGCGGATCACCTCGGCCTCGGGAGATTCCGCCGGCAGCACCGCCAGCAGCCGCTCCCAGTAGCCGCGAGCCTCATCGAAGGCCGCATCCTGGTACGCCCGGGTGCCGGCCAGCCACAGCCCGTGGACGTGCTCGGGGTCGATGGCGAGTGCCCGCTCGATCAGCCCCGTCGGCTCCCCTGACAGGCCCACCTCGAGCTCGGCCAGCACATCGGCATAGCGGACCAGCACCTCGGGGTCGCGGTCCCCGCCGTGGCGCAGCGCCTCGCCGAAGGCGCGACCTGCGGCCTCGAACTCGTCGAGGAAGGTCAGTGTCCGCCCCAGCAGCACCCAGCCCTGGAGGTCGGCCGGATCCTGAGCCAGGCGCAGCTGTAGCCCCTCCACCAGGCGGGTGAACTCGCGGGCCATCTCCTCGTCGCTGGGCTCGTCCTGCGGGGGTGGCGGCATCGCCTGGCCGGCCGGTGCCCGGGCGGCAAACACCTCCTCGCTGTAGCCCACCGAGAGGTAGGTGCCCACCGCCAGGAAGGGCAGCAGGGCCATGCTGGCCAGGGCGGCGATGCGGGCCAGGCGGCGCTGGCCGCGGCGTTCGCCGCCGACGTCGGGGCCGGCCTCCAGCACGCCGCTGTCGAGCAGCTCGCGCTCCAGGTCGGCCAGGGCGCGGGCGTAGCGCTGCGCGGTCAGGGTGCCCGCGGCCAGCTCCTGGTCGAGCTCGGCGACGCGGTCGCAATGCACCGCCAGCAGCACCTCGTGGCGGTCGGGGCCGGCAGTGCGGGGTTCACGCAGCAGCGGTATCAGCACGAAGGCCAGGGCCAGCAGGCACAAGCCCAGGGCCAACAGCAGGAAGACGCCATTCATCTCGTCGTACCTCCGGGGTCAGTCGCCACGGCGCAGGCGCTCAAGCGCCGCACGCTCCTGGTCAGTGAATTGGGGCTCATCATCGGGCCGGGCACGCCGGCGCATCACCTGCCACCACACCAGCAGGCCGCCGGAAAACAGCAGGAAGGGGCTGGCCCACAGCAGGGCGGTGTTGGCCTGAAACGGCGGCCGGTAGCGGACGTAGTCGCCGTAGCGGGCCACCATGAAGTCGACGATGGCCTCGGCGGACACGCCGTCCAGCGTCATCCGGTAGACCCGCCGGCGCATGTCGGCGGCGAGCTCGGCGTTGGATTCGTGGATCGTCTCGCTCTGGCACACAGTGCAGCGCAGCTCCCGGGTAAGGGTCTCGTACTGCAGGCGCTGGGCCTCACTCTCGAACTCGATCGGCTCGCCGATGGCCAGCGCCAGGGCCAGCCCGGCCGGCAGCAGGGCGAATGCCAGGGGGGTGGCCAGGGCCACCAGAACGACAGTCAACCAGCGGCTCATGACGCCCTCCCCGCCTGGTCGGCTCTGGATGGTTCCGCTCTGAGCTGCTCCGCTCTCGGTGTCTCGGCCCTCAGCTTTTCAATCAGAGGCAGCACCTCGTCGAGGAGCAGCTGGCGGGTGAGAGGGCCGATGCGCTTGTAGCGGATGACGCCGTCGGCATCGAGCACATAGGTCTCGGGCGTGGCGTAGACGCCCCAGTCGATGCCGGCATCGCCCGCGGGATCATAGGCGATGGTGCGGTAGGGGCTTTCGGTCATCTCCAGGTAGCGCAGCGCGGCCTCGCGCTCGTCGCGGTAGTTGAAGGCGTGGATGGGGATGCCGCCGCGGGCCAGCTCCATCAGCAGGGGCTTCTCGGCGCGGCAGGTGCTGCACCAGGTGGCCCAGACATTGACCAGCGCCACCTCGCCGATGAAGTCCTGTTCGGTGAGGATCTCCTTCGGATCCTCCAGGGCCTCCAGCGTGAAGGCTGGGGCCGGCTGGCCCACCAGCGGCGAGGGCAGGTCGCGGGAGTTGAGCCCGAGGCCCAGCAGCAGCAGGCCAAGCAGGGACACGACCGCCACCAGCGGAATCAGCAGCTTGAGCTTCATGAGGCGGTCACCTCGCGATTCACCTCCACTGCCGGCCCCGGCGCGCGCTCGCGGCGCTTCGCCAGCCGGTAGCGCTTGTCACAGGCCGCCAGCAGACCGCCCAAGGCAAGCAGGAGGGCGCCGCTCCACATCCAGGCCATGTAGGGCTTGTAGTAGAGCCGGAAGCTCCAGGCGTCACCCACCAGCCGTTCGCCCAGGGAGACATAGACGTCCCGGGTCGCCGCGCGATGCAGCGAGGCCTGGTGCATGGGGTTCTGGGGCTGGGTGTCGTAGTAGCGACGCTGGGGAAGCAGGGTCGCCACCGGGCGGCCGTCACGGGTCACCGTGACCACCGCCTGGTCGGCGTCGTAGTTGGGGCCGCGGACCTCCTCCATGCGCAGCAGGGTGAAGTCGAAGCCTGCCGCCGAGGAGGTCTCCCCCGGTTGCATGCGTACGTCGCGCTCCACCTCGTAGGTATTGACCATGGCGATGGCGACCACCACCATTGCCAGCCCCACGTGGGCCAGGTGCATGCCCAGAAAGCTCGGGCGCAGCACACGGCGCAGCCGGGTGGCCAGGGGCTGGCGACCCACCAGACGCTTGCGGATATCGAGGGCCGCAGTGAACACGATCCAGCTGCCCAGCATCAGCGACAGCGCGGTAAGCGGACGCCAGGCGCCCAGGGTCAGCGGCCAGAGGCCGCCGGCCACTATGCTGGCCAGCAGCACCCAGCGCAGCTGGCGCACCACTTCGGCAGGGCTGGACTGCTTCCACATCACCGTGGGGCCGAGGCCCATCAGCAGCAGCAGCGGCAGCATCAGCGGCGCGAACACGGTATCGAAGTAGGGGGGGCCCACGGAGATCTTGCCCAGCCCGAAGGCGTCGAGCACCAGCGGGTAGAGGGTGCCGATGAAGACCGCGGCGAAGGCCACGGTAAGCAGCACGTTGTTGGCCAACAGCAGCGACTCCCGGGAGAGCCAGTGGAAGCCGCCGCCGAGGCCGACCCGTGGCGCCCGCCAGGCGTAGAGGGTCAACGAGCCGAGCAGGGTCGCCGCCAGCATGGCCAGCAGGAAGACACCGCGGTCCGGGTCCGTGGCGAAGGCGTGCACCGAGGTGATCACCCCGGAGCGGACGATGAAGGCCCCGAGCACGGTCAGCGCGAAGGTGATGATCGCCAGCATCAGGGTCCATACCTTGAGGCCGCCGCGTTTCTCGGACACCGCAAGGGAGTGCAGCAGGGCGGTGGCGGTGAGCCAGGGCAGGAAGGAGGCGTTCTCCACCGGATCCCAGAACCACCAGCCGCCCCAGCCCAGTTCGTAGTAGGCCCACCAGGAGCCCATGGCGATGCCCAGGGTGAGGAACACCCAGGCCACCGTGGTCCAGGGCCGCGACCAGCGCGCCCAGGCGGCGTCCAGCCGACCGCCCATAAGCGCCGCCATGGCCAGGGCGAAGACCACCGCGGTGCCCACATAGCCCATGTAAAGCAGCGGCGGGTGCAGGATCATCCCTGGGTCCTGGAGCAGCGGATTCATGCCGCGGCCGTCCATGGGGCCGGGCACGATGCGATCGAAGGGGTTGGAGGTGAACACCGTGAAGGCGATGAAGGCCACCGAGATCATGCCCATCACCGCCAGCACCCGGGCCAGCATCTCGCGGGGAAGCGAACGGCTGAAGCGCGCCACCGCCAGGCCCCAGGCCCCGAGCAGCAGCACCCACAGCAACAGCGACCCCTCGTGGCCGCCCCACACTGCGGTGACCTTGTACATCGTCGGCTGGGCCAGGCTGGAGTGGCTGGCCACGTAGCGCACGCTGAAGTCGCTCGCCAGGAAGGCCCAGGTGAGCACCCCGTAGGCGATGGCCAGGAAGACGAACTGGCCGCTGGCCAGGAAGCGCCCCGTGCGCATCAGCCGCAGGCTGCCGGTCCCGGCGCCCACCAGCGGCAGCACGCTCTGGATCAGTGCCAGGCAGAGCGCCAGGATCAGCGCAAAGTTACCGAGTTCCGCCACCATCTGCTGCACCCTCCCGCCGCGGGTGACACCCGGCCGCACGGCCGAGCCTGGATTCACCGGGCCGGCGGCTGGCGCCGACCCCCATGCAAGGGATGGTCGGGGAATCCCTCCATAAGATCTATACTAGATACCTCTTTTCGGTCCGGCCTGTGACCCATGTCAAACATTGCCGGTCGCTGGCTCATCGCCCGCGACAGACGGACGCTGACAGGGCCGCGGCGGGGCCTTATGCTGGGGTCTGATTTCCTGACCCTGGTGACTCCTCCCGTGAAACATCTGCTGATGCCCGCCCTGCTGCTCGCCGCCGCCCTGCCCTTCACCGCCGCCCATGCACAGGAAGCCACCCCTGACATCATCCTGCACACCAGCCACGGCGCCATAGGCATCGAGCTGTTCCAGACCGAGGCCCCGGAGAGTGTCAACAACTTCCTCACCTACGTGCAGGAGGGACACTACGACGGGACCATCTTCCACCGGGTGATCGACGGCTTCATGGTCCAGGGCGGCGGCTTCGACGCCGAGATGCGCCAGAAGGCGACCCGCGACCCGATCACCAACGAAGCGAACAACGGCCTGAAGAACCGCCGCGGCACCTTGGCCATGGCCCGCACCGGCGCCCCCCACTCCGCCACCGCCCAGTTCTTCATCAACGTGGGCGACAACGGCTTTCTCGACCATGTCAGCCCCCAGTCCGGCCAGACCTGGGGCTATGCGGTGTTCGGCCAGGTGGTGGAGGGCATGGAGGTGGTCGACGCCATCCGCCGCGTGCCCACCGGCAGCCGCGGCCCCTTCCAGGATGTGCCCCGTGAGCCGGTGGTGATCGAGCGCGCCGAGCTGCCCTGACCCATCCGCGCAAGGAGCACGACGTGGCAAGACTGCTGTTCCGGCTGGGCAACGTGCCCGAGGCCGAGGCCGAGGAGGTGCGCGCGCTGTTCGAGGCGCGGGGCTTCGATACCTACGAGACCCGGGCCGGCTTCTGGGGGCTCGGCGTGGCGGCCATCTGGCTGCGCGACGAGGACCAGTTTGATGCGGCCCGGGAAGCGCTAGACGCCTACCAGGAAGACCTCTCCGAGCGGGTTCGCCAGGAGCGCGACGACCTGGCCGAGCGCGGCGAGGCACCGACGCTGTGGAAGCGCCTGCTGCACCATCCCGTGCGGATGCTGCTGGTCGCCGTCGCGGTAGCGGTGATCCTGGCCATCACCCTGCTGCCCTTCCTGCGCCTGATCGACTGACGCCGCGAAGCAGGCCTGAAAACAACGACGCCCCCGCAGGCCATGCCGGCGGGGGCGTCGTCGCGATGGGCGGGGGCCCAGGCAGTAGAGGCCGGGACCCGCCGATCAGCTGCGGATCAGGTGGTCGAAGGCGCCGAGGGCGGCCTTGGACCCCTCGCCCATGGCGATGATGATCTGCTTGTAGGGCACGGTGGTCACGTCGCCGGCGGCGAAGATGCCAGGCACGCTGGTGGTGCCGTGGGCGTCGGTGATGATCTCGCCTCGCGGAGACAGCTCCACCGGGGAGTCCTTGAGCCACTCGGTGTTGGGTACCAGGCCGATCTGCACGAAGATGCCTTCCAGGTCGAGGCGCTTGCTCTCGCCGCTGGCGCGCTCTTCAAAGGTGAGGCCGTTGACGCGGGTGCCGTCGCCGTTCACCTCGGTGGTCCGCGCGCCGAGGAGGATGTCGACGTTGGGCAGGCTCTTGAGCTTCTTCTGCAGCACCGCATCGGCGCGCATCTCGTCCATGAACTCGATCAGCGTCACCTGGCCGACGATGCCGGCCAGGTCGATGGCCGCCTCGACGCCGGAGTTGCCGCCACCGATGACCGCCACGCGCTTGCCCTTGAACAGCGGGCCGTCGCAGTGGGGGCAGTAGGCCACGCCCCTGTTGCGGTACTCGGCCTCGCCGGGCACGTTCATCTCACGCCAGCGGGCGCCGGTGGACAGGATCAGCGTCCTGCTCTTCAGGCTCGCGCCGGACTCGAACTGCACCTCGTGCTCGCCGCCCGGCTGAGTGGCCGGCACCAGCTTGACCGCACGCTGCAGGTTCATGATGTCGACCTCGTACTCCTTGACGTGCTCCTCCAGCGCCGCGGCCAGCTTGGGGCCCTCGGTGTGGGACACGGAAATGAAGTTCTCGATGGCCAGGGTGTCGAGCACCTGGCCGCCGAAGCGCTCGGCGGCCACGCCGGTGCGGATGCCCTTGCGGGCGGCATAGACCGCCGCCGACGCGCCGGCCGGGCCACCGCCCACCACCAGCACGTCGAAGGCGGCCTTGTCGTTGAGCCTGGTAGCCTCGCGCCTGGCGGCACCGGTGTCCACCTTGGCGAGGATCTGCTCCAGGCTCATGCGGCCCTGATCGAAGGGCGCGCCGTTGAGGTAGAGGCTGGGCACCGACATCACCTGACGCTCCTCGACTTCGTCCTGGAACAGGGCGCCATCGATGGCCACGTGGCTGATGTTCGGGTTGAGCACCGCCATCAGGTTAAGCGCCTGGACCACGTCCGGGCAGTTCTGACAGGAGAGCGAATAGTAGGTCTCGAAGTGCAGCTCGCCCTCGAGGCTCTGGATCTGCTCGATCACCTCGTCGCTGGTCTTGGGCGGATGACCGCCCACCTGCAGCAGCGCCAGCACCAGGGAGGTGAACTCGTGACCCATGGGGATGCCGGCGAAGACCACACCGGTCTCTTCGCCGATGCGGTTGAGCGCGAAGGAGGGACGACGCACGTCCTGGCCGTCGGTACGCAGGGACATCTTGTCGCTCAGGGCGGTGATGTCGGTCAGCAGACCGTGCAGCTCCTGCGACTTGGCGCCGTCATCGAGGGAAGCGACGATCTCGAACGGCTGGGTGACCTTCTCCAGATAGGCTTTGAGCTGGCTTTTCAGATTGTCGTCCAACATGACAGCGGGTTCCTTCATGTTCGCGAATCGGGGTCACAAGGAGGCCGCGCGAGCGCCACTGGGCGTCGCCGAAGACAGTCTTGTGAAGGGGAGAAACACCCGGGCAGGGCTGCCCGGGTGGGGGGGCGGCGAGGCGCGGGACGGGGCCTCGCAGCAGGGGCGCTTAGATCTTGCCGACCAGGTCCAGGGACGGAGACAGCGTCGCTTCGCCTTCTTCCCACTTGGCCGGGCACACTTCGTTCGGGTTGTTGCGAACGTACTGGGCGGCCTTGACCTTGCGCAGCAGCTCCTCGGCGTTACGGCCGATGTTGCCGGCGTTCAGCTCGACGATCTGGATCTTGCCGTCCGGGTCGACCACGAAGGTGCCGCGGTCGGCCAGACCGGCTTCCTCGATCAGCACCTCGAAATTGCGTGAGATCTTCAGGGTCGGGTCGGCCAGCATCGGGTAAGTCAGCTTGCCGATGGTCTCGGAGCTGTCGTGCCAGGCCTTGTGGGTGAAGTGGGTATCGGTGGAGACGCTGTAGACCTCGACGCCCATCTTCTTCAGCTCTGCGTACTTGTCCTGCAGGTCGCCCAGTTCGGTGGGGCAGACGAAGGTGAAGTCGGCCGGGTAGAAGAAGAAGATGTTCCACTGCCCCTTCAGGCTCTCCTCGGTGACATCGACGAACTCGCCGTTGTGGTAGGCGGTCGCTTTGAACGGCTTGACTTCGGTGTTCAGCAGGGACATTCGGTCATGCTCCTTTCGACTTTGGTATAAGGAATGGCTCGGATACGGGACGCATGGTAGCCCGCATCGCCCGATAGCGTAAATTGAATGGTGGCATGGACCCGATAACTCAACCCTATCAGCCGATCTGCACCGCCTGGCCCTGGCGATCCAGCGCCAGGAAGGCCTCGACGTTGCCCATCTTCAGCGACTCCACCATGCGCTGGAGCTGGGCCTCGGCCTGCTCCGCGCTCGGTGCCTCGCCGCCGTGGCCGGAGAGGGCGCCGACGAAGACGATGTCCCACTCGATGCCCGTTTCCTTCGATTCCGCCACCAGGGCGGCCATATCACTGAGTTCCTCCGGCGCCTTGTCGACGCACAGCGCCGGGGTCAGCACGCCGCCCTCGCCCTGCTCGAATTTCTGCCGCTGCTCGGGGGTCGGGTTGTCCGGCAACTCGGCGCGGGTGAAGACGAACAGCAGCCGCTGGGCATCGGGCTGCAGGCGAGCCTCGTTGATCAGGTCGGAAAAGTTGGTGATGGCCAAGGGGCCTCCGGGGCGAAAGCGTGATGGATGAGCGCCAGCCTGCCCCCTTTCGCGCGGGGGCTCAAGGGGCTGGCGGGCATACCGGCCGAGTCTAGGTGGCGGGGTCAAGGATTGCTCGGGGCTGTTCCGGCGACAAGCCTACCCTCCCCTTCGACTTGTCCCCGGCGCCCCTCGGTGCGTGCGCCTCAGCCCTGGCGGGCGGTAAGGATATGGTGCAGGCCGTCGCAGGCCACCAGGGGGTCGTCGCAGTTGACCACCACCTCGGTGTGGCCGAGCACATAGGCCTTGCCGGTGATGGTGTTCTCCACCACGGCGTGGGGTCCCTCCTGGCGGGTGCCGGTAAAGGTGCCGATGAAGCCGGTCTCGCGCAGGGAGACGGTCTCCAGCCGGTCACCTGGGCGGATGCGCCCCTCGTGGTTCATCAGCGCCAGGCGCGCCGAGGTGCCGGTGCCGGTGGTGCTGCGGCAGATCACCCCCGGGTGCACGTAGGTGGTGGAGCGCGAGCGGTAGAAGCCATCGGCGACCGGCTCCACCGGGCCCATGAAGTGCAGGAAGGGGAGCGGGCCCACATCGCCCAGGGTGTAGTGGGAGAAGCCCCGCTCGGCCTGGATCGCCTCGACGATCCGGTGAGCGCAGTCGGCCAGCCCACGTTCCTCGTCCAGGGTCAGGCCGAAGCCCAGTTCGGTGGCGTCCACCAGCGCATAGAAGCCGCCGCTGTAGGCCACGGAGTAGGTCACCTCGCCCAGGCCCGGCACCTGGATCGTCGCGCGATGGGTGTCGATGTAGCTGGGCAGCCCCTCGCAGGTGATCGCCTCCACCACGCCGTTCTCCACCCGTGCCTCGATCTTCACCCGCCCCGCCGGGGCCTCCAGGGCGAAGTGCTGCACCCCTTCCCGCTTGGGCACGATGCCGGCCTCGAGCACCGCGGTGGCGGTGCAGATGGTGTTGGAGCCGGAGTAGATCGGGTAGCCCATCACCTCCATGATGATGTAGCCGGCCGCGGCCTCGGGGTCGGTGGCCGGCACGATCAGGTCCACCGACATCTCGGGGATGCCGTAGGGCTCGAACAGCAGCAGCTTGCGCAGGCCGTCGGCATCGTCGCGCAGGTACTGCATCTGGGCGCGCACGGTGTCGCCGGGCAGCGGCTCGATGCCGCCGAGCACGATGCGGCTGACGTCGCCGCCGGCGTGGGTGTCCATCATCTGGAAGGTGAGCGGACGGGCGGTCAGCGGTTGATTCATGAGCGAGGTTCCAGGGTCGAGGAGACAGGGGCGAGGGCGAAGGGGGCGCCGTGCGCCTCCCACTGGCTATCGGGGACGATCACGATCTTGCCCAGGAAATTGCTGCCTCGGCTGACGAAATAGCGCTCCGCTGCGTGCAGATCCGAGAGCCGGAAGGCGGCGTGGAGCACCGGCTTCAGCCGGCCAGCACGGATCCACTCGACCAGCTGCTCGGCCTCCTCCCGGGTGCCATGGGAGACGCCGAAAATCTGCACCTGGTAGAGGTAGATGCGCGTCCAGAGGATCTCGCTGATGTTGCCGCCGCTGGCCCCGGCGATGGAGAGACGCGGGTAGGTAGCGCGGGCCTTCATGTCGTGGATCATGGTGTCGATGAACAGATCGGTCATCTCGCCGCCGACCAGGTCCATCACCGCGTCGATGGGCGCGCCACCGGTGGCGTCGAGCACCCGCTCGACGAAGCTTTGCAGGTCGCCGCGGTCGATCACCGCCTCGGCACCCAGCGCTTCCAGCGCCGCGGCCTTCTCCGGCTGGCTCACCGCATAGGGAATCGCCCCGACGATGCGGCAGAGCTGGATGAGTGCAGTGCCCACCCCGCCGCTGGCGCCGGTCACGAGAATGCGCTCGCCGGCCTTCACCCCGGCCGAGGTCATCATATGGTAGGCGGTCTGGTAGGAGCACATGCCCATGGCGGCGAGCTCGGCATCGGCAAGCTCCGAATTGGGCACGGCGTGAAACTGGTCGGCGGGCACGGCCACATACTCGGCGAAGCCGCCATCGGCGCCGTGGCCGTAGTAGTCCGGGGTCAGGTTGATGTCGCAGCGGGCATCCGCGTAGAGATTGAAGTCGAGCAGGCCGCGCTCATCGATCCGCGAGGGATCGACGCCCTCGCCTACCGCCGCCACGCGCCCGGCGATATCGGCCCCCTGGATGCGGGGGAAGGTCAGGGTCGGCTCGCCGCCCATGGCAAAGGAGGTCACCTGGCCCTTCTTGACGGGATAGAGTCCCTCTCGGGCCTTGCGGTCGGTGTTGTTCTTGGCGGTGGCGGTGACCCGCACCAGCACCTCGCCGGGTCCCGGCTGCGGGGTCGGCACGTCATCACGGTAGACCAGCCTGTCGATATCGCCATGCCCGATCAGCAGCATGGCGGACATGGTGTCGGGAACGGTCGTGGCGGGGGTATCGCTTGCCATCTGCTGCCTCCTTTTGCTGGGCTTACTTTCAGGGGTTACTTGCAGGGCTTGCGGCAGGAGGCCGAAAGCGTGAATGCTGAGCGAGACGATAGCAGAAGCCCCCTGGGCTGACCGAGGAGCCGCCCGGCATTCCGGCTACCCATCCTTTCTGTTCTTGAGGCCCGCGGGGTGCGATTCTTTCGGCGCGCCCCGTCTGGCGCGGGGCCCGGTGCGCAATCAGCACCTCCGATGCGCTACCCTGAGACTGATAGCCACGCCACCAGCCCCGACCATGACCCGCAACCTGACCCAGCAGCTCAACGTGACCCGCCATGGACGCGGCATCATTCCGGTAGTGATGATCCACGGCTTCGGCTGTGACCAGACGGCCTGGAGCCGATTGCTGCCGCGCCTGGAGGCCCACTACCGCCTGATCCTGCTGGATCTGCCGGGCTTCGGCGCCGCCGATCCCGCCGCCTTCGATCCCGGTCGACATGGCGACCCCGCGGGTCATGCCGAGGACGTGGCCGCCCTGTGCGAGGAGCTCGATCTCGAGGGAGCGATGATGGTGGGCCACTCCATCGGCGGCACCATCGGCATGATGGCCTCTCTATTGCGCCCCGGCACCTTTCGCAAGCTGTGCCTGATATGCAGCTCGGCCCGCTACCTGGATGAGCCACCCCACTATCGTGGCGGCTACAGCGAGGCAGAGCTCGAGGGGCTGATGCAACTGATGGAGCAGAACTATCTGGACTGGGCCGGCACCCTCTCCACGGTTGCCCTGGGCGATGCGGGCACGCCGAACCACCGGCACGACCTGCAGCAACGGCTGCTCGCCGTGCCCCCGGAGGTGCTGCGTCCCCTGGCGCGCAGCATCTTCTTCGGCGATACCCGTCACCTGCTTCCCCGAGTGACCACACCCAGCGTTATCGTGCAGACCGCCCATGACGCTATCGTCCCGATGGAGGCGGCCGAGTACCTGGCCGAGACCCTGCCCGACGGCGACTTGGTGGTCATGCAGACCGCCGGCCACTATCCGCAGCTCACCGATCCGGAGACCCTGGCCTGGGTGCTGCGGGGCTGCCTGACCGTTAACGACCGCTGAGGCACCGCATGCCCATAGGCCCCGTCGAGCTGGCCCACTTCTGGGATCTCTCCCCCACCGGCCACGCCGTGGTCGACGAGCACGGCATCATCCTGGTCGCCAACCGCACCCTGGCCAACTGGATGGCAGAGCCCCCCGCCGCCCTGGTCGGCCGCCCCGCCAGCGAACTCTTCACGCCGACGGCCCGGGTTCTCTATCTAGGTCTGCTGGCCTACCGCCTTGCCGTAGGAAGCCGAGCGGAGGAGATTCATCTTGAGCTGACCATTCCCGGAGGGGTCCCCCTGCCGGTACTGTGCAGCGGCCGGCGCATTCGCTACCAGGGGGGTCACCTCATCCTGCTGACACTGCAGGAATTCTCCCGCAAGCACGCCCTCGACAAGGAGATCCTGGAGGCCCGTCAGGCCAGCGAGCAGCGCCTCGGGCAGCCGGGCACGCGCTGACGACGCGAGCGGGAACTGCCGCTCAGGGGGCAGCCAAGGCGTGATGGAGAACGCCGGGGCTCAAGGCCCCGGCGTGCTGGTGGGAAAACAGGCCCTCCTGCTTCGCGGAGTCGAGCTTCTCGGCTCGAGTCTACTCGGCCGTCGCCAGCAGGCTGGCGTTACCCCCCGCCGCCGTGGTGTCGATGCACAGATGGCGTTCCACCACGTAGCGTTCCGGTGAGATGGTCTGGGTCTCGAGCGGCACGATGGCACCGTCACGCTGGGCGAGCGCGAGGCGCAGCTCGCGGGTCCAGTCGCTGGCGCCGGCCGCAGCCACCGCCGCGATGCCCCTGACCTCGCTCAGCGTGTCGGCCGAGACGCTACCATCGAGCGCGGTGACGGGCGCCCCTGCCTTGATCAGCGGCCCCACGGACTGCTTCGCGCCCGGGGCGACGAGCACCGCCGCACAGCCCGCACCCAGCGCCTGCGCCGCCTGGGCGAGAGCGATATCCAGGGTCGGCCCGAGGCAGAGCACCGCTCCCTTCGGATACAGCGCCAGGCGGTTACTTTCCCCCGTCGGCCCCGGCAGGGTCTGCGGTGTCATGTCCAGGGCCGCGGTCTCGTTGAGGGCCTTGCGGGTCAGCCCGCCCTTGCCGGAGAGCGCCTTGCGCAGCACTTCGACCCGGTCGGGGCGCGCCGCCCAATTGCGCGCGTCCAGCCCATCGAGGGCCGACTGGAGATCGCCGAGCGTCACGGCATCCCCCTTCGGCGCATCGTGGCGTTCCACGGCGCCGGTGCGGCGGAAGCGGGTGACGTAGAGGGGGCCGCCCGCCTTGGGTCCGGTACCCGAGAGGCCCTCGCCCCCGAAGGGCTGGGAGCCGACGATGGCGCCGATCTGGTTGCGGTTGACGTAGATGTTGCCAACATGGAGTCTTTCGACGATCTGTTGCACCCGGTCGTCGATCCGGGTATGCAGGCCGAAGGTCAGCCCGTACCCCTTGTCATTGATGGCGTCGACTACCTTGTCGATGTCCCGCGCCTTGAAGGTGGCCACGTGCAGCACCGGGCCGAAGATCTCGCGTTCGAGATCCCCGATCCCCCCGACCTCGACCACGGCCGGGGTGACGAAGGTGCCAACGTCCGGCGCGGGCAGCTTCTTCAGCACCTTGCCGGCCTTTTCATGCGCCGCCACATAGTCGCTGATCTCGGCCTGGGCGTCGGCGTCGATCACCGGCGAAACGTCGGTGTCGGTATTCCAGGGATCGCCTATGGTGAGTGCATCCATGGCCCCGTCGAGCATGTTGAGCAGACGGTCGCGCGCCTCCTCCTGAACGTACAGCATCCTCAGCGCCGAGCAGCGCTGGCCGGCTGACTGGAAGGAGGAGATCAGGATGTCGCGCACCGCCTGCTCGGTCAGCGCCGTGGAGTCCACGATCATGGAGTTCAGGCCGCCGGTCTCGGCGATCAGCACCGCATCCGGTCCTGCGTTCTGCACCATGGCCTTGTGGATGATCTGTGCCACAGGGGTCGAGCCGGTGAAGCACACCCCGGCGATCCGCGGATCGCTGGTCAGCGGGCCGCCCACCGTCGGCCCGTCGCCGGGCAGCAGCTGGAGTGCCGCCTCGGGCAGGCCGGCCTCGCGCATCAGCTCGACGGCGCGGGCGGCGATCAGCGGCGTCTGCTCGGCGGGCTTGGCGAGCACCGCGTTGCCGGCCACCAGCGCCGCGGCGATCTGGCCTGTGGTGATGGCCAGCGGGAAGTTCCACGGGCTGATGCAGACGAAGATGCCGCGGGCGCTGCCGGGCTCCTCCGCCTCCAGCCGCTCGCCCTCGTTGGCGTAGTAGCGCAGGAAATCCACCGCCTCACGCACCTCGGCGATGCCATCGAACATCATCTTGCCGGCCTCGCGCGTGGTGATCACGGTCAGCTCGGCGATGTGCTCCTCGTAGAGATCGGCGGTGCGACGCAGCACCTCGGCTCTTTCGGCCGCCGGACGCGCCGACCAGTCGCGAAAGCCCTCCTCGGCGGCATCGAGGGCGGCTGCCACCTCGGCCGGGGTCGCCTCATGCACCTGGCCGACCACGCGCGAGCCGTCGGCGGGAGACAGGGCATCGCGGGCCGGTCCCTGGGGGGCCGGGTTCCCGGCAAGCATCGGCCCGGCGGTCCAGGTGGTGTCGGCGAACGCCTCGCGCGCCTTCAGCAGCGGCAGGATCGAGGCGGGCTCGTTGATCCGGTAGCCCCGGGAGTTCTTGCGATCAGGGGCGAAGAGCTCGCCGGGCTGGCGAATCGACGGGCTTGACATGGCGTCACCCAGGCACTGCATCTCGGCCACCGGGTCGCGAGCGACCTCGCTGGTGGGGATCGACTTGTCCACCACCTGGTTCACGAAGGAGGAGTTCGCGCCGTTCTCAAGCAGGCGCCGCACCAGGTAGGCCAGCAGGTCACGGTGCGCGCCGACCGGGGCGTAGATGCGGCAGTGTGTCCCCTCCGACTCCTTGACGATGTGGTGCAGCGATTCACCCATGCCGTGCAGGCGCTGGAACTCGAAGCTGTCCTTGTCGTTGCCGGCCATGGCGACGACGGCGGCGCAGGTATGGGCGTTGTGAGTCGCGAACTGCGGATAGATGCGGTCGCGCCGGTCAAGCAGCATCTGGGCGCAGGCCATGTAGCTGACATCGGTATTGACCTTACGGGTGAAGACCGGGAAGGTCTCGACCCCCATCTCCTGGGACAGCTTGATCTCGGTATCCCAGTAGGCACCCTTGACCAGCCGCACCATGATCCGACGGTCGAGTCGCTCGGCAAGCTCGTAGAGCGATTCGATCACCGGCGCGGCGCGGCGCCCGTAAGCCTGCACCACGACCCCGAAGCCGTCCCACCCGTCGAGGCTGGGGTCGGACATCAGCGCTTCGATCACGTCGAGGGACAGGTCCAGCCGGTCCTGCTCCTCGGCGTCGATGTTGAAGCCGATATTGGCCTTGGCCGCCTGCTGCACCAATTCCAGTGCGCGAGGCACGAGCTCCGCCATCACCGTGTCGCGGTGGGTATATTCATAGCGCGGATGCAGCGCCGAGAGCTTCACCGAGATGCCGGGGCTTCCACGCACGTCGCCCTTGGCCTGCTTGGCGATCGCGGTGATCGCCTTGGCGTAGGCCTCGTGGTAGCGGACGGCATCCTCGTCGGTGCGGGCCGCCTCACCCAGCATGTCGTAGGAGTAGGTGTAGCCCTGCTTCTCAAGCTCGCGGGCATTCTTCATGCCCTCCTCGATGGTCTGGCCGAGCACGAACTGGCGCCCAAGGATCTTCATCGAGCGGCCGACCGCGGTGCGCACCACCGGTTCGCCCATGCGGCGCACCAGGCCGCGCAGCGCCCGCGCCGGGCCCTTGGGGTCCTCTTCCAGCACCTTGCCGGTCAGCATCAGCGCCCAGGTCGAGGCGTTGACCATCGATGACGAGGACTTGCCCAGGTGCGCGCCCCAGTCGGACGGCTCGATCTTGTCGTGGATCAGATCGTCGATGGTTTCCGCATCGGGCACGCGCAGCAGCGCTTCTGCCAGGCACATCAGGCCGACGCCCTCGGCGGTCGAGAGCCCGTACTCGGCCAGGAAAGCCTCCATCATCGAGGGCGATTTTTCCTTGCGCACACGCTCCACGTAATTGGCGCCGACGGCGGCCACCTTGCGGCGGTCGTCCTCCGACAACTTGAGTCGTTCGACAAGCTCGTGCAGTACATCTGCCTCGGCGGCGGCATAGTTGGCGCGGATACGCGCGCGGGTCTCGCTTGCGTCACCCTGTAGATGAAGGTTGGCTTCGTTCATGTTCGATACCCTACGATTAGCGACTTAAAACGCATCTTCGATGCACAGGCTAAGATGCCGTCATCAGTTGAAAGGCATTCGACTAGAGTAGGCGTCCCGGCCGGAATTGCGCCCACTGTCCATTGACACTCAATCAACGGACGACGTGCAGGGCTCTGAGGGCGGGACTGAGCCGGACAGCGGACGGGGATGGCTGGCTCGACGTGGTACGACGTGGTCACGGAGTCGTGGCCACGGAAAAGCAAAAGGGCCTACGACAGTGTCGCAAGCCCTTGAATTCGTGGCGCGCCCAGCAGGATTCGAACCTGCGACCCCTGCCTTCGGAGGGCAGTACTCTATCCAGCTGAGCTATGGGCGCGCATTGCCCGGTGGTGGCACCAGGCGGTCAATAT
Source organism: Halomonas salsilacus (assembly GCF_051216275.1). NCBI lineage: Bacteria > Pseudomonadati > Pseudomonadota > Gammaproteobacteria > Oceanospirillales > Halomonadaceae > Halomonas > Halomonas salsilacus. The sequence continues at coordinate 100,242 of NZ_JBPKAQ010000010.1, forward strand.
CCTAACCGCCACGCTAGCGCCTGTCCAGCGCGGGCCGGCCGCCGCTCCGAGCCGTCTCATGCCAATGGCGGGGGGCTCGGCATTTTCCTGCCGCCCGGGATGCCGGTATACTGAAGGTTACTAAATAAGGTACGCGTCACGGCATGCGCGTCACGGCGTAATCGCGCCGGCAACCCAGCCAGCGCCGCGAATAATTCAACAGGACCGTCAAGAGGTGGTGAGAGTGAAATCCAGCAAGCTGATCATGGGGTGCCTGACCACCCTGGGCCTGACCGCCGGCCTGGCTACCGCCCAGGCCAACGTCGACCGTGACGCCATCGCCGAGCGTCTCAAGCCGGCAGGCCAGCTCTGCCTGCAGGGCGAGGACTGCGGCACCGCGGCCTCTGCCGACGCCGCCCCGGCGGCGGCCAACGGAGGCGGTATCGACGGCGGCGACATCTACAACCGCGTCTGCATGGCCTGCCACGAGACCGGCGCCGCCGGTGCTCCGGTGCGCAGCGATGAGGATGCCTGGGCGGCCCGCATCGATCAGGGCTGGGATACCCTGCTCGACCACTCTATCAACGGCTTCAACGCCATGCCGGCCCGCGGAGGCAACCCCAACCTGTCGGATGACGAAGTCGCCGCGGCTACCGCTTACCTGATGGAACCGGTGATGGACGTGCCGGAACTGGGTGGCGGGGATGAGGCGCCCGTGGAGGAAGCTCCGGCCGAAGAGGCTGCTGCCGAGGAAGCGCCCGCCGCTGATGAGGCCCAAGCCGAGGCGCCAGCCGAGGAAGAGGCTACCGCTGATGAGGCTGCGGATGATGCCGCTGCCGAGGCAAGCGCCTCCGACGACGAGCCCTCCCACGCCGGCATCGATGGCGAGGCGATCTACAATCAGGCCTGCATGGCTTGCCACATGACCGGTGCCGCCGGCGCCCCAATCAAAGGGGATGCCGATGCCTGGGGCGCACGCCTGGAGCAGGGCATGGAGACCCTCTACGACCACTCCATCAACGGTTTCAATGCCATGCCGGCCAAGGGCGGCAACATGAGCCTCTCCGATGACGATGTGAAGGCCGCGGTGGACTTCATGGTCGAGGCGGTGGAGTAAGTCTTCCTGCCGGAAAAAAGAAGCGGGGCGCCTCAGGGCGCCCCGCTTGCGTCTGGGGTCCAGGGAGCCCTCAGCCGAGTAAAGAGCGCAGTCCGGCGATGGCGTCCTGGCCGCGGGCCTGCTTCTTCTCCGGATCCTCTCGGTCCGGCCGGCCTTCCCATTCCAGGTCCTCCCCGGGCAGCTCATCCAGGAAGCGGCTCGGCGCGCAGTCCATCAGCTCGCCAAAGGTCTTGCGCTGGCGCGACAGGGTCAGGGTGAGGGTCCGACGCGCCCGGGTGATGCCCACGTAGGCCAGGCGACGCTCCTCCTCTACCGTGCCGGCCTCGATGGCATTGCGATGGGGCAGCAGATCCTCCTCCAGCCCCATCAGGTAGACGTGGGGGAACTCGAGGCCCTTGGAGGCGTGCATGGTCAGCAGCTGCACCCGGTCGGAGTCATCCTCCTCGGCCTGCTGCTCCAGGATGTCGCGCAACACCAGCCGCGAGATGGCGGCCTGCACGTCGTCGGTCTCGGTCTCCACGGAGGCGAAGTTCTCGTCCGCCCTCTCCTCCGGGTCCGCCTGTATCGACTTCTCGAGCTGGTCGATCAGGATCCAGACGTTGGCCATGCGCCGCTCGGCGATGGTGGGCGCACTGGCGTTCTGGTAGAGCCAGGCCTCATAGTCCATCTCGCGCAGCATGTCGCGGATGGCGGCGATGGCGTCTCCGCCATCCATGCGCCGCCGGACCCCGTCGATAAAGTGGGTAAATCTTCCTAACCTCTCGACGGCTCTGATCGGCAGCTGCTGTTCGAGGCCAAGCTCGTGACAGGCGGCAAACAGCGAGATGCCGCGCCCGGTGACCGGGTCATTGGCATAGTTGGCGAGCTTCTCCAAGGTGCCGGGCCCGATCTCGCGGCGCGGCACATTGACGATGCGCAGGAAGGCGTTGTCGTCGGCGGGGTTGATCAGCAGCCGCAGGTAGGCCATGGCGTCCTTGATCTCGTTGCGAGAGAAGAAGGAGGTGCCGCCGGAGAGCTTGTAGGGAATCTGGTAATGCTGCAGTTTTAGCTCCAGCAGCCGGGCCTGGAAGTTGCCGCGGTAGAGCACGGCGAAGTCGCGCCACTCGGCCCGCTCCTTGATGCGCCGGGTGAGAATCTCGCTGGCCACCCGCTCCGCCTCGGCCTCTTCATGGCGGTTGACCACCACCCGGATCGGCGCCCCCTCCCCCATGTCCGACCACAGGGTCTTCTCGTAGACGTGGGGGTTATTCGCAATCAGGGTATTGGCGGCACGCAGGATGGTGCCGGTGGAGCGGTAGTTCTGCTCCAGTTTGACCACCTGAAGGCGTGGAAAATCCTCGCCCAGGGTCACCAGGTTCTCGGGGCGCGCGCCGCGCCAGGCGTAGATCGACTGGTCGTCGTCGCCCACCACGGTGAAGGTCTGACGTTCGCCCATCAGCAGCTGCACCAGCTGGTACTGGCTGACGTTGGTGTCCTGGTACTCGTCCACCAGCATGTAGTGGATGCGCTTGCGCCAACGGGCCAGGGCCTCGGGGTCGTCGCGCAGCAGGACCACCGGCAGCAGGATCAGGTCGTCGAAGTCCACCGCGTTGTAGGCCTTGAGGTGACGGTTGTAGGCCTCATAGACCCGGGCGGCGAACAGCTCATCATCCTCCGCGGCATGGGACATGGCCTGGGCCGGCAGCACCAGGTCGTTCTTCCACGCCGAGATCTGGTGCTGCACCGAGTTGATCGCCTCGGCATCCACCTGGGCGTCCTTCTGCATCAGGTCGCGCAGCAGCGCCTTGGCGTCCTCGGGGTCAAAGAGCGAGAAGCCCGGCCGGTAACCGAGCGACTTGAGCTCGCGGCGGATGATGTTGAGCCCCAGGGTATGGAAGGTGGAGACGGTCAGCCCGTGCCCCTCGCGCCCCTTGAGCATGGCGCCCACCCGCTCCTTCATCTCCCGAGCGGCCTTGTTGGTGAAGGTCACCGCGGCGATGCGCCGGGCGCTCATGCCGCAGGCCTGGACCAGGTAGGCGATCTTGGTGGTGATCACGCTGGTCTTGCCGGAGCCGGCGCCGGCCAGCACCAGGCAGGGGCCGTCGATGTAGCGCACCGCCTCCTGCTGGCGGGGGTTCAACGCGGCCAGGCGCTGCTGGATGGTGGTCGGAGGGGGGGAGGGATACGTCATTGGGCGGGCCTCGCGGGGGCCACCGTGGCCGCGCCGGCGAAGCCCAGCTGTCGCCAGGCCTCATAGACCAGCACCGAACAGGCGTTGGAGAGATTGAGGCTGCGGCTGCCCTCGCGCATCGGGATGCGTAGACGCTGGGTCTCGGGCAGCCCATCGAGCAACGCCTGGGGCAGGCCGCGGGTCTCGGGGCCGAATACCAGCGCGTCGCCCTCGCCATAGAACGGCTCATGGTAGCCGGTCCCCCCCCGGGTCGACACGGCGAAGACCCGCTCGGGTGCCGCCCCCTCGAGGTAAGCTTCCCAGTCGCGGTGAACCCGCACCGCCGCCCACTCGTGGTAGTCGAGCCCGGCGCGGCGCAGGCGCTTGTCGTCCAGCACGAAGCCCAGCGGCTCGATCAGGTGCAGGCGAAAGCCGGTATTGGCGCACAGCCGGATCAGATTGCCGGTGTTGGGGGGTATCTCGGGCTGGTAGAGGACGACATCGAGCATGGCAGGTTCCGGCGAAAGCCCTTGTGCAAGGCCCGAGTGTCACGCAGGCGGACCCCATGACGGGGCCCGCGATCATTGGCGGCGGTATGCGGCGAGAGCGCTCAGAAGCGCAGACGCACGCCGACCTGGGCGCCGCGATCCAGGGTGCGGGAGCCGCTGTCGTTGTCGAAGTCGGCACCCAGCTGACGCAGGCCCAGATAGCCATCCACGTTGGGCGCGAAGGCATAGCGGGCGCGTACGCCGACCTCGTAGCCGTCCTCCAGGTCGCGGCTGGAGACCACGCTGGGGGTATAGAAGCCATAGCCTCCCAGGGAGACCTCGGGCAGGTTGGGCAGATAGACATAGCCATAGCCACCCAGACCCAGGCCGCCGCCCTTGCCATGATCGGTGTCGTACTGGGTCCAGCGTGCGCCCACACCCACGTCACGATCACGGGTGTGGTCGGTGCCCATCAGCTGGGCGTGGAACACCGTAGCGTCCTCGCGATACTCGCTGTGCACCACCCCACCGCCCAGGCTGATGCCGTCGACCACCTCGCCGGTGGCCTCGAACTGCACCGCATCCGGCCCCAGGTTGAGGTCCAGGCTTGCGGCCTGGGCAATACCCGCAGTGCCCAGCAGGGCAAGACCGGCCAGCAGCGTCAGTGTCGATTTCATCTCGCTCTCCTTGCCTGTGCGATGAACTTGCCTTGTACGATATTTGTATAGCTTTACTGCAGTGTAGCGCAAGCGCCGTCATTCCGAGGGGGCGGCGCCATAGCGGGTGCGATAGTCGCGGATGGCAGCGGCGTGGAGGCGTAGCGCATCGCCGGCATGCTCTTCAAGATAGGCCAGGACCATGTCCAGCGTCACGATGCTGATCACCGGCATGGCGTAGCGCGCCTCCACTTCCTGGATCGCGCTCAGGGCCTTGCCTTCACCTTCAGCGCTACCGCGTTCCTGGCGATCCAGGGCGATCACCACCCCGACGGCGCGGGCATCGGCCGCCTCGATCAGCGCCATCACCTCACGGATGGCGGTGCCGGCGGTGATCACGTCGTCGATGATCAGAACACGACCGGCAAGCTCGGCACCGACGATGTTGCCGCCCTCTCCGTGGGCCTTGGCCTCCTTGCGGTTGAAGGCGTAGGGCAGGTCGCGGCCGTGGTGGTCGGCCAGCGCCACCGCCGCCGTGGTGGCCAGGGGAATCCCCTTGTAGGCGGGGCCGAAGAGCACATCGAAGGCGGGCGCACGGTCGACGATGGCGCGGGCATAGAAGCGGCCCAGACGCGCCAGGGCACCACCGGTGCGGAACAGCCCGGCGTTGAAGAAGTAGGGGCTGACCCGGCCCGATTTCAGGGTGAACTCGCCGAAGCGCAGCACCCCCTGGTCGATGGCGAACTCGATGAATTCACGCTGGTAGTCCTGCAGCGCAGGCGTGCCGGAGTGCTCCACGGGTGGCTCCTATCATCTTTATTGGCGCGGGCCCTTTACCCAAACGTCGAAACGTCGGGTATCATACACGCGCGACGGTAAAGGGACCACGTATGAAAATTGCCACGATCAATGTCAACGGCATCCGGGAGGCGGTCGGTCGAGGCTTTCTCGACTGGCTCGCCAACCAGGATGCCGATGTCGTCTGCGTCCAGAATCTCAAGGCCAAGAGCTTCGAGCTGGACGACAGCATCCTCTACCCGGAAGGCTACGAGGGCTACTTCCTCGACGCCGAGCAGGACGGCTTCTCCGGGGTGGGGCTCTACTGCCGGAAGATTCCCAAGGCGATCATGTACGGGCTGGGCTTCCCCCAGTGCGACCACGAGGCGCGCTTCCTGCAGGCCGATTATGACCGCTTCAGCATCGTCAGCTTCCTGATGCCCGACGGCAGCGACTTCGCCGCCAAGCAGGCCTTCATGGCCCAGTATCAGGAATACCTGAGCAAGATGGCCCGCAAGCGCCGCGAGTACATCATCTGCGGCACCTGGCACATCGCCCACAAGACCATCGACCTGGAGAACTGGGCCGACAACCAGGACACCCCCGGCTTCAAGCCCGAGGAGCGTGCCTGGATGGACCAGGTGTTCGGCCCCACCGGCTTCATCGATACCTTCCGCGAGATCAACCGCGACACCGGCGAGTACACCTGGTGGCCGAAGCTCGACCAGGAGGTGCCGCGCTCCCGCCAGGAGGGCTGGCGCATCGATTATCAGGTGGTCGGCCCCGACTTCCGCCGTCATGTGGTCGACGCCTGGATCGACTATGACGCCACCTTCTCGGAGTCAGCCCCGCTGATCGTCGAGTACGACCTGCCACTCTGAGTCACCGCCCTTCGTCGCCGTTCCGGCCCGCCGGAACGCATCACGCCGGCCATCATGGCCGGCGTGATGTTTTAGGGAATCTTGCCAGGCTGATCCGGCGACATCCGCTTCACGGCTTCACCGCTTATCGCGGAATGCCCAGCGACTCCCGCTGGTGGTCGAAAAGCTGCACGCCGGCGTTCTCGGCCAGCTCGAGCATGGCGTTGAGTTCGGCGCGGTTGAAGGTCCCCTTCTCGGCGGTGCCCTGCACCTCGATCAGGCTGCCGTCCTCGGCCATCACCACGTTCATGTCGGTGTCCGCCCCGCTGTCCTCGGGGTAATCCAGATCCACAACCGGCACCCCCTTGAACAGGCCCACCGACACCGAGCTGACCAACTGCTTGAAGGGGTCACCCTTGATCAGCTTGTTGCGCTGCAGGTAGCGGATGGCGTCCATCAGCGCCACGCAGCCGCCGGTAATGGAGGCGGTGCGGGTACCACCGTCGGCCTGGATCACGTCGCAATCCACGGTGATGGTGAACTCACCGAGCTTCTTCAGGTTCAGTGAAGCGCGCAGCGAACGGCCGATCAGGCGCTGGATCTCCAGGGTGCGGCCGCCCTGCTTGCCGTGGGCCGCCTCACGGCCGCTGCGGGTGTGGGTGGCGCGGGGCAGCATGCCGTACTCGGCGGTCACCCAGCCCTGGCCCTTGCCGCGCAGGAAGCGCGGCACGCCAGGCTCCACGCTGGCGTTGCACAGCACCCTGGTATCGCCGAACTCCACCAGCACCGAACCCTCGGCATGGCGGGTGTAATCGCGGGTCAGGCGAATCTCGCGGGACTGGTCGGGCGCACGGCCGCTGGGGCGTCGAAACGGACTGGACATATTACCTCATCTGGGTCGGGTAGGGTCTGAAACGCACAGGAATCACGGTTGGCGGCCATTCTACACCCTTGGGGCAGCCCTGCCGGCGAATCGGGTACACTGCGCCACGTCCGACAGTTCATCCGCGTCACCCCGGGAGCCTTCGCCATGGTGCACAGCATGACCGCCTTCGCCCGCCAGGAGCACGCCGCCGACTGGGGCAGCCTGCAGCTCGAGCTGCGCTCGGTGAACCAGCGCTACCTGGAGCCCCACCTCCGCCTGCCCGAGAGCCTGCGCGACCTGGAGCCGGCCTTCCGCGAGGCGCTGCGCCAGCAGCTGGCCCGCGGCAAGGTCGAGTGCACCCTGCGCTTCGAGGCCGCCGGTGCGGCCGAGGGGCTCAGCGTGAACCCGGCGCGGCTGGCCGAGCTGGCCCGCGTCCTGGATGAGGTGCGCCAGGCCGTGACCGACACTCGCACACCCGATGCCCTGGCGCTGCTCGACTACCCCGGCGTGCTGGAGAGCCGCGGGCCGGACCCGGAGAGCGTCAAGGCCGCCGCCCTCGCCCTCTTCCAGGCCGCGCTGGATGACCTGGTGGCCGGCCGCGCCCGGGAGGGCGAGAAGCTCGCCGAGCTGATCCGCGAGCGGCTCGTCGCCATCAACGCCCAGGTGGCCGAGGTGCGCACGCTGATGCCGCAGATCCTGGAGCGCCAGCGCAGCCTGCTGCTGGAGCGCCTGGAAACGGTGCGTGCAGAGCTCGACCCCCAGCGCCTGGAGGCCGAGCTGGCCCTGCTGGCCCAGAAAGCCGACGTGGACGAGGAGCTGGATCGCCTGGCCACCCATGTCGCCGAGGTAGAGCGCCAGCTCACGCAGCAGGGGCCGGTAGGACGCCGCCTGGACTTCCTGATGCAGGAGCTCAACCGCGAGGCCAACACCCTCTCCTCGAAGTCGGTGGTGGCCAGCACCACCCGCTGCGCGGTGGAGCTCAAGGTGCTGATCGAACAGATGCGCGAGCAGATCCAGAACATCGAGTGAGGTCCACGCTCATCCACAAAAATCCATAACTCTATATTTCTAAAGCAAAATAATGCATCCATTGTCTACGGTCGTCTACGAAGATCTCGCTTAAGCCCGCGCCAAATGGGGAGTACAATGGGGAGTACACTGAGGTACTCCCCACAAAAAGGTGAAATTCACCCATGGGTACTCCCCACTTCAAACGCTCATTCCCGGGCATGGCCATCCTTTCCAGTAACAGCCCTCCCCTGCAAGCCAGGCGCCAAAGACTGTCTAATCATGTAGTTGATGAGCGATACCCGACCTTGGCCGCCAAGAACTCAAACATTCGTTTCAAATTTTTGATGGCACTTGCCAGGAGGAGATGATGGGGAATTTCACAACCAAAAAGGTCCAGTCCCTGATCAAAAACGGTGAGCCTGGCCGCTACAGCGATGGAAGCGGCCTGTACCTGATGATCCCCAAAAAGGGCACTCCCTACTGGATGCATCGGTACACGCTCGCTGGTAAGCGCCGTGAGCTGACGCTGGACAAGTGCGGTGACCTTTCCTTGGCTAATGCCCGCCTGAAGGCTGCAGAGACCCAGAAAGCCATCCGCGACGGCGTCGACCCCGTAGAGGAACGCAGGCGAGAAGAGCAGATCCTGATCCACACCGTCAGGGAACTGTTCGACGACTGGTACCACGACCTGGAGAAGCGACTGAAGCATCCCCGCATCCCCAAGCGCATCTTCGAAAAGGAGGTCGCCCCGTCCATTGGGCACCAGGCCTTAGAGAAGGTCACCCCCATGGACGTGCGCGGCATCATCCGCAAGGTTGCCAGCAGCGGGCGTCCGGCCATCGCCAACGACACCCTGATGTACCTGAAGCAGCTGTTCAATCACGCCATCAAGCTGGGGCTACTCACCTACAACCCGGCAGCAGCCTTCAGCGTCAACGATGCCGGCGGCATCGAGAAAAGCCGTGACCGCGCCCTCACCGTCGATGAGATCCACCATGTCTTTCAAATCTTCAGGGACAACCGGGAGAGCTTCACCCGCGACAACTACCTCGCCTGTGCCCTGCTGCTCGTCCTGGGGGTGCGCAAGACCGAGCTGACCGAGGCCCAGTGGTCAGAATTTGACCTGAAGGGTAAGCGATGGAACCTCTCCGGTGGGCGAAGCAAGACAGGCCGGGGTATCGCCATTCCCCTGCCTCCACAAGCTGTCAGCTGGCTGGAAGAACTCAAGATCCGCGCTTGTGGCTCACCCTACGTCTTTCCCAGCCGCCGCAGCAGCAAACGGCCCCACATGGGCAAGGACACCCTGAATCGCGCTATTGCCAAGCTGTTCGGCAAGGAACCCGGAAAGAAGCAACAGCCAGAGAACAGGATGGGCGACATCGCCGAGTTCACAGTGCATGACCTGCGCCGCACTTGCCGCAGCTTGCTAGCTGCCGCTGGCGTCCCGGGCCATGTCGCCGAGCGCTGCCTGAATCACAAGCTCAGGGGCATCGAGGGCGTCTACGACCGCCATGACTACTTCGAGGAGCGGACAGAGGCCCTTGCCAAGGTTGCAGCCTTGGTTGGGCCTGACATCAACGGTTTACCAAAGGCACGCTCAAAAAACGATGCCAGAACTGCGATAGCATAAGCGCGCATCCCCAGGGGGGCAGGGACCAAGCTACATTCCCAGCTTTATCGTATTTTCAATATATTAATAGGAACATGTTGGCATTTTGTTCCGAGACTCATGTGGAGTCCCAGTGAAGCGCCATAACGCATTTGTGTAACCGCACACCGCGCTCTGAATTACCTCGCGCTAGCTTTGACAGCTGCGTAGCTTGCGAAACGCCACAGTTGAAGCTCGAAATGGTCAGCTCGATTATAGCTGCGGCGTTCTGAGCGTTGAGGTGACAAGGATCAAGAGATACGTTACGTGGCCACAGGCCCAGCATGGCGCCCAACAACCTATAGATATGGAAGAGCTTGGGGATTTCCAACGCTCCTTGTACGTGAATCAGGGCCGGCCGTCGCCACCGGTCTCACGCTCTCGACGCTGGCGGATTTCTTTCTCAATAGCCGTGACATGCTTCCTGCTGAGTATCCTTGGCAGCTGGAAGGAGTGAAAAATACCCAGTGTGGCGAAGAAGAGCAGGCTGTGCTCAGTCCAACGCTGAGCCCATACGGGCCAGGTCGAAGAGATGCTCGTGAAAAAAGCTAGCACCAGCACCGCCAGATAGATGTAGAAGGTCACACTATGCCTGAGAAGCTCCCGTCGAACCTCCGCCAAGTAGTAGGTATCCTGGCGCCAATTTCGGCCACGAAGCACTCTATCGTTGGCGACGATAGCCATCACTGCAGCCAGAAAGCCGGCGAGAATCGAAAACACCGTGACAAGTACCGAGGTGGCATCCTCGCTACGATGATACCAAGGTTGCAGCAACCAGCCCGTCAGCAAGGCGATTGCCACGCTGGTTAACTCGGTGGCGACCTTTCGCCCGCTCACCTTGGGACCATCGTTCATCGCTGCCATGCACCTCTTTGCCTCAGCTCTACTCGGAACTCCTTAAGCGCGTCCCAGACCTCGTAGACGTCCAGGTCATTCTGCAGTTCTTTCCTACGCAAGCGTACCTTCTTCTTCAGAACTACATCGCCAGTGCGAATGGTGTTGCCCGATCGAGTCAGGATGACAACCTCGGAGTCATCAGGGATTTCGTCGACCATCTCGAGTCCGGCGCTGTCAAGTGACGAATGAACTACTGGTTCGGCACGCGTACCGCCAGCCGGCATAATCGTAGTCGTGACGTTGATACTTCCCCAGTGAGCAGCGAGCGCCTCACGCTCTTGCTCATCTTCGACTTCCTCGGCCAGATAGTCCTGGCAGCGCTTGCGGAAACGTCTGAACAGCTCCGTAAAACCTCCAGGGTCTTGGCCTTCCAAATCCTGAGTCGCGGCGAACAGCGTGCCCTTGAGAGTGATCTCCTTTACCCCCTCTTGCTCCAGTGTTCTCCGTTTCTCCTGATTGGAAGCGGGCAAAAGCTCGAAGGCTGATGCAGCAGGTGAAAGATTGGCCCGATCAAATAGTCCTCGCAAGTAGCGCTCTACCGAGCCGTATCCACGCATACCACCGTCAGTACAGACCAGAAGCTCTTGGTGCTCGATGAGCAAGAAGGCGTCTGCCAGTTTGAACGCCCTGTCTTCAGGCGGTGCCTCTGGAAGGTCGTCGTCATGGTCAGCAGCCACATCCGTACCAAACGTTCCCATTCGCTCATCTGGCGCGCCAGCTCCTATAGCGAGCAGCAAGGGGCGCTCCGGATTTTCATGGTCGGGGTGCCGCTGCCTGACGCCCACCACGCCCAGGCTACTGATGCCCACCTTGGTATCTCCAACGCTGGGCAGTACACGCAAAGCTTGCCTAACCAGCTCCGTGAAATTCTCAGGCGGGGCGTTTTCCTGGTTATATACAGCACGCACATAGTGAAGAGTTTTGGTGGCAGGTCGTCTTCGCATTGGATGTTCCCTATCGCATGAGTGGAGCAATGAGACGTCTACAGCCTATCCGCTTGACCAATGTCGCAGCCAGAAGAAATCTAACGGGGGGCTAACCCGTCTTACAGCCCAATAACAGCCCTCTTGCATTGCCTGGCACTCTTTGCCGCTCACGGAAGCTTACTGAAGGACGGTGAGAATCTCAGATCAGCGTCTCTCCCAGGTCGTCAGAAAGTAAGCAGGCGGTTTCCACTCTCACCAGGGTGGCAATTCTGGTGTAGCTCGACAGAGGTCGGATTGGGTCGGGACGGGGCGGGATACCATCGCCTTACCAGAGCAGACAGTACCAAGAGGGATGGAAATGTGGTGGAAAGTGGCGATTACAAAAACTTTAAGAACTATATCACTCCTGTGAGCCGAGTCCTCCCCGGGCTTGTTTCACCGCCACAGGAGACGTCACATGCCCCCACCCTGCTCGCGCTGTGTCTCGCAGCGCGTGATCAACCTCGAGACCGCCCGCAAGTTGGGGACAGCCGCCGGTGCGCTGGCAGGCTCCCTCAAGGGCGCCTATTCATCGCTCTACTCTCCCAGCCGGCTGCTGGCCTCCTCGGCTCAGTTCCCCCTTAGTCGCATTGCCGCCGCCGTGATCGCGGCCGCGTCAGGCGGTATCGCGGGGGCAGCTGCCGGACACCAGATGATCCAGCACCTATTTCCCCCCGGTGAGGGCACCCCCTGGCTGTGCCTGGGCTGTGGCAATAGCTTCCGCATTCTCGATTGATCCGTTCACACCCTTTTCCCTACCCGCCGGCGATTTGCCGGCTTTTTTTCGTCAAGGAGCTTTCCCATGGCACATCTCATTGAGCAAATGGCCTACGTCGGCGATACCCCCTGGCACGGCCTGGGACAGCAGCTCTCCCGTCATCAACCGCTGGAGGTCTGGCGGCAGCAGGCGGGTATGGACTGGCACATCGAAGCATCCCCGGTGCGCTTCATCGCCGATGGCGCCGGGCACCTCGGCAGTATTCATTCCTTCCCGGAGCAGAAGGTGCTCTACCGCTCGGATACCCGGGCACCGCTGTCGGTGGTCTCGCAGCGCTACAAGGTGGTGCAGCCCGAGGAGGTGCTGGAGTTCTACCGTGACCTGACCGAGTACGCCGGCTATGAGCTGGAGACCGCGGGCGTCCTCAAGGGCGGCCGCAAGTTCTGGGCCTTGGCCCGCAGCGGCCTGGGTACCGCGCTGAAGGGGCAGGATCAGGTCAACGCCTACCTGCTGCTGGCGACGTCCTGTGACGGTTCGCTGGCGACGGTGGCGACGCCCACCTCGGTCCGGGTGGTCTGCAACAACACTCTGACCATCGCCGTGGATGGCATGAGCCAGGGCGTGAAGGTGCCGCACAGCACCGAGTTCCGCCCGCAGTTGGTTAAGCAGCAGCTGGGCATCTCGGTCTCCCTGCGTATTCCGGCGAACGTGACCGCTCATTCCGGCGATCGTGACCGAGTTGCTCACCGCTCTCTCGCTGGCTCTGGTTTTGTAAGCTGACCGGTCACGATGGGTCAACTGCTGCCGCTTGCGGTGCGGCGTTCTTTCGCATCGATTCTCCTCTGAGTGTCAGTCGATGGGCGCTGTGCAGCAGCCGATCCAGGATGGCGTCGGCCACCGTCGCCGCACCGATGTAATCGTGCCAGTGCTCGATGGGCAGTTGGCTGGCGATCAGCGTCGAGCTCCGGCCGTGCCGGTCCTCAATCACTTCCATCAGGTCCTGCCGTTGCGGTGCGGTCATCTTCTGCATCCCCCAGTCGTCAAGGATCAGCAGGTCGGTCTTCTGTAGCTGGCCCATCAGCCGGGCGTAAGAGCCGTCTCCCTGGGCAATGCGCAGCTGCTCGAACAAGCGCGGCACCCGCAGGTAGCGCACCGAATAGCCCTGCCGGCAGGCCTGGTTACCCAGCGCGCAGGCCAGCCAGGTCTTGCCGCACCCGGTGGGACCGGTGATACATAGGTTGAGCGCTTGTCCGATCCACTCGCCGGTCGCCAGCGGTGCCATACGGCCCCGCTCCAGGCCGCGTGGATGGCGGTAGTCGATGTCCTCGACGCAGGCCGTCACCCGCAGCTTGGCAGCCTTCAGCAGCCGGTCGAGGCGGCGGTTGTCGCGGTGCAGGACCTCGCGGTCGAGCAGCATGCCCAGGCGGTCCTCGAACGGCAGGTCGTAGGTATCCGGCTGGGTGAGCTGGTGAGCCAGGGCGTCATGCATGCCGGTCAGCTTCAGATGGCGCAGGGTGTCGAGCAGGGGCTGGGTCATCATGGGTCGTATCCTCCCGTCAGTGGTAGTACTCGGCACCGCGCACGTTGGTGTGGGGCGGCAGGTCGTCAGGCGTCTCGGGCAGTCGCACCTGCGGCTGCCGATCCAGCCCCTGCTTGAGGATCGAGGCCACGCTGGCGTAGCGGGTCGTGGGGATTGCCAGGGCATGCGCACAGGCCTGCTCCAGGCGGTCCTTGCCGTAGCGGCGGCTGAGCTGCAGCAGCCCCAGGCAGGCGCGGTAGCCATGCTCAGGATGAGGGCGGTCCTGCAGCTGCCGTTGGGTCATTTCCAGCGTGGCGACGCCGATGTCTTTCGCCCATTCCAGGAAGCGTCCCGGCGACCAGTCGCGATGGGCCCGATGCCGCTTGGGCATGTGCTCGGCCAGCGTCGAGAAGCGCCCCGGCGCGTGGCGCGGATGCGCTGCCACTCGATGACCCTTGTGGAACACCTCGACCACGACGTGGGTCAGGCGCACCTCCAGCACCTGGCCCACCAGGCTGTGGGGGACGCTGTACAGGCGCTTGTCGATGTCGAGGTGGTAGTCGATGCCGGGCCTGGCCTTGCGCCACTCGGCGAACTCGTAGGGTGTCTCCGGCAGGGGGCGGAGTACTGGTCGGTCGATGGCTTCAAACAGGTCGCACCGGCTCTCCTCGCGGCCCTGGAAGGGCCGTCGGTTGAGGTCGTCGAGCAGTTCGGCGATGGCCTGGTTCAGCATGACCAGGGTGAAGAAGGTGTGGTGGCGCAGGCGCGCCAGGATCCAGCGCTCCACCAGCAGCACGGCAGCTTCTGCCTTGGCCTTATCCTTCGGTTTGTAAGGCCGCGCTGGCAGCACCGCGACCTGGTAGTGCTGCGCCATCTCGGCGTAGGTCGTGTTGAGCTGGCTCTCGTAGCGGCAGGCCCGCGTGACAGCGCTCTTCAGGTTATCCGGGATAAGCAGTTCGGGGACCCCGCCCAGGAACTGGAAGGCACGCTGGTGGGAGCCGATCCAGTCGGGCAGCGCCTGGCTCCAGGTCGCCTCGGCGTAGGTGTAGCTGGACGCTCCCAACACGGCCACGAACACCTGAGCGTTACGCACCTCGCCGGTGGCCTGGTTGATGATGGGTACGGTGGGGCCGCAGTAGTCGATGAACAGCTTCTCGCCGGCGCGGTGGACCTGGCGCATGCTGCGCCGCTGACGGCCACGCCAGGCCCGGTAGTGATGGCAGAACTGGCTGTAGCGGTGCGCCTTGTCGCCGCGGGCCTCCACGTACTCCGCCCAGAGCAGCTGCAGGGTCACGCCCTTGCGCTTGAGCGCCTGGTGGACCTGGAAGTAGTCCGGCGCCGAGAAGCGCACCGGCGGCGTTTTGGCCGGGAACAGTCGCGCCTCCAACGCCGTCTCGTCGGTGCCGTCCGGCAGCGGCCACGTGATGCCGGCGACCTGCGCCAGGCTGACGTACTTGCTGACAACGCCCTTGGAGAGGCCACAGGCCCGCGCAATCTTCTCGTGGCTGAGTCCGGCGTCGTACTTGAGGCGCAACACCTCGGTGATGGTTCGCATGGGAATCCTCGGTGCTGGCATCGTCCCCTCCGGGGCCAAAGGCAAAAGGAGGGGTATGCCGTAAAAGTCCGAATCATTCCAGCGAGTTAGATGAGATTCCGGGATCGTGACCGATGATTCCGGCAACGTGACCGCAGATTCCGGGGAAGACGCCGAAATCGGTCACGATGAAACGGAATGGCCAGTCACGATGGTCCGGAATAGTCGGTCACGATAGATCGGAACGGTCGGTCACGATGGCGCGGAATACGCACTCCCAGTGGGACGACTTCATGTATCGGATGAAGACGCTGGCGGAGCGCAAGGTGAGCCAGGGGGAAGTGAAGAGCTATTTCCAGTCGGTGATCTGCAATGCCGAGGAGCCGCTGGAGGATCCCTCCAAGCTGCCCCATTACCGGGCGCTGAATCGCGTCCAGAAGCTCTACCACGGCGAAGGGCGGGGTTCTCAGCTGTGCACCGCGCAGGGCACCGCCTGGGGCCTGCTCAATGCCATCACCGAGTACGTGGACCACGAGAAGCGCGCCCGCAGCAACGACTACCGCATGGACTCCGCCTGGTTTGGCCAGGGGGCCAGCCTCAAGGACAAGGCCCTGGAGTCGGCCATGGCGCTGGTGGCCTGATAGGCATCTGTCGTGGTGGCGCGTTAACTATCCCCCCCCCCAACACACTCACTTATCCTTTCCACGGCATAGCGCCCGGCCCCGACAAGGCCGGGCGTTGTCGTTTCTGGAGGCAGTCATGCAACCGCCCATGACATTCGAGATCTGCCGCGCCCTGACCCAGCTGACTCGAGAGCTGCTGAAGGCCGGCGAGCAACACGCCCAGACCCACGTGCTGGCCCAAGGCCACGTCTATCGCGTGGACGTGTCGCTGGAGCCGGTCCCTGCCGACCAGCTGCAGGACGTCATCAACCGCTATCGCTAAGGAGAGATACCCATGGCAACCCCGATTCATCCTCAACACCCCCCGTCAGCCAAGACCAACGGCAAACACTCCACCCCCCCGGTGGCCCAGCCGCTTCAGGAGAGCTCGGCGATCATTCAGGTGATCGAGCGTGCCGCCCTCAACCCCCAGGTCGACATCGACAAGATGGAGCGCCTGCTGCAGATGCAGGAGCGCGTGCTCGACCGCCAGGCGCTGATGGCCTACAGCGCTGCCATGGCGGCCATGCAGACGGAGCTGCCGAGCATCGCCGAGCGTGGCCAGGGCAACAACGGGGCCTACGCCACCCTGGAGGATATCGTCGACACCGTGCGCCCGATCATGCAGAAGCACGGCTTCGCGGTGAGCTTCCGTATCCAGACCCAGGAGCGTGGCATTCAGATCACCGGCGTGCTGATGCACCAGGAGGGCCACCGCGAGGAGACCAGCATGCTGCTGCCGGCCGATACCAGCGGCAGCAAGAACGCGGTGCAGGCCTTCGGCTCTTCCACCAGCTACGGCAAGCGCTATGTGCTCTGCGCGCTGCTCAACATCACCACCCGCGGCCAGGACGACAACGGCCATGCCGCCGCTCCGGTCAAGCTCGTCACTCCCTTCCAGGCCGGGCAGCTCAAGCAGCTGATCGCGGCCTGTCCTTCCACCACCCAGGAATGGTTCGTCGGCAAGTATGGCGAGGCCGAGCGGGTACCGCGCAGCGATTTCGACAAGCTGCGAGCCTCGCTGCACAAGCGGGCACTGCCCAACCGTCAACGTCACTGAGCCATCGGCGAGGGGTAAGTCCCTCGCCGCTATGCCGTCATGTCACCAAGGAGATCGTCATGCAGATCCTGAAACTGGAACAGGGCACGCCCGAGTGGCATGCCGCCCGTCTCGGCATCATCACCATGTCCGAGCTGAAGACCCTGCTGGTCAAGGGTAAGGGGCCGGCGGGCTTCGGCGCCGGGGCGCTGAGCTACATGCATCAGCTGATCGGCGAGCGCATTACCGGGGAACCCTCAGACGCCTTCCAGGGCAATGCTCACACTCAGAGGGGCCATGAACTGGAGCCCATGGCCCGGGAGCTCTACCAGGAGGCCACCGGACTGCCTCGTCTCGAGCAGGTCGGCATCATCCTTAACCACGGGGTGGGCTACTCACCGGACTGCCTGGTGGATAGCCGAGGGCTGGCCGAGATCAAGACCAAGCTGCCCAAGTACCAGATCGAGCTGCTGCTCGAGGGTGAGCTGCCCCAGGAGCATGTCGCCCAGTGCCAGGGTGGCCTGTGGGTCAGCGAGCGCGAGTGGATCGACTTTGTCAGCTACTGGCCGGGTATGCCGCTGTTCGTGAAGCGCGCCTATCGGGACGAGGCGCTGATCCGCACCATCGCCGAGCGGGTCGAGGCGTTCTACGAAGAAATGGAGCGCCGCATGGCGCTTGTGATGGCGGCCTGAGGAGAACCACCATGACCCATCCCAAGCTGGTGGCCGGCGAAGTGGCCGGCACCTATTACGTCATTGATGCGGTGACAGAAGGTGAACTGCTGCAGATCGCCAAGCGGTTTGCCAAACGCAAGCTGGCCAGGGGACGCAAGATCACCCAGCCGGCGCTGGCCTTCGAGTATCTTCAGTTGCTGATGCAGGACTACGAGCACGAGGTATTCAGTGCATTGTTCCTCGACAACCGGCACCGCGTCATCCGCTTCGAGGAGCTGTTCCGCGGCACCATCGACTCGGCGAGCGTCTACCCCCGTGAGGTGGTCAAGCAGGCCCTGGCCTGCAACGCTGCTGCCGTGATACTAGTCCACAACCATCCCGCCGGTGATCCAGAACCCAGCGATGCAGACCGGCGTATTACCCAGCGGCTGAAGGACGCGCTAGGCCTGGTCGACATCCGCGTGATCGATCACGTCGTGGTCGGGAGTGAAGGGTGCGCGTCCTTTGCGGAGTTGGGGTACCTGTGAATCTAACTACACGCCATAATGCCGGTGCCCCCGTGCGTGGGGGCATCGGACTATGTCGGGATGGTCTTTTTTTTGGTTCATCGCACTTTGCCGGGAAACGCGGCGATCTGCAGACCCAGGCACGCGGGCTGCTGAGCATCAGCGCGCCGGTATCGTTCGCCATCCGCCATAT
The DNA here is from genome assembly GCF_051216275.1 of Halomonas salsilacus. Taxonomy (NCBI): domain Bacteria; kingdom Pseudomonadati; phylum Pseudomonadota; class Gammaproteobacteria; order Oceanospirillales; family Halomonadaceae; genus Halomonas; species Halomonas salsilacus. Next base: position 118,499 of record NZ_JBPKAQ010000010.1, read on the forward strand.
GGCGCCGCTACTCAACGACTATCAGCGCGCGCACCCCGCCGCGGGCATCGACCTGCAGCTCAACGACCGCAATGTCGATATCGTCGAGGAAGGGTTCGATATTGCACTGCGCATCGGGCACCTGAAGAGTTCATCGCTGATCGCCAAACGCATCGCGCCCGTTCGCCTGGTGATGCACGCCTCGCCCGAGTATCTACAGCGTCATGGCATGCCCGCCAGCCCACAGGATCTCCGTGGGCACCGTTTCCTGCGCTACAGCTACATGGAAGAGAGCCGCGAGCCGCTGTTCCAGTGGCTGCAGCTTGCTGGTGGAAGTGAGATGAGCGAGATAAACAGCAACAATGGCGATGTGCTGATGGAGGCGGCGATCGCCGGCGCCGGTATCGCGCTACAGCCGACGTTCATTTCGAGTAGTGCCATCCAGCAGGGAAGGCTGAGGGTGGTGCTCCAGGAACATGAACCCGAGCCTCTCGGGCTCTACGCGGTTTACGCCCACCGCCAGCTGCTGGCGAGCAAGGTGCGTCACTTTGTCGATTTCCTGGATGGGTACTTTGGCAGCCCGCCCCACTGGGACAGTTTTTAGCCTGGATATTGCACCAAGCCGGGCGCTATCGCCTTCAACCCACGTTCTCTGCCGGTGAGAACCCGGTCAGCCACTAGCTAGCTGCGATGGGTCAGGCTCATCAGGTAAAGTGCCCCGGCCAGTGCTAATACCGAAAGTGCCAGGTAGATCGCCTCCAGAGGCGTCTGGAATCGAATATCCACGACCGCGCGGAAGAACTCGATGATCACTGCCAGGATGACGACCCGAGCAATCTTGTCCTTGAGCTCATCAAAGGACTCAACATTGAACGGGTGCTTGGAGGCATGCTCCTCAGCCTGTTCGATAGGAGAAACGAACAGCCGGTAGACCCCGAGCCCGAAGATCAGCAGCACAATGGCCACTAGATAGATGTCCACGGCCATGACGATGCTCGGAACCAGGGTGTCATGAATATCCACGGCCCCATCGACCAGATAATAGGACACTGCGGTAATCGCCAGCTTCAGGATATCCATGGTACCAATCAAGAACAGGACCAACGCCCCAAGAAGGCTCGGTATTACCGCCAGCATCACCAGAAAGCGCGAGTTCCAGAGCCAGTGCTCAACGCGCCCCTCCCATCGTCCTTGCCGGGGAGGGACAGTTTCTCGTTCTTGTAGCCGTTCCTGCGTCATGCCGTTCTCCTGATGCGCCATGGATCAAACTCAGATTGGGTCGTTTCAGCCCCTCCGCAACGAGTACTCGCGTCGCCGTTGTTCGGGGCCTGCCAGATAGGTTTCAACGCCCGTACCCTCGCTCCTCGACCGAAACATCGCCCATGTGCCAACCGTCGCGCCCCTGAGCCTTTACCCGATAGAAGGACCGGCCGATCAGCGCGCCAGACACGCCTGCAATCGGCAACACTGCCGACATTGGGCTGATGTACCAACTGTTACCGGCTCTGCAGCCTGTCATTAGGTAGTGATGAGTCCAGTCCAGCTCGGTAGGCCGCGAAGGCACGTCTGGCCGCCACCATGGCCTGACGTTGTTCTCCCTCGCCGGGACAGTCGAGGACCGCCTGGTCAACGTAACGCGGCCAATATCTACAAGCGCCCGGGGCGCCAAGAAAGCTCAGCGGGACTTCGCTTCCCAAGGACTCGCGAATGCAACGGGCGATCACCTCGGCTCCCAGCCGCGAGCCCTCGAGCACATAGCGAACCCCCAGCAATTCGGCCCGAGTGGCAGGAACCTGCATGCCAGGCATCATCACCCTCTCCTGGGGCATGATCCCCAAGGCTGCCAAATCAGCCTGCAGCTGTGGCAGGCGCATAGGCGATATCTGGTCACTCACTGATAGGAGGACAGCTCCCTCGAACACGGCACTTTCCAGGGCAGCATGGGGACCATGCATGGCGAGCAGCGAGCGCGCATAGCTTTCTCGGGTCAACCCAGAGCGAACCAGACGCTGCAGCTCGGGGTGGTGATCGAGCGCATGATGGTCCGTGCGTGTCGCTTCACGCAGCCGCTGCAAAACGGTGTAACCCTGGCGATCATCCATACCGCCCTCATTCATCATGACCCAAGGCCGTCGACAGCACGCGTAGCTTGAGCAGTTTCAGCTGGGTGTGTGAAGGCCATGGCCGTGAATAGCCCATGCGCTTCTCTACCCAACGCTCGAATGAGCGTCGAGGCGCGATGGGGTGTGCCCCGCTCGAGTTCTCGGCTGGCTTGTCAGGGTTGCCGCCCCAGGCAACTTCATGGATCTCCTCGGCACGGCACAGGAACAGGCGCAGCCGCCGACCGTCCTTGAGCGGTATCGAGGTGGCCAGCAGGCCGGCCACCTCAGAAAGCGGCATGTCCGGACACTCCCTGGCCAAACTTTCGCTGATTCGGGTCAAGGTGCCGTCGCTTTCGCACCAGGCACTCACCGCCTCTAGCGCCTCGGGCTCCAGGCATAGCCCTTCGGTGAACAGGTCACGGCCGTTGTCGAGCATCACGCCATGGGCTTCGAACTCATCCATCAGCCAACGGCTAATCGTAGGCCAGGCAGCCTCGAGGCTGCCCTGCTCGGCCAGATGACGGCGCATGGCATCGAATCGGCGTTCGATGGTATCGATCAGCTCCATGCGTTGACGTGCCTCGTAATCGCGTCTGGCGAACTCGAAGCGCTTCACCTCATCCGACAAGCGACGCAGTGCAAGTGGTGAAAGTCGTCGCGGTGTGTAGGCATGGAGCGAGATCAAGCCTGCCAATTTGTTGGCAACCAACAGAGGAAACGATACTGCGCCCTGCACGCCCATGTTCCCCATATAGTGCTGGTGCACGGGCGATACACTGCGCAGATCTACCAGGGAGAGGTCCGGCGGACTAGACGTGAGCCCTACTAACTCGACGCTATCTGCCTGGGCATCGGGGATGGTCCGCCAGGGGTTCTTTGCATACAGCGCCCGAGCCACCTGAGGAATGTCGCTAGCCGGGAAGCGCAGGCCCAGATAACTGCCCTGCGCCTGCTGACTGGTTGCCTCGGCGATCACCTCCCCATTGCCGCCGTGTAGGAATGTGTAATAGAGCACGCGGTCGAAGCCGCTGTACTGTCTGAGCGCGCTGACCAACGTCTCGCGGGCTAACGCGACGTCGGTGTCGTTTCGAAACGTTGACCAGTCGCCCCCCCGGGCAGACGACTGGCCCTCCTGATCAGGATGGCTCCCCGTGGCGGGCAGTAGTTCGATCATGATGTGCCCATCATCGCCACGCACCGCCGCCAGTGCGACCTCTTCCTCGAGTTCCCGCAAGGCGTTGTGAGTCAGCCGCTCGCCCGGGGCAGTGCCCAGTTGAGTCAACGCTTTCTCTAAATGCTCGGGGAGTGCACCGCCGACGAGCTGCTCTGCCGTCTCACCCAGCCAGTCGAATACGTTGCGTGAGGCGTGGGTGATGGTCAGCGCAGCATCGACCACCAGTAACGCCCCGTGAGGCTGTATCGCTCCGGAAAGGTGCAGCCTTTCCTGTTCACATGCATCGATGAAGCCGCGGGTGACATTCATGTCATTTTTGTTCCTGTGGTGTCGTTGTAATGTCGCTTCCGCTCAGACTGGCCAGCCGTCCAGCATAGTCAGCCTCTTCCTCGGGGCGAGCCATCAGGTAACCCTGCAACAGGTCACAACCTTGCTCCCGCAGCCATTCTCGCTGGACCTCCGTCTCGACGCCTTCTGCAACGGTCCGCAACTCCAGAGCCTTGGCCATGCCGAGTATCGCTCGCACGATAGCCTCGTCGTTGCGAAGATGACCGCCGAGGCCGTCGATGAAGCCCTTGTCGATCTTGAGTTCGCTCAGGGGAAGTGACTTGAGATAGGCCAGCGACGAATAGCCAGTGCCGAAGTCGTCGATGGACAGAGCGATGCCTGCCTCGCGCAGTCGCTCGATATTGCCCAGCGCCGTGCTGGTGCGCTCCACTAGCGTCCGCTCGGTCAGCTCCACCTGGAGAAGTGTGGCGCTGATCCCATAGGTGCACAGCCGCTCAAGCAGGATATCCAGGAAGCGCTCGTTCTGAAGGCTGGCCCCCGAGATGTTGATGGCAACCGGCAGCTGTACAAGCCCCTGAGCACGCCAGCGAGCCAGGGCCTCTATGGCCAGCTGTAAGACGCGTCGATCCACTTCCATGATCAGGCCGCAGCGCTCGGCGGCCGGAATGAACTCATTGGGAGGGATGTTGCCAAGCTCGGGGTCATGCCAGCGAAGTAGCGCCTCGGCGCCAAACAGCGTCCCATCTGCAGCGACGAACTTGGGCTGGAAAACCAACCGTAGCAGGTGGTCTTTCAAGGCCCGGCGCAAAGCGGTCTCCATATTGGCTTGATGCACCAGTTTCGCTTGCAGCTCCGGCTTGAACACCTCGAAGCGATCGCGCCCACTCTCCTTGGCGCGGTACATGGCGGTATCGGCGGCCTTGGTCAACTCCGATGCATCCTGGCCATCCTCAGGGTAGAAGGCCAAGCCGATACTGGCGGACACAAACAGAGAACGCTGCTGAACCACCACCGGCTCACGTAGCACCTCGACGATGCGCTGGGCGACCAATTCGGCTGCCTCCACTCCGGTGTTGTTCAATACCACCGTGAATTCGTCGCCGCCCAGGCGGGCCACGGTATCTATCTCGCGTACCACACGGCCAATGCGGCCAGCGACCTGAACCAGGAGTTCGTCGCCCGCATCGTGGCCCAGGGTGTCGTTGATGGCCTTGAAGTTGTCCAGATCAAGGAACATTAGCGCCAGTGGACTCTCACTTCGCCGGGCCTGCGCCAGAGCCAGATCAAGGCGATCCTGAAACAGGGTACGGTTGGGGAGGCCGGTCAAGGCATCGTGAGTGGCCAGATACTCGACCTTGCGCTGCGACTCCTTGAGGTTGGAAATGTCGGCAAAGACGCCGACGAAATGCTGGCCATCGCTTTCATCGATGCGGTTGATGGTCAACCACAAGGGAAGCGTTTCGCCGTTCTTGCGGCGACTCCATATCTCACCCTGCCAGAAGCCCTGTTTCTGTAGGGTCGCACGCATCATGTCGACAATAGGCGATTCCTGTGCGTCTTCTGCCATCAGGCGACCGATATCCTGGTCGATGGCCTCCTTAGCCGCGTAGCCGGTGATTCGCGAAAAGGCGGTATTGACGGACGTAATTCGGCCCCGGACGTCGGTGACCACGATCGCTTCGCCGGCTTGCTCGAATACCTTGGCGCTCAGACGCAGTTGACGTTCCGCCTGCTTACGCAGCGTGATGTCCTCGGACTCGGTGATGATCGAAACGGGCCGACCCTCGGCATCACGCAGTATCTGATGCACTGTGCGCAGCACGCGCTCCTGCGCGCCGGGCAGCAAATGCTCCGCGACAACCTGGCACTGTTGCCTGAGCGCCTGCATGTCATGGCTCCAGACATCGGCGGCAAAGGCTTCGGGAAACAGCTCGAAGTCGTTCTTGCCCATCACATTCTGGGCTTCAAGACCAAACGCTTCGCAGAAACTCGGGTTGGCGAATTCGTAGATCCCGGACAGGTTCTTCATCGCCAGCAGAATGGTGGTGTTGTGCATCAGGGTATCGAGCCGCACGCGCGATTCCTTAAGCGCCGTCTGAATCTCGGTCACTTCCGTCACGTCGACCAGACTTACCACCAGCAGTTCAACCTCTTGGCTTTCTCCGATACCCGGCGTGACCCCCATCTGTACCAGGCGCTCGCCCAAATTGATCAGCTCATCGTTCGGTTCGCCATGGGAAATAGCTCCGCTCAGAAGCGACTCCAGCGGCAACAAGGCCTCCGGAAGCCGCAGACGAGTAATGTGCTGCTGCAAAGCGCCTGTGCGCAGCTTGAACTGGCGCGACGCCGCAGCATTGTAGCGACGCAGATGATAGTCCCGATCGAAGACAAGGATCGGAAACTCCAGCGAGTCGTAGAGGTGTGTGTATTCATCATTGAGCTGCTGAAGCTCGGCGGTCTTGACGTTGAGCTCTTCGTTGAGGCTCATCAGCTCCTCGTTGGTGGCCTGCATCTCCTCATTGGCCGCCTCGAACTCCTCATTCGTCGCTTGCAGCGCTTCGTTGGAGTTCTGTGCCTCCTCATTGAGCGACTGCATCTCCTCGTTGGCGGTGGCGAGTTCCTCAATCAGCGACTGGAGATGCTCACGGGTCGCCTGCAACTCGCCCTCGGCTTCCGCAGGAGCCAATCCTTTGGGCGCGGCAGGGCTACCTTTGGCAACGGGAGATTCGCACGGCTCCATCATCACCATCATCATCTGGAGATTGCTGTTAGCTGCCACTGGCCGGACAGAGAGGCGCCAAGTCTCATTGTCGACGACACGCTTGTGGCCCAGCATCACTCTTGGCGACTTGCCTATCTGGTGAAGCATGTAGAGTAGCTCGGCACGGAAAGGGGCAGCGATCGCCTCGGCAATGGCGACCTTGTTGTGTCCCCGAGGAACCAGAAGCACTCGCTCGACGTTACCGGCGGTATGCAGGATGTTGCCCTGGCCGTCACACAGCGCCACCGTGGCACCGAGATGGGCCACCACGCCATCGAGCAGCTGCTGAATTTCGAGATCCCGGCGCTGACGCGGCACCACTGGGGATAGTCGCTTCGACGTCTTAGCAAGGTGGGGCTGTGGGTCGCCCTGTTTACGATAGGTTCGCTCGCGCCGATCCAGGGGGGCGAACAGCGCCTCGGACTGGCCTGCGCTCTCGCTGCGACCAAGAAACAGGATTCCACGCTTGCGCAAGGCGAAATGAAACCGCTTGAGGACACGGGCCTGGAGCTGGTTGTCGAAATAGATCAACACATTGCGACAGCTGACGAGGTCGAGATGCAAAAAAGGTGGATCTTCCACCAAGTTATGACGCGCGAAGACAATCATGTTGCGCAGGCGCTTTCCCGCTTCGAAAGTGCCGTTGTGCGGGTGGAAGTAATCCTGCAGCAACGCTTCGGGTACGGTTTCCATGGCCATCGCCGGATAGACACCACGACGCGCCACCACGAGAGCTTCCTCGTCAATGTCGGTGGCAAAGATCTGGACCGCTGGAGCGTCGGGAACCTCGCGCAGCGCTTCGGCGAACAGCATGGCAATGGAATAGGCCTCCTCACCGGTCGCGCACCCCGCAATCCAGACGCGGATACCCTGGCCATCGTCGCGGCAGCGCTGGCAGATGGTGACCACCCGGGAGCGCAAGGCATTAAAGGCACCGGCATCACGGAAGAAGGCGGTAACGGAGATCAGGATATCGCGAGCCAACGTATCCAACTCATCTGGCTGCTCCTCAACCAGCATCAAGTATTGTTCGTGGGTCTGAGTGCCGGTAGCCACCATGCGCCGACGGAGACGGCGGGACAGGGTGCCGGCCTTGTAGCCCGAAAAATCGATGCTGCGGCGTTGTTTGAGCTTCTCCAGCAGAACGACCGGAATCTCCTCGCCGGCACTGCTTTGCGAGGGAACGTGCATCAGAGTCAGCTCGGCCAGCTTGCCGGCCATCGCATCGGGCGTCAGGACGAAGTCTGCAACCCCGGCTTCGATGGCCGATTGCGGCATGCCGGAGTACTTGGCAGTGACTGGATCCTGAACCAGCGTTACCCCACCAGCGGCCATGATCGTGCCCAGTCCGACGGTGCCGTCTGATCCGATGCCGGAGAGCACGATGCCGATGGCGTTATCGTTGGTATCAGCCGCCAACGAGATGAAAAAGTCGTTGATGGAAGGCGCCGGCACTCCCTCTGTGTTGGCCGGAAGGAGGCTTAACCGTCCCTCGCGCAGGACAACGTTGACGTTGGGCGGTGCTAAATGGATAACCCCCGCTTCAGGCGTATCACCCTCCTGGAGGACACGAACGCTCAGCAGGGTTCCCCGGGAGAGAGTTTCCGGCAGCATGCTGCCGTCGGCTGGTGAGGCGTGCTGGAGCATCACATAGGCGAAAGGGAGGTCAGGATCGAGCCCACGAATCAGCTGCGAGATAGCCTCGAATCCGCCAGCGGAGGCCCCGACTCCCACGACGGGAGTGGGGAGTTCCTGTCTTCTGGCAGCTGCTGTCATGGAGCGATCCTTGCGGGCCGTGTTTTAACTAATGTCAGATTTTGCTGGACCAGAACAATGTCCTGGATCAGGGCACAGGCTAGCGTTGAAGGGACGTTCCTTCTGTCTCACAAACCGTGCGATTGCGGCCCTGCTCCTTGGCTTGGTAGAGAAGCTCGTCGGTTATATGCAAGCTCTCATCCATGGTGCTGGAGCTACTCATTGAGCAAATGCCGATACTAGCTGAGATGTAGAGCGAAGAGGAACTCCCATCTCGCATTGGCGTGGTGGCCAAGAGCCGATGAAGCCGCTCGGCGGCATGCTGCGCTTCCGCTACGCTGGCCTTGGGCAGCATGACCACAAACTCCTCGCCACCCCAACGACCCATCACATCGGCCTGTCGAAACGCCTCACGACACAGCTCGGCGAATCGCACGATGACCTCATCCCCGGCCTGGTGGCCCAGGGTGTCGTTGACCGTCTTGAAGTGATCGAGGTCGATCATCATCAGGGCGGCTGCGGGGGCACCTCGCTGAATCAGTGCCAACTCCTGGTTGTAACGCTGTTCGAAGGCCCTGCGATTGAGCAGCCCGGTGAGCGGGTCGGTGGCGGCAAGCTTGGTCAGCTCTTGCCGCGTTGCCTTGAGCTCGCGAATTAACTCGGCCTGTTCGCTGTGGGCCTGCATCAGCTGCATGTGCGCCATCACCTGGTTGGCGAGGGCCTGGAGAGCGAAGCGTTGGCGTTCGGCCAGTTCGCGGGGTTGATAGTCGAGTACGCACAGCGTCCCGAGCGGATAGCCATCCCGGCTTTCCAATAGCGCGCCGGAATAGAAGCGCAAATGGGGCTCGCCAGTCACCAGGGGGTTGTTGGCGAATCGCGGATCCCGGGTTGTGTCAGGCACGATAAACAGCCCCGGCTGCAGGATGGCGTGCGCACATATCGAGATATCCAGCGGGGTCTCGCGCACTCCGAGCCCCTTCTCTGACTTGAACCATTGGCGATCGCGGTCAATGAAGTTGATGACGGCGATGGGTGCTTCGCAGATGATAGAAACCACCTCGACGATCTCATCAAACGCCGACTCCTCCGGGGTATCGAGAATCTGGTAACTGTCCAGCGCCTGTAAACGCCGCGTTTCGTACTCGGCTGAGCAGCGATCAATGATGTCATGCATAAGCAGGAAGGTATTCCGGTAAGGCGATAAGGTCGTATAGGGGTAGTGGCCGTGAGAACAGGTAGCCCTGCAGCAGATCACAGTGGCGACGCACCATGTCCTGCTGCTCTTCCAGGGTCTCGACGCCTTCGCCGACCACAATCATGTCCATGTGGTGTGCCATGGTGATCACTCCCTGCACGATCGCGGCGGTGTGTCTGTCGTGCGGGGCCTTCTGCACGAAGCTGCGGTCGAGCTTGAGCTTATGGGTGGGCAGGTCGCGCAGATAGCTGAGGCTTGAAAAGCCCGTGCCGAAGTCATCTAGAGCGACCCGCACCCCCATCGTCTTGAGGGTTTCCATCAGTTCGATCACCGGCTCGGCACCGTCCAACAGGACGCTCTCGGTGACCTCGAGTTCCAGTAGCTCTGGCGGCAGACCGGAAAGATCCAGGGCGTTCTGCACCTCCTCGAGAAAACCGTCGCGGCAGAACTGCAGCGACGAGATGTTCACCGCCACCGGCAGCTCCCGGCCCATGTTGGCGAACAGCTCGGCGATATCACGACAGGCCTGGTGCAGCACCCAGCGGCCCAGCGGGATGATCTGTCCCGTTTGTTCCGCCAACGGGATGAACTCTCCCGGGGAGATCATGCCCCGGGTCGGATGACGCCAGCGAACCAGGGCCTCGACGCTGCGCATGCGGCCATTCAAGGCATCGACCACGGGCTGATAGTGAACCTCGAACTGGTCCTCGCACAGGGCCTTGTGCAACTCGTGGCGCATTATCACGCTGTGCCGGGTGCTCTCTGCCCGGCTGCCACAGTACCACTGCCAGGTATTGCGGCCCTGCCGCTTGGCCTGTTCCAGTGCCAGGTCGGCATGCTGAACAAATTCGTGGGACTGCTCCAGCGGCAGACTGTTGCAGGCGATGCCAATGCTGACACTGAGCTGGATCTGCTGGTCATTCACTTCGATGGGCTGAGCCAGGCTGTCGAGAATACGATCTGCCAACTCGATCACCTGAGCACGGTCGCCGAAGTTAGCTAACAGGATGCCGAACTCATCCCCTACCAGATGGGCCACCACGCCAATGGCGTTCAGAAGCGACTCCAGCCGCCTGGCAACGCTGACCAGAACCTGATTGCCGATGTGATGCCCGAGGGCGTCGTTGATGGTCTTGAACCCATCCAGGTCGAGGTACATCACCGCCAGCAGCTCTGCGTTCTTGTAGCTGCTCTGAAAGGCCTCCTCGAGCAGACCCGCGAAGGCCGTCCGGTTGGGTAGCCCGGTTAGCTGGTCATGCGTCGCCTGGTAGGCGATGTGTGCTTCCTGGGTCTTCTGCTGGGTGATGTCCTGCTGAATGCCGATGAAGTGGGTGCAAATACCGCTGTCGTCGAATACCGGACTGATCACCAGGCGGTTCCAGAACGGGGTGCCGTCTTTGCAATAGTTGAGCAGTGTGACACCGACATCACGTTGCTCATGGATACCGGCGCGAATCTCGTCAACGGCCGGCGAGTCAGTATTCGGCCCTTGAAGAAAGCGGCAGTTCCTGCCAATCACCTCATCCCGTGAATAGCCGGTCATGGTCGTGAAGGCCGGGTTGGCAAAAACAATAGGCATCTCGGGATCGAGAGCATCCACCATCAACATACCGCTGGGGCTGGCATCGACCCCGCGGCTGAGCAGCCGCAACGCACCCGTCTGCCGGTTGCGCTCGGTGACATCGCGGCAGATGCCATAGACGCCGACGACCTCGCCATCCAGAGTCACCAGTAGGTTGGTGATCTCCAGATCGTACGCGTGGCCGTCCGCATGGGCGCCCCGCGTTTCACAGGTCATCGCATTACCGCGGCGAGCGGCATCGAAGCCCTGTTCGGTCAGTTCGTGGTAGTCAGGCTCGATGAGTTCGTTGAAGTGCAGTCCGATCAAGTCGGCTTCAGAGTAGCCGGTGATCCGAGCCAGCGCTGCGTTGCCGCGCTGGAAACGCCCCTCCAGGTCGAATTCATAGACGCCATCGGGATGGTTGACGAAGAGCGAACGATACCACTCGGAGAGCTCGCGGTGGCTCCGATCGTCGCGATCATGCACCAGGGCCAGAGAGATCAGCGCTGAGGCCTGTAGCAGGCTCTGCTGATCCTCCCGAGAGGGCACTCGGGTAGTAAGGTAATAGGTGCCAAAGGTGCCCAGCAGTTCGCCGTCAGGACCAAGGACAGGACTGGACCAGCAGGCACGAAAACCCTCGGCCAGGGCGGCGTCGCGGAAGTGCGACCAGCGCGGGTCAAGGGCAATATCCTGCGTGATGACGAGGCAGCGATCATGTGCAGCGGTGCCGAAGGAGGCGACATCGGAGGCGACCGGAACCCGCTGCAGCTTGTCGGTATAGCTCTTAGAGAAGCTTTGGCTGGGGAACAGGCTCAGTGTGCAGTCTCTGGCGTCATAGCGCATGAATGCCACGTTGGCCTCGGGGAGCAGCAGCCCCATCCATCGAGCGATGGCGTCCAGCGTTTGAAGCAGCGGTGCGCGCTGCGCGATCAGCTCGTGGATGCCCTGCTGGGCCTTCAGTAGAGTGAATTGATCATTCATCGGCCATGCCTATGTGATAAAACCAGTTCCCTGCGGTATTTTCGGAGTGGCCGGAAAAGCGCTCAGCATGGACCTCTTACCTTGCCACCACAACTCGACTTCAATCCCCGAATAGCGTGCGTCTGAGCCGCGCGGCCACACCCATTCCACCCGAATGCAGACGACCACCGGTGAAAAGTCCCTCGAAGACGTCATTGAGTCGATACTGGAGTATTCCGTCTTGGCCTTTCCCAGCGCCTTCGAATAATCGACCATCCACCTTGATGGCGGTGCCACCATGAATACCGGCACATAACAGCATTTCGACCTGATGCGCCAAGATCGCCGCAACACTGGCACCACGCCGACACCGCTGGAGAAAAAACCACTTGGTGAACTGATCCAGAAAGCCGCTCTGAGGGGTCAAGAAAGCGAGGAAAGCCAGACCTCCCTGGCCGGTCAGTTGATGCTCATATATTGCCAATAATTAATGTACTTGGCCTGTTTTTTAGCCATGAAAAAAACAAACCTTGTGCAAAGCGGAGAAACCAAATACTGTAAAAAACAGTTACGTCTCTGTACGATTGATGTAACATTTTTCAGGCTGGTATTCGTACTGGCCTAGTGCCTGAGAAATCAGGCACCAAGTTGACAAAGGCATAGCCGTTGAAAAGCGGTGACGCAAAGCTACCTGTCTAAGGGATGCCCGCATCCTAGGATCGAGGAGCCGCCACTTGCTCAGACCCCTGTCGGGGGTCTCCGCCTTGTTGCGGTCCTTCCTGTTGTGATCCTCCCTGGATTTTTAGCGCCCTTGTATCGTCTCAGCTGAGCTGTATTCAGCCGGCAATGCACAGAGCAAGCGTCTGCCCCAGTCTATCGATCATGTCGCCGTCGAGGATGGCGTAATACAACGCAACGGGGAACAACCTCATGAAAATCAAAACTCTCTCTCTACGCAAACTGACACTGGCATCCGCCGTGGCCCTGACCGCGGGCTGGGGGGCGATGGCTCAGGCTCAGGAGAGCACGACCTTTGAAGCCAGCGCCGAGGTTATCGGGAACTGCGTCGTCGCAGCGGATGCACTGGATTTTGACAACTATGATCCGGTTAGTGTCAATTCGGCTACAGGGGTTGATCTAGATCAAACAAGTGACATCCGCGTGACCTGCACCAATGGCATGCCAAGCGTAAAGATCGGCCTAGTATATAATGGTATGATGGACGGGCCCGGATTAGAAGGGGAACACCTCATTTATACCCTCTCTAGTGATTCTGCAGGAGGGAATACTTGGGATGATGTCGAGTTGAATAAAGTGAGTGTCATTGCCGATGGCACGGAGAAGACGCATCCCGTGCATGGCCGTGCACCCAAAGGTCAGAATCTTGCCCATCTGGGTAATCATACCGAAACCGTAACCGTTAACGTCACGTGGTAATGAGTAACTCTAACCTTTTCCAGGCCGCGCGACGCGGCCTGGTTCTGTTCGTTTTCATGTCGACGCTGCTGCTGGCAAGCCAGGTGCTGGCCGGCAGCTTCAGCGTCAGTCCGACCCGGGTGGCCCTGTCTGCCCAGGATAATGTGGTGGCGCTGCGAGTGCGCAATACCGGGGCCGAGGCAACTTCGGTTCAGGTGGAGCTTCAGGAGTGGCGCCAGGAGAGCGGGCAGGACCACTACACGCCCAGTCGCGAGGTACTGGTCACGCCGCCGATCTTCACGCTGGCACCGGGAGAGACTCAGGTATTGCGGGTAGGACTGCGTCGCCCGCCGGAGCGGGATACCGAACTCAGCTATCGCCTGTTCCTACAGGAGTTGCCACCGCCGGCCCCGGAGGGCTTCCAGGGCCTGCGCATGGCGCTGCGCATGAGCCTGCCGGTATTCGTGGCACCAGCCTCCGGCAAGACGACGCCCGAGCTGGCCTGGCGGGCCACGCGGGGCGGCGGTGGTGAGCTACGCCTGAGCGCCCGCAACCACGGCCATGGCCATGGCCAGGTGAGTCAGCTTCGCGTTAAGTTGCCCGATGGTCGAACATTACAGCCTTCGGGCAACGCCTATGTGTTGCCGAGCGCCGAGCAGACATGGGCCCTGAATCCAGGCGGTCCGCTACCCGCTGCAGGTACCGAGCTTGTCATCACGACGAACGTCAATGGCCAGGAGACTACCTCACGCCTGCAGGTGGAGTAGTGGCGTGTAGTGGCGCCGTGGTACAGCGGTTATCGCGTGGCAGGGCGAAGCGGCGTGGCGGCTTGTCTGTCATGCTGCTGCTGATGGCGAGCCCCTCTCAGGCTGACACGGCGCCTGTGACAGCCGCCGACGCCGATGACTGGTATGCCCGCCTTGTCGCCCAGCCTTCGTCGGATGCAGACCGGGCGGCGCCCACCCCCCAGAATTCTCAAGTGGCTCCAGCCACGGAGCCCCCCGAGGAGCTGTGGCTGGAAGCCACGGTCAATGACCAGCGAAGACGCACCTCGGTGCTGGTACTGCTTCGCGATGATCAGGATGTCTGGGTGAGCGCCAGCGACCTGGAGCAGTGGCGAATTGCCCCGCCGGATGATGCGCCCTTCGACCATCACGGCGAGGCGTTTCACCGCCTTGAATCACTCGGCATCGACGTCGAGCTGGATCGGCGCCGCTCCACGCTGGACATGACGGTGCCGGCGGCGCTGTTCGCGGATACCCGGCTCGAGGGCCTCGGCCGGGACCGCGTGCCGCTGACGGCGTCGTCACTGGGCGCCTTCTTCAACTATGACCTGTCGAGCACCCACGGTAGTGGCGAGACCCGCCACAGCGGGCTGCTGGAGCAGGGTGTATTCAACGGCTGGGGCAGCGGCGTCAACCGCCTGGTCGTGCGCGACAACGCCCCCGGCGATCAACCCGCCGTGGTGCGCCTGGACACCCAGTGGCGCCGCGACGATCCCGACAGCATGCGCACCCTGCGGCTCGGGGATACCACCAGCCTGGGCACGGCATGGAGTGGCGGGGTGCGCTTCGGCGGGCTGCAGTGGGGAAGCAATTTTTCCACCCGGCCGGAGATGGTCACCCTGCCCCTGCTGAGCATGGCCGGTGAGGCCGCGCTACCCTCCACCGTGGACCTCTACGTCAACGACGCCCTGCGCCTGCGCCGCGAGGTGCCGCCCGGCCCCTTCGCCATCGACGAGATCCCGATGATTACCGGCCAGGGGCAGGCACAGCTAGTGGTGCGCGACATTCTCGGCCGCGAGCAGCTGATCACCCAGCCCTTCTACGCCAGTTCGAGATTGTTGCGACCTGGCCTGAAGGACTACTCCGTGGAACTGGGTGTCATTCGTCAGGACTATGGCCGCGCCAGCAATGCTTATGGTCGGGCGCTGGGCACGGCCACCTACCGCACCGGGTTGACCAATTGGCTGACCACCGAGTTACATGCCCAGGTGCTAGAGGACCAGCAGATGGCCGGCATGGGGGGTAGCTGGCTGCTGCCCTTCGGCGGTGTCATGCATGCCGCCTATGCCGCCAGCCAGGCCGATGGCCGGCAGGGTGAACTGATGACGCTGGGGCTGCAGCGCCAGGGGTGGCCCCTGAGCCTGGGGGTGGAAAGCCAGTTCGCCAGCGAGGATTTCATGCGCCTCGGCATGCGCCAGGGGTTCGCCTTGCCACGCCAGCAGCATCGCGTCTCCACCAGCTTGTCGAGTGGCCGAGCCGGCTCGATGAACCTCAGCTATACCGCCCAGCACTTTGATGACCGGGATGACGTCGAGATCGTCAACCTAGGTTACAGCAAGGGGCTGGGAGCATTCGGTTACCTGACGCTTTCAGCGCTGCATATCATGGAGAATGGCGAAACGGGCCTGCGGGCGGGCTTCAGTATCCCGCTGGGAATGCCACGCACTCGGGCCAGCCTGAACATCAGTGAGCGTGGCGAGCGTCGCCAGGGCAGCGTGCAGATACAGCGCAGCCTGCCGGTGGGCCGCGGCTTCGGCTATCGCGTTCGCACCGGCCTGGGCGAAGACGACCTCCATCAGGCCAGTCTCGGTCTGCAGACTGACTACCAGACCTATCAACTGGAGGCCTCGCAGCGCCGTGACCAGACGGCCGGGCGTGCCGGAGTCCGCGGCGGCGTGGCCTGGCTCGGCGGCGACGTCTTCGCCAGCCGGCATATCGACCGCAGCTTTGCCGTGGTCCAGCTACCGGGGTTTTCCGATGTTCAGGTCTATGCCGACAACCAGCCTGTCGCGCGCACCAATCGTCACGGCAACGCCCTGGTCCCCCGCCTGCGCGCCTATGAACGCAACCGCATCAGCATCGAACAGGCGGACCTGCCCCTGGGGGCTAAGGTCGGGAGCCTGGAGATGCAGGTATCCCCTTACTACCGAAGCGGCGTGGCACTGCGCTTCCCGGTGACCCATAGCCGTGATGCCTTCTTCCGGATTCTTCTGGAGAGCGGGGAGCCGATGCCGGTCGGCGCGGTGGTGGAAGATGCCCGGGGTGAACACTTCCCGGTGGGCCATCGCGGCGAGGCCTTCGTGACCGACCTCGAATCCACTAGCCTATTGCGTGCCCTCTGGCAGGGGCAGGCCTGCGAATTCACGCTGGACGTCCCGGACATCGAAGAGGTCTTTCTCGAACTGGGTGACGTCATCTGCCACGGAGTCACACCATGAAGCCCCTTGATGAACCATCATGCATCCCTGCCCCGGGCAGCCATCGCGTGGCGACACCGTTGCGTCGGTGGCGCTGGCTGGTCGGCATGGCGCTGACGCTGGCCGCCAGCAGCGTCTACGCTCAGTGCAGTGTCAGTGCCACGGGACTGGAGTTTGCCGGTTATGATGTCTTCAGTGCGGCGCACAATGACAGTACCGCCACCATCACCGTCACCTGCAACGAAGCCACCGAATACCGCCTCGCGCTGAACTCTGCCAACGGCACTTCCCAGCAGCCAAGATTGAGCAGCAGCGGCGATACTCTCGCCTACGAGTTGCACCAGCATGCAAACCGCACAACGGCTTGGGGCGAGGGCTCCGACTCTCTCAGCAGTAGTACCGAGGACACGTCAGAGCATACGGTTTATGGACGCATTAAGGCGCAACAGAATGTCCGCGTGGGTCACTACGCGGACACGATCACCGTCACACTGACGTTCTAGAAAGATTGTCATGCATTTGATCACCCCAGCGCTCTGCGAAGTCTGCGGCCGAGAGTGGACGTCCAAAATAGAAGCCCTGGGCCTCGTCGCAGCCCATGTCGGCCAGGACCGCGGCCTGTTCGGCAGTTTCTACGCCTTCCGCCACGGTCGTCATGCCCAGCGCCTGGGCCATGGCGATGATGGTCTCGACGATGGTGCGGTCGTGCTGGCTCTCCAGCATGTGCCGTATGAACGAGATATCGATCTTCAAGGCGTCGGCGGCGAAGCGCCGCAGGTAGGCCAGCGATGAATAACCGGTTCCGAAGTCGTCGATCGCCAGGGTGTAGCCGGCCTGGTTCAAAGCACGTGTGATCGTCACTGCCTGCTCGGGATCGCGCATGAAATCGCTTTCAGTGAGCTCCAGAGCAAAGGCCGAGGCCGGCACGCCAGAGGTCAGTTGCACGATATGCTCGGCGAGATGGGGGTCGGCGAACTGCTGGGCGGAGATGTTCAGCGACAGCCGGCCGGGTAGCCTCCACCCGGTGCGGCGCCACGCCAGCAGCTGCTGGGTGGCATGCTGCAGCACCCAGTCGCCCAGCGGGCGAATCAGGCCTCGCTCCTCAGCCAGCGGGATGAACTCCCCTGGGCTCACCCAGCCCCACTGGTCGTCATGCCAGCGGCATAGGGCCTCCGCGCCGGTCAGCTGCCCCGTACGCAGGTTGATCTGGGGCTGATAGTGCAATGCCAGAGCGTCCTCGGAAATGGCCTGTTCCAGGCGATCGGTCATCTCCTGGCGGCGTACCAGAGCATGACCCATCGAGGCGGTGAAGGGGCAGATACCCTCGNTGCCAGAGCGTCCTCGGAAATGGCCTGTTCCAGGCGATCGGTCATCTCCTGGCGGCGTACCAGAGCATGACCCATCGAGGCGGTGAAGGGGCAGATACCCTCGTCTTCGCGCTTGGCGTGATACAGGGCAATACTGGCTGCCTTGAACAGTTCCCCGGCACTCAGCGCATCCATGGGATAACGTGCCAGGCCGATCGAGACCTTCAGCGTGAACGTGCGGTGCCCCAGTTGAATGGGCCGAACAATAGTGTCGCGCATGCGTGTCACGCTCGCCTCCACGGCCTCGGGCGATGCCGACGGGACCAGCAGAGCGAACTCATCTCCTGAGAGCCGCGCCAGCGCTTCGCCCGTGGCCATCACACTCTGCAGACGATCCGCGACAGTGGCCAGCAGTTGATCACCCAGTTGGTGACCATGCAGGTCGTTGATCTCCTTGAATCGGCGGAGATCAAGCAGCAGTAAGGCCAGGGGGTGCTGGCGGCGCTCCGAGGTGCGCCGCATCTGCTGGAGGTCTTCCATGAAGCGCACCCGATTGGCCAGCCCCGTGGTGCCATCAAAGTAGGCCAGCTGACGCATGCGACGATGATCCTGGCGGCGCTCCACCTCCGCCGCGGCGCCCGTCGACAGAATGCGCAGCACCGAGGTGGCGAAGGCGCTGGTCTCCAGTGGAGTCCGGTAGAGCACCATGATCACTCCCACCGGCTCACCGCGCGTATTTTCCAGGCGGCGCCCGATCCAGGCGGAATACTCACCGCGCACGCCGGGCAACCAGGCCGGTTTTTCATTCCAACCGGCGACCTCCTGAGCGTCGACCAGCCTCTCGAAGGGCGAACCGATGAGATCGAAGGCATAGTTGTCGAGCGGACGCCCTTCGGCAAACGCACTCACCGTACTCAGGCGGCTGGGTGGGATAGCCCCTGTCGCCAGAACGGTCGCGGGGATAGTGTCCAGGGTGGCGATGACCCCGGCATCAGCCTCCAGGATCTCCACCAGGTGGCCCACCAGCTGGTGAAAGTAATCATCGCCGATCCGCGTGGTGACCGCCGAGGCAACTCTCGCCACGGCATCCTGCACGCGCTGGGCCTCATACTGCTCGCTGATATCGGTGACAAAACCCTCCAGGCAGGTGACCGCCCCCTGGGCGTCGTAGATCGCCTGCCCCTGCTCCAGCATCCAGCGCAGCTGACCGTTTTCCGTACGCAGCCGATAGATGACACGAAAGGGAGTCTGCTGCGCCACAGCGGTCGCCACGGCTTCGACCAACGTAGGCTGGTCGGCCGGGTAGATAAGAGAGGCATAGCTCACCTCGCGGTTGTACAGCAGCGCGTCCGGGGGATAGCCGGTCAGGGCTAAGGCTCCCTGGCTGACCACCAGCATCGTCCAGTCATGATCATTCTGGCAACGATAGGCCATGCCCGGCAGGTGGTTGAGCAGCGTATCTAGCCGTCTCTCGCTCTCTCGGGCACAGGCCTCGCTGTCGCGCAGCGCTAGGGTAGCCTGGGCCCGCTCCATCTCCGCCCCGGCCTGCGCGGCGGCGATGTGAAGGATCTCCTCATCCAGACCAGAAAGCGACATCGGGGTATTCTTGAGCACCGCCAACAGCCCCAGGGGATTTCCGTCCAGGGCAAACATCGGCACTCCCAGGTAACTCTCAGCGTCGAGTTGCCTCAACAGGGCATCATCGGGAAAGCGTTGCTGGATATCGCAAGCGTAGAGACACGAGCGCTGGCCACTGACGGTTTCGCAAGGGGTACCGGCCAGGCCATAGCTCAAGTTGGGGCGGCAAGCGCCCCGGGACCACACCGCCAGGGTATGGGCCCGCCGGTCATCGCCGACTCGCGCAATCAGCGCATGATCGACATCAAGAATCGCTGCCAGGTGCTCCACCAGGGTGGTGAAGAACGCCTCCGTGCCGGCATGCGACATCCCATCGGCCAGCAGGCGAAACGCCTCCTCGGCGGTCATGCGGGCTTTCATGGCACACCATCCATATCCGTTGGTGGTCGGCTATCGTGGCTTCAACGCTAACGCTACCACGAAGCTGTGCGATACGGGCCAATAGAAACACTCTGCATTGCCCCCGATATTCTCGGCTCAGGTATGCTTAACCGAATGCCCCGAGCCCCGGATAAAAGGCGCCCCGATGGATCTGTTTCACGCCGCGTTCGAGCACTCACCGGATGTCTTGATGATCGTTCAAGCAGAACCAGACGGTGGCTTTCGCTACCTGAAGGTCAATGCGGGCTTCGTCGAGGCTACCGGTTTCAAACGTACGCAGGCCGAAGGCGTCCGCCTCGACGATCTCCTCCCCCCGCAAGACGCTGAACGACTCGCCGTGGAATACCGGCGATGTCTTGAAAGGGGCAAGACCGTGGAGTTCGAGCAGCCGTTCGAAGTCCCCTCAGGCCAACGCACCTGGCATGTACGCCTGAGCCCTATCGTGGCGCCCGGCAACCCCACGCTGATCGCTGCCGCCCGAGACATCACCTGGTCCCGCAACTTCGCCCAGCAGCTGACCACGGTCGCCGCCTTCATACCCGGTTTCGTGTATCAGCTCCGTCTGACGCCCGATGGGCACTGGAAATACACCTTCGTCGGCGCGCGAGCCGAGGAAATGTTCGGAGTCCCCGTCGGCGATGCCCTGAAAGATGCCGAAGCCCTGATGGGACTGATACATCAGGAAGATCAGGAGCGTGTCGTCCGCGAAAGCCTTGACTCCGCCGAAAGCTTGACCCCTTGGCACCGCGAGTTTCGCATGTATCACCGCGACGGCCGGCTCCAGTGGGTAGAAGCCCATGACCAACCGCAGAAGCTGGAGGATGGCACCATCCTGTGGACGGGGTATGTTAACGACATCACCGAGCGCAAGGCGCTGGAAGCCTCTGTGATGGCCAGTGAGGCAAAGTATCGCCAACTGGCTCAGTTCGACCCGGTAACCGGGTTGGCCAATCGCACCGAGTTCTTCTCCCGCTTACACCGGGCGATCAACCTTGCCGAGCGCCAAGGTCAGTCTCTAGCCCTGCTGTTCATCGACCTTGACCTCTTCAAGCCCGTCAATGACGCTTACGGCCATGCCGTGGGAGATACACTGCTTCGACAAGTCGGCGAGCGTCTTGTAGCAGAGCTACGTGACTCCGACCTGGTCGCTCGTATCGGCGGTGATGAATTCACGGTCCTGATATCCGGGCCCATCAACGCCGATACAGCCCGGCATGTCGCCGAGAAGCTCGCCAGCGTCCTTGCCATCCCTTTCCCCCTTGGCTCCCAAGAAGCCAGCATCTCGGCCAGCGTCGGGGTGGCACTCTATCCCGAGCATGGCCAGGACACGGAGGCCCTCACCCACGCGGCAGATAAGGCGATGTATCACGCCAAGGCGGCTGGCAGGAACACGGCTGTGCTCTATCCGGGTGGGTATGATGCCATGTGAGAAGATGAAGCCAGCCCGAGCCCTGTCAGCCTTCACCCATTGTGGTCGTCATCTCGCTGGTCAGCAGCAATCGCACAGCTTGCGTTGCAACTAAAAATACTAACAAACATAATGTACTGAATAATACACTGACAAACATGATTCACGGGTACCTTTCTTTAAACAACATATATGGGGGCCTCCGGCCCCCAATTTATCAGCTCTCCTCGCGCCGCTCGTCGACTTTCTAGTCAAATCATAAACCCGCAAGTATTTCTTTTCTCAGATAGCTCTCCCGAAGGGGAGAGAGCTATCGATCTATCTACAGTTATCTTACTGTGGAAGAAGGGTATTGGACCTCACGTCCGTTCAGTCCCAGAGAGAGAGATCCCGAAGGACCAGATCTCTCGATCTCTGAGAACCCCTCCTGTTCTTTCTATGCTATCAGGATTCCTCCATAGTCCTATCGGATAGAGGAATCCGAATAGCTATGCCTTCGAGGACTACGTCCTGAGGAGTTAGTGTTACGTAGTGAGTCCATTTAGCATTCGCAATGGACACAAAGACTACCCCAGCCGTGTTTATTCTGTATCTACCAACTCTTCTGACATCTCAAACGCACTAGTATCAAGCTCCAGCAGCTCAACGGGGCGGCTCTTTCGTATCCCAACCTGGTTCTCAATCAACATTTCGATCAGCCGCTCTCCATCGATCAGCGTGATGGGTGCCGCACCAGGGAAGAGTGCTGCCTGCTCACAGCTGCTGGCGAACTTGCCTAGGGTAATCAGGGTTCCCCGAATCGCCTTATGGTAAGGCAAAGCCCCACGGAGCTGATCGACCACGGGGCGAGTGATGCTACCCTGCTGGCGTTTGACCTGGACAACTTCGGTAATCGTCGTGATACCCACCTGCACGCTGCCTACGACATCGACGCCCTTGTCGCCAGAAGCCTTGGTCACTTCGACGTCTTCATACCCCATGGCACGCAGCAGCTCACCTATCAGGGCTTCAAATTGATAGGGGTCCATCTTGCCAAGATAATCCCTCAGCTGCTGCTTCTGCTGCTGGTTGTAACGATTCACGCCATCAATGATGGCTTTGCGAGGATCATCTGACCGTGTAGGCAAGCTACTCTTGAGCCAGGCAAGGCCACTAGGGGAAATTTGGTAGCGGTTACCCTGACGTTCCACCATCCCGCGAGCCACCAGGTTACTCAGTCTCTGATGAAGTGTCGTCTTGCAGGATGACTCAGCGGCAAAGTTGGAGACCTTGTGCAGGTATGACATCCATTCCGGAAGGATATCGCTGCGTTTCGCCATTTCGAAGCCGGAGAGCAGTTCGAGAACGGCCAGCAGTCCTTCCTCATCATCCAGCTGCTTCAGAAGCTCTTCATCAGCTTTTAGAAACCTCTCACCACGATCAGACGGCTGCCAATTTCCCTCGCTATCGACTTCCATCAGGTCGTAGTTGTTGATGAACATCCAGCTGCCATAGCTGTGGCGGGGGTTCATGACATGGTCATCGGTTTTCCAGATCCTCAATGCCAGCGCTGCATGATCCCCCTTCAGGCGCTCGGCGATCCAGGTATCGGGATCTGACCAGTCCACCGGGTTCTGCGGCGTCCCGGTCTGATCATGGATTGCCGTGATCGTGTCCCGCACAGCCTTCGGCGGTGTACCTGTGGACGCTTCCATCAGCGCCGCTGCCTGCGCATAGGTAGGAAAGAGCGGTGTCCGTACCTTCTTCATCAAACGACCCCCTGTGGATATCTTAAACGGCTGAGGCGCCGCGTATTCCCAAGGCGCGACAACGAGGCGACTGTACTCAGACTTCCTCCCCCGCCAGCTCCGCGCTCACGCTGCGGAACTGCTCCAGGGCGGCCTCCAGCTTCTCGACAATCTCGGTGGCCAGTACGTCCGGCTCAGGCAGGCTGTCGATATCCTCCAGGCTGTCGTCCTTGAGCCAGAAGATGTCCAGGTTGAGCTTGTCTCGCTGGGTCAGCTCGTCGTAGCTGAAGCGGCGGAAGCGCTCGGTCTCCTGGCGTTCGTGATAGCAGCGCACGAAATCATCGAGGTCGGCGTGGGTCAGGCGCTTGGTCTTCAGGGTCTTGTGGACGTTGGTGCGGTAGTCGTAGACCCATAGCTCCCTGGTCTGGGCCTCCCGGGAGGCGGGGCGCTTGTCGAAGAACAGCACGTTGGCCTTTACCCCAGGGCTGTACCAGATGCCGGTGGGCAGGCGCAGCAGGGTGTGGAAGTTGAAGCCCTCCAGCAGGCGCTTGCGGATGCCCTCGCCCGCCCGGCCGGCCTCGAACAGCACGTTGTCGGGCAGCACCACGCCGGCACGGCCGTGGGTGTCGAGGATGGTCATGATGTGCTGGAGGAAGTTGAACTGCTTGTTCGAGGTGGAGAACTTGAAGTCCTCACGCTCGTAGCTCTCCCGCTCGGTGCTCACCGAGCCATCTTCCCCCACCACCTTGTAGCTGGACTTCTTGCCGAAGGGCGGGTTGGTCAGCACCACATCGAAGCGCTTGCCGCCGTCGCCGGAGAGGGCATCCCCCTGCTGCACAGGGCTGCCGCCGTTGCCGATGCCGTGCAGGTAGAGGTTCATGGCACACAGGCGCACCACCTCATCGACGATATCCACACCGTGCAGGGCACTGTGCTTGAGCTGACGAAGCTTCTCGCGGTCCTGGCTCTGGGTCTTCATGTGCTCGAAGGCGGAGAGCAGAAAGCCCCCGGTGCCGCAGGCAGGGTCGCAGACGGTCTCGTCGATCCGCGGGTTCACGCACTTCGCGATGGCGTCGATCACCGGGCGCGGGGTGAAATATTGCCCGGCACCGGAGCGCACCTCGGAGGCGTTGCGTTCCAGCAGACCCTCGTAGATATGTCCCTTCACATCGACCTTCAGGCCGACCCACGGGCCCTCCTTGTCGATCAAGCTGACCACACGCTTGAGCTTGGCAGGGTCGGAGAGCTTATTCTGGGACTTGCGGAAGATGGTGCCGATCAGACCGCTCTCACGGGCCAGGCCCTCCAGGGTATGGCGATACTGCAGCTCCAGATCATCGCCGTCCTTCTCCGCCAGCTTGGCCCAGCGCCACTGGCTGGGAAGGGAGGTCTCCTCGCCGAGCAGCTCGACCCGCTCCTCGTCCATCTTGAGAAACAGCAGGTAGGTGATCTGCTCGATGTAGTCGCCGTAGGAGACTCCCTGGTCGCGCAGCACATGGGCGTAGTTCCAGACCTTGGAGACGAGTTGTTCGTTGCTCATGCGGTGACCTTCTTGCGGGTACTTTTCTTGGGGACGGCGGCGTCACGTTCGGCGCGGATGCGGGCCAGCAGCTCGCTGGCGGGCTCATCGTCGGGGTCCTGAGGCACCAGCTTGCCGGCAAAGGCGTCCTTGAGGATGGACTGACGTAGGGCCGAGGAGCGGGTGAATTCGGCAGAACAAACTAACTCTACAGCAGCAATGCGAGAAAGCTCCGCATGAAGTCTCGACACAATCTCCGCCTGCTCTTCCAGAGAAGGCACTGGAAATTCGATTTCCTTGAACCGAGCCAAGGTGAGATGGCCGATATTTGTGGTAATGCTCGCTGATTTCTTGAATCTCTTACTGTGCAAATAGAAGCGAAAAACGGCAAGAGCAAAGTCAGGATTCACCCATTCGGCAGATCTAAATCTGTGCAGAGTCTTCTGAAAACAGCAATTATCGATTTCTCCGCGAAACATGGCGGGGCGTCCAACCAAGTCCGGAGTCTGCCCCTCGGCAAGCAGTATATCTCCTGGCTCTAATTTATATTTCTGGAAATGCACCTCATCGAAATTCATTTCCTTAACATCGGACAGTTCCAGCCTGTCTTCGTAAACATTCGCTACGCGTAGATAAGGATGCATAGTCTCGCCTGCATGATACTGCGGCGCACGCTGTCGGCCAAGAAGCACATCGCCAGCGGTATCCACTCTTATCCACGTCCACGATTCAGGGAGCGTTATGAGACGTTGAGTTTCTAGAGAGGGCTCCTGATACTTGCCTCGGCCCTGCCAGTTCTCGCGGTGAGTCTGAAGGATACGCTCCAGCAGGCCAATGCTGGACTCCAGGCGGTCGGCGTTCTCGGCGCGCCAGTCGGCGGTCAGCTGGCCGGTGACGGCGGCCTTGAGGACAGACTGGCGATAGCGAGCCAGCAGCATCTGCACATCGCGCAGGCTGGCCTCACCGTGGTCCAGCTGGGCAAAGAGGGACTCGATCTTATCGACGATGCGGCTCTGCTCGGAGAGCGGAGCAATAGGAACAGGAAGATTCTTGAGACGATCGGTATCAATGCTGGCGACCGTAGTCCCATGTTTGGCACAAGCTTTCAGGATGCTGTAGTTATTAGCCCTCAGAAACCAGACCAGATAATCGGAAGCGACCCCGCCGTGAGGCGTCAAGGTTTTCAAGTCCTGATTAACGGCAACGGCACACTCGTTCACTGCCACTGGGAAGGTATGTGCGAGGATACCTGACCTGGTAACCATCAGCACCGAGCCCTCTGGAATCATCTTTGCAGAGGATTTTTCCACAGCCTCTTCAGTAATAGAATCTTCCGCTGTTTTGATCCGTTCACATTTCATGTCCTTGGGCGAAACCCATGGGATGCTTCCACCTGACCAGAAGGCTTTATTGGCCTTTGAAGGGGTCCCACCACCAGACCATGTGCCGAGCTCACCCAAGCGGCTCCAAGCCCATCCCAACGGCATATCGGAGCTTTCATCCATCACGCCACCAGCGCCTCTTGCAGCTCATTTAGCATCTCATTCAATCCGTTACCCAGTACCTGTCTGGCGCGGAGGATACCACCCTGGTCGGCCAGGCTGGGCACTTCAATGAAATCCCGCGGGGCAATCTCGGCATTGGCAGCGAGGTAGGCGGCGATGGCCCGCAGCCATGCCTCCTGCTCGGCGTTGTACTCGCGCCCGGCCTTCTTCTCGCGGCCCAGCCAGAGGTTGAAGCGGCGCTCCACCACGGCATCGATGGGCTCCAGGGTGTCGGTCTGCCCCAGGGCATAGCGCACCAGGCTGACCACCTCGGTGAGCTGCTCATCCACCGGGGCACCGCGAACTTTGGAAGCTTCCAGGCGTTTGTAAGCCTGCCAGACGTTGGCCACCGCCAGGTGAGGAGGCTTCTCCAGCATCGCATTGACCAGCTCGCGGATGGCGGCATAGGTGAGCCGCTGCTGGCCCAGCGGCTGGTTGTAGAGGATCTGCAGGGCGGTCAGCTCGTCACGGTGCTCCTCGATGAAGGCCTTGAAGCTGCTGATGGTCTTCTCGGCCCGCTGGTGGTCGAAGTCGGCGTGCACCAGGGCATCCGTGGTCACCTCGTCGATGACGATATCGCGCTTCTGCTTGATCTCCTTGAGCAGGGTGCGTAGCGCCGGCTTGTCGAAGGGCCGGCAGGCCTCATCCAGCCGCTCCTGCACCACGGCCTGCTCCTGCTCCGGCGTGGGGGCCGGCCCATGCCGCTCGGTAATGGCGGCCTGCTGGCTGTCCGGGTCGATGGCATCGAGCAGCCGGTTGGCGAGCTGACGAGGTGCATGCCCACCGCTGGCCTCGGCCAGGCGGGTGCGGTCCTCATCGGTCAGCTTGCGATCCAGCACCGCCAGGCGAGCCGCCAGGGAGGAGACGGCGTCCTCGTCGCGCCGGCCCATGGCCACCTGTTCCAGCAAGGCATCGAAGCTGAGTGTGGGCTTGCGCTCCAAGGGCTGGCTGGCGTTCTTCTTCGATTCCGTCACCCCCACGGCATCGATCAGGATGAAGCGGGTCTTGGTCTCGGCATCGGGCGTCACCGCCTTGAGGTCGGCATCGGGGATGGTGCGCACCCCGCGCCCCTTCATCTGCTCGTAGTAGCCCTCGGACTTCACGTCGCGCATGAAGATCAGCACCTCCACCGGCTTGATGTCGGTGCCGGTGGCGATCATGTCCACGGTGACGGCGACCCGCGGCATGGGGTCGACCCGAAACGCCTTGATCAGCGCCTTGGGGTCCTCGCCACTGTTGCGGTAGGTGATCTTCTTGGCGAAGTCGTTGCCCTCGCCGAACACCTCGCGCACCGCATGCACGATCTCCTCGGCGTGGTTGTCGTCCTTGGCGAAGATCAGCGTCTTGGGCAGCCACTCCCCGGTGCGCTCCGGGAAGAGCTCGGTGAATACCCGGTCTCGGTAGGTCTGCAGCACGGTGCGGATCTGATTGGGGTTCACCACCGAGCGGTCGAGCTCCTTGCCGGTGTACTCGAACTCCTCGTCCAGGGTCTCGTAGCGCATCTTGCGGGTGCGCCGGTCGCGCACCGGCACCTGGTAGCCCACGTCGTCGGGCTCCACCTTGCCGCCCTCCTCGGTGACCCGGGTGCGGATGCGGTAGATCTCATAGCCAACGTTGACGCCATCGGCCACCGAGCGCTCGTAGGGGTACTCCGCCACCAGGTTCTGGTTGAAGAAGCCCAGGGTGTGCTTGGAGGGGGTCGCAGTCAGGCCGATCAGCGAGGCATCGAAGTACTCCAGCACCTGGCGCCAAAGCCCGTAGATCGAGCGGTGACACTCGTCGGTGATGATGAAGTCGAAGGTCTCGATGGGGATCTCGGGGTTGTAGCCGAGGGGCAGCGGTTCCCCCTGCTCGCCCGCCCACTGTTCGAAGGCCGAGGCCTCCTCGTCGGCTTCGTCCAGCGGCTTGCCACGCAGCATGGCGTAGAGCCGCTGGATGGTGGTGATCACCACCTTGGCATCAGGGTCGATGTGGTGCCCGTGCAGGTGCTGAACGATGTAGGTGTCGGTGAAGCGGTTAGCCGCGCCCACCGGCTGAAAGTTCTGGAACTCCTTAAGGGTCTGGTCGCCGAGGTTATTACGGTCCACCAGGAACAGAATGCGCTTGGCCCCGGCATGGCGGATCAGGCGGTAGGAGAAGCTGCAGGCAGTGAACGTCTTCCCCGCACCGGTGGCCAGCTGAATCAGCGCCCGCAGGCGGTCTTCCGCCAGCGATCCCTCCAGGCCCTCTATGGCCTCGATCTGACAGTCACGCAGGCCTTGGGTCTCAAGCGGGGGCATGTGCCGCAGCCGGGCACGAAGGGTCTCCGGCTGGCGTAGCCACTCATGCAGCGTTTCCGGGCGGTGGAAGGCAAACAGCCGACGAGAGCGCGGCTTGGGATCGCGCAGATTGCAGAAGAAGGTCTCGTCGCCGGTGCTCTCGTAGTGGTAGACGAGCCGCTGTTCCCAGCGTGCCAGGTGCTCAGGCAGCTGCGCCACATACTTGGCCGACTGCTCGGCCACGCCGCTTAGCGTCACCCCGGCCTTCTTGGCCTCGATGACCCCGGCCGCCTTGCCATCGATGAACAGCAGGTAGTCGCAATAGCCAGCGGGCAGGTGGAACTCCCGCACGGCCACGCCCGGCGCCGCCTGTCGGTCGAAGTCGCTTCTGTCCTGGATCACCCAGCCCGCATCGCGCAGCAGCTGGTCGATTCGGGTCCTGGCCTGCTCTTCCGGTTGTTGCACAGCGTTCCCCTTCGTTCCCTGGTCATCGCGTGGGTGGTCCCACGTCTCTGCTCTGGCAGCCCTTCCCTGGTAGCCCTGGTCAGCCGGCAGCCCTTGCTCAGCGCTTTGCGGTCGCTACATGACGAAAAGGTGCTACCCCAAGAGTACCGGCTAATACTCATGTTTTCCTGTTAGTGCCAAAGCCGTTGATCACAGGTTAATGATGACCGCTGCGAATAGCAGCCATGCTTGGCTGGCCATCGCCAATGTCCTGGTGACCACGCTGGTGGGACTGCCGGCCGGCGTCTAAGCCGGGATCGCCTTCGTGGTCGTGCCTTACGGCGCCTGGCTGAAGTGGTTGCTGAACCAGCACATTGCATCGGATTGCCCGCCCGGGCGTATTGACGGCCTGATGGCCGTCTCGCTCGGCTTCGTGCTGTGGTTCGGGCTGTGACCGCTGTTCCGACTAGCGTGACAAGCCAAGGCTGCCCTGCATCCGTCGCGGCACCCCATCAACAGCGAACCAGAAGGGCTTCCAGCCTGACTGGCACCTCATCGCCAATCTGCTCATAGCCGAGCAGCAGCAAGACCGAGCGCATGGAGGGTTACGTAAAGCAGCACCTCTCCCAGCGCTCGGGCCTGGTTTCCCTTACGTAGCCGAGCATATCTTCGGTGTAGAGCGTCGGTGTGCGGTCATAGTAACTGGCGATACCTGCCTTTCAGCCGCCGGCCGCCATGGCGTCGATGATGTAGTGCTGGAATTGAGCTTCCCTGCTGTCTGCCATGCTGTCATCCCTAATGGGGACGGTCATGATTTCCGCTTGGCCAACGCCCTCTGCTCGTTGGCTGCCAAAGGTGTGTTGAGAGAACACGGGCTGGCCTTGGCGCTGCCTCTCCTTGATACTGTATGAATTGACAGTATCCACAGGAGGCTCCCCGATGACGCCCGACGCGCTGATCCCCTCCCATCCGGCTCCGCCCTCCTTGCGACTCCCCCACCCGTTGGCGCTCACGCGCGCCGGCCTGTCGGGCTTCCCGAGTCCGGCTCAGGACTACGAGGGACGCACCCTGGACCTCAACGAGCGGCTCGTGAAACGCCCTTCAGCCAGCTTCTTCATGACCGTCACCGGCGACAGCATGGAGACCCTGGGCATCCAGGATGGCGACCTGCTGCTGATCGACCGCTCCATCGATCCGCGGCCCGGCCACATCCTGGTGGCGCTGGTAGAGGGAGAGATCACCGTGAAGCGCTACCAGCTGATCGACAAGCGCCCTTATCTCTGCTCAGCCAATCCCGACTATCCGCCGATCCCGGTGGAGGATCTCGGCTGCCAGGTCTGGGGCGTGGTGCGCTCGGTCATCCACGACTACCCGGTGTAGCCATGATCGGATTGATCGATTGCAACAACTTCTACGTCAGCTGCGAGCGAGTCTTCCAACCACGACTCGAGGGGCAGGCGGTCGGCGTGCTGTCGAACAACGACGGCTGCGTGATCGCCCGCTCCAACGAGATCAAGGCGCTGGGCGTGGAGATGGGCACCCCGGCCTTCGAGCTCAAGGCGCTGCTGAGGCGCGGCCAGATCCGCCTGCTATCGTCGAACTACGAGCTCTATGGCGACATGTCGGCCAGGGTCCAGTCGGTGCTGGAGGAGTTCTCCGCCGGGGTGGAACCCTACTCCATCGACGAGATGTTCGTGCGCTTCGACGGCTTCGCGCACGACCAGCTGCTGGCCCACTGTCGTGACCTCCACCACAAGGTCCGCCAGTACACCGGCATCCCGGTATGCGTGGGCGTGGCGCCGACCCGGACCCTGGCCAAGCTGGCCAACCGGGCGGCCAAGAAGAACCCCGGTTACCGAGGTGTCTGTGTCTTGCCGCCAGGTGACCCCGAGACCGCCGGGCTGCTGCAGCGCACCGAGCTGGGCGATGTGTGGGGCGTAGGGCGCCGGCTGGTGGAGCGGCTGGCACTGATGGGGATTCGCTCAGCGTGGGACCTGGCCCAGGCCGACCCCAAGGAGATCCGTCGGCGCTTCTCGGTCACCCTGGAGCGCACCGCGCTGGAACTGCGCGGCATCCCCTGCATCGAGATGAACAACACCGACGAGCCCCGCCAGCGCATCATGACCTCGCGCTCCTTCGGCAAGCTGACCGAAGAGCGTGGAGAGGTCCACGAGGCGCTACGCCAGTTCGGGCAGCGCAGCGCCGAGAAGCTCCGCGCCCAGGACAGTCTGGCCCGAGCCGTCTACGTCTTTCTCAAGACCAACCGGCACCGGCCCGACCTGCCGCAATACTCACCGGGTGCCGTGGTAGAGCTGGCTCAGCCGACTGACGATAGCCGGGAGATCCTGCAAGCCGTCACCCAGGCCTTCGATGCCATCTATCGTCCGAACTATCGGTTCATGAAGGCGGGAGTGATGCTGATCGACCTGATCGACGCCAACCGTCAGCAGATGTCGCTACTTGATACGGTCCAGAGTGAAGCCGAACGGGAGCGCAGCGAGAAGCTGATGGCGACTCTGGACGCCCTCAATCAGCGCATGGGCCGAGGCACCGTCAAGCTGGGTGTGCCCACGCCCAACGCCGCCTGGCACCTGCGCTGTGCCAATCGCTCGCCGAGGTGGACGACGAGATGGGACGAGCTGCCTGCCGTGCACATGGGGTAAAGATCAGCCGCGGCCAGGACGAGTCTGCACTATGCTCCACAGCAAGTGGACTTACGGGAGGTCGCCATGGACAAGGCCGTGATCGATGCCATTCGGAAAACAGAGCAGCTACCTGACAGCATGACGGATAGCGACATAGCTCGGGAATACAAAGGGACCTATACCGCAGCAAGAGCCGCGGTGAGCCTGGACCATAAACCACTCGACCAGGTGCTCGCGGATGCCATGGGTAAAATATTCCCTTTCATGAAGAAGAAAAAGTAACGCTGTCAGGCAGGGTTGATCAGCTCGGCACCTTGGCCCTCCCCAGGCTTATTGACCGCCTGGCTCACCGGCCAGTGCGTGATCAGCTCCACATCCAGATGATGCACCACACTGCGAATCGTCTCGCGGTCGGTCAGGTGCGGGTCGAGCCACGGCTCGAGGCTCTCGGCATCCAGGGCCAACGGCATGCGCGAGTGGATCTCCTTGGCCGCTCCGCGCGACGGCTCGGTGATGATTGCGCACCCCGGCGTGCCATCCGCCCGCGCGGTCCATATCCCCGCCAGCCAAAGCGGCTCGCGATCCTCGCGGCATAAAAAATGCGGATGCTTCTTGCCATCGACTGGCACCCACTCAAACCAGCCATCAGCCGGCACCAGGCAGCGGTGACGGGCGAACGCGCCCTTGAAATAGTTGGAGGTCGCCACTTTCTCGACCGTCGCATTGATCGGCTGCGGCGCCTTGTCGCCGGCCCAGTGGGGGCGATAGCCCCACCACAGCTCATCCATCACCAGCGGTGCCTCGTCATCGGCGCGTCGCACTGCCGTGATGAAGGTGCCCGGCGGTACGTTGTATCGTGGCGTCAGAGGCTGCTCAGGCTCCTCTAGGGTTAATTTCAGAGCAGCCGAGAGCTTAGGGTAATCACTGTAGAGAGCGAAGCGGCCACACATGTAAGACCTCCTCAGGCGGGTTCGTGGGCGGCTGTCGCAGCCGCCGCACTTACCTGCCGGTCCTGCCACTCACCATAGCTCAGGCCGCTGCCCTCGGCCTTCCAGGAAGTTCTGCCATTGGCGCTGCGGCCTGAGATCACCGCCGCCGCGGCGCTGGGGCTGCTGAAGCTCTGGTCCTCGCTGAACACGCGGGTGCTGTTGCTGCCTTCCACCAGCACCCCATCCTCACAAAGCTGGTTGTAGAGGTTCTGATAGCCGCGCTCGGTGCCTACCCAGCTGCCCCGGGCGAGAGAACCTTTGAAGACGTAGAATTCACCGTCGATCTCCTGGCCGGTGGCGCGGATGCCGTGCCGCGGCACTTCCAGGTTAAATCGCGGAGAGGCCTCGGGTTCCGTAGCCGGAGTTGCTTCGGGCACCCGCGAGGGGCGCGAGGTCTCGCGCAGGAAGTCGAAGCCCAGCACCGGCAACACGGTGCGGATCTGTTCTACAAAGAATGCCATGTCGGCGCGATCCGACTCGGGCAGGTTGATGTACTCGTGGGCGGTGCCATTGATCAGCTTGCAACGCCCCACCTGGCCGGCGTTGTGAATTAGCAGGCTCTCCAGGTACTTCACGTGGGCCTTGGTGAGGTTCTGGTCCTTGCTGGTGATCAGACAGACCTTCTCCCAGAAGTCCTTGCCACCACGGTCCTCGGTCCGGTTGTGCTGCTTGAGTCGGGTGCCGACGTCATCGCTCTCGCCGATATAGACTAGCGGGCGCAGGCTGTTCTCGGGATCGGGGCCAACCAGGAAGTAAAGCCCTGTGCGACCGCACTCCGGTCGCTGCACCAACTCGCTGAGCTTACTACGCGGCCCGGTGAGCACATGGCCCGTCCAATTCATGATCTCGGCGGTGAGGAGACCATTGGGTGTGCCGTCCACCAGAAAGAGCCGGATGCTGCGTCCCTGTGTCATACCGCCTCCGTTTGGGTGGCCTCGCTGAGGCTCGATGTCTCAACCAGCAGCCTCGCTGACCGCCACCGATCACTTCATTAGAAAAGGTGCTTTCACAAGCGTACCGTCTAACGCCCATGATTTCCTCTTGGGGCCAGAAGCGTTGATGTCGGACTGATGCCCTGTCAGGTGAGTCCGGCGGTTCAGTTGCCACTGGTACCGAGTTCTCGCGTCACCTCGCCATGCTGCTTCACTTTAGTCTTGCCGAGTTGGGTATCTGGATTGAATTCCCTTTGGGTGCTCTTCAGGAAAGGCAGACAGCTTCTCCGCTCTGTCAGCATCCAGGATGGCAAACAGCTGCCGAGCTGTGGCCCGCGCCCCGTCATCCACGGCGACTTTCACCCCCTTCATAAACAGTTCAGCATTCGACACGCGGCCGCAGGCTTTGCACACTTGGAACTCGAGTCGCGCCTTAAGCTTGCCTTTTACCGCTTCATTCAGTCGCGTCTCACTTCCGCACTTGCATTGCATGATCATCGCCCTCTTCTATCGATCACCAGCAGCGCTCCACGGCGCTGCTAGTTTGCTTCCTGACATTTCCAATGCCCCGACAAGCAGTTCGGACCTCACACGCATCAACGACGGCTTTTATCGAAAACCCGCATCCCCAGGCCGTACTGCTTCGTGTCGGCCTTGCACAGGTACGACGCCCGGTAGAAGGCCTGCTGGAAGCTCTCGGCATCCCCTTTATCGATCCAGTACACGGGTTTCTGCGGAACATGTATCCAGGGCTCCTGAGGGTTCCACGCCACCCCCAGCGCGCTGTACCAGGCCCGAGAGATGCGATTGACGAGATTTTCATTGGGTGAGCATGCTTTACCGATCATGTGGTAGGCATCGCGGTTGATGATAAAAAAGAAGTGGTAGTGAGGCTTTCCATTGGTGCCTACCTCGCGACACCAGACGTAGCGCACTCGGGTGCCGGGCACCCAGCCGCTCCGACGTTTCCTTTCCAGGTCGTGATTGATGATGGCCTTGAAGGAAGCAATGAACCTCCGGATCAGCCGCTGATGCTCCTGCGGCGTCATGCTGTCACTGATCGCGGTAGGGATGACCGGGTCGACCCGGAAGGCCAACACTCGAGGGTAGTCGTTGATGGCACGCTCCAGCGTAACCTGGAGCGCCTGCAGGTATTCACTCACCATCGGCAAGGATTCCTGCTGGACCTCCAACCCGTTGAACGAGGTGTAGTGGCTCAGGTGCAGGTTGGGGTTGGTGGGGTGTCTCGTTGTCATTTCATATCTCCGGTGACATGGGTAAGCGCCCATGCCTTGTCGGTCATGGGCGTTTGTTTCAGGCGCGATGAATCCTCCAGCGCAGCGCTGGATCCATTGGCCTATGGCTAGGATGTTCCTTGCTGCTTTCCTTGTTTTGCTGGTACGGGGCTAGTTGCCCCTCCCCTTCACTCTTGGTTAGGGTAATAACAATTAAACAAGGGCCGGAAATACTGACTCAGCTATCAGCGATGCAGGTGGGCTGTAGTGGTCGTGAGGGGTAGGTATGGATTATCGGCTCTTCAATTGCATCAGGAAAACCTGAGGAAGTGCCCGCTAAACAGCTTCATCCCTGCGCTCGATGTTGCTCTGAATCCAGATCTCAATCTCGCTCTCAACCCAGGCAACCTTCCGAGTGCCGAGTTTGATGGATTTTGGGAACTGCCCAAGGCTCATGTACTTGTAGATAGTGGACTTGGCAAGGCTGGTGCGCTTAATAACTTCGTTGATGGGGATCAGTTTCATGCTCATGACGAACTCCTGTCATTCGTTCATGAGATGAAGGCGGCCAGTAATTTTATTTGATACCAATCCCTGCCGGCCTCCAAATATCCCGAGGCCTTGGCCATGAGGTCGGAAATGAAACGCTCTACCTGCTTCAGCGTCATGCTGGCAGCTGCTGATGCGCTGTCTCTTTTCAAGTGATGTGCATTGCATGTCGGACAAGGAGAAAGGGCAACTACCTTTCTTTGATGCTCAGCTCAATCACAGATCTGGCTCACTTTTATGAGCGATTTCGGGGCTATATGCTGCCAAACTGAGACAAAGACAAGACGCAGGGCTGGCCATTACATCCAAATACCAACCCATCAGACATAAGAATATATTTCATATAAATCAGTCACTTGATTTAAAAATAATATTATTTGATGTGAAAAATAACACCTTTGGTGATGCCATGCTGCAGCATTTTTAGGTGCTGAAAATCGCATAAAAGTTTATTTTATTTGGCGTTAAAATAAGCGAAAAAATACCCATGAATACATGAAAAATTGACACAAGCGTCGCCTTGTGGTATTAAAAAAGCTGCTAATTTGGTCTGTTACCAACTACTCCACAGGGACTGCAAAATGGAAACATTATCTAGATGGCTGGAAAAAAAAGGCGTTGAAGCAGAAGAGAAAGCGCTCGATTACTTGAACAAAAAGGGGCTTTTTGGAAAAAATAAAAAACTCAGGGCTATTGATCAGATAAGAGAGATCGAAAAGGAGTACGCTAGGGATCTCTTTTTTAAAAATTGCGAGAGAAAATTAAAAAACAACATACGGCAAAACTTCTCAAAGAATAAAAATCCTGACTCTAAGCCATGCACCTTCAAGCTATCCAACAACAGCCGACAGCTGCTGGAAAAAATAAGAAACCATTACGGAATAACGGCCAGTCAAGCGCTGGAAATGCTGATATGCAACGAAGATGCAAAGCTATTAGGAGTCACAAATCAGCTCGCGCCTCATGTTAACAACCTGCAGAACCATGGAATGCCCATGAATTATAACCATGGCCATAGCGTAGCGTGGGGAAACACTACTACGTCACAACATGACGTTTGGAATGATGGACATGCACAGCAGACCTTCGAAAATTTAAAAAAATTAACAGAAAACATTAATAACGCTTCCCTTCACAACAGGCCAGATGACCACGCCAAAAGCGGAACCTTGCAAAACACAGAAACTTCCCCTCAAGGAAAAAGAAATTATTAACACTCAATAACAACCAATCATAACCAAAACACCCAAGCCTTATAAAAAATATTTTTTATTTAATCTAAACGCACTCCAATGAATAAAGATGGGAATCACTTGCCATCCATGACCACATCGCTGCGCCCACTTGCGCTCCTGGTCAAAATTCGATCAGTTTTTTATAGCGAACCAAGGCCCGGTGAAAGCATATTCAAATGGATGTCTATTCCTCCTGGGTCGATCCCAGAGACACCGAACATCCACCGTTACCGTTTCTGGTTGCCGGCCGGGGGTCGACTGGGACTACCACGATCGCTTCGCCAGCGTTTCAGTAGAGTGCTATCGTCCTATCCGATGTCCTAAGGGAGCTCCTTGCCTGAATGTGGTAGCAGATCAGCCTCAGCCAAGTGGGGAGTACATTGGGGGGTATCCCTAGCTATCTACCTCGAAAACTTCAAGTAAATCATTGTTTATTATAAGATTTATCTGGAGTATCGATTTTCAGATCCAGAACATCGAGTGAGCTCCACGCTTATCCGGCAAGATCATTATGAGTGGACCCCACCCTTCGGACCATCCGACAGTGTAGCGCGTCAATCTCGATGAGAACCGGGGAGAGCTTTTCCACAAATAGTGGGTAAGATCAGGTTCCTCTATGAGGGTTTCGCTGCCATCCAGCAGCGCAGGCAAATCAGCCACATCAACAATGAGGGTCAATGTCAAACGATAGACAATCGCCTTTCTGGCCAACGCCTGCCTGTCGATCCGGTAAACTGGTGCCGCGAGGCGGTAACCAGGACTCGGTTGAAGGGGAGTAAGAAATGAGCATTGGGGCATCCAGCCTGCTGCTGGTAGCCGCTGGCGGCGCTCTGGGCGGCATGGGCCGCCTCGCCGTCACCAACCTGTTCAGCCACTGGCTCGGGACACGCTTTCCCTGGGGCACCCTGGTCGTCAATCTGAGCGGTGCGCTGCTGGCGGGTTCGCTGGCCGCGTGGCTGGGCGTTCCCGCCACCCTGGAGCTCTCCTCGGCGTGGCTGGGGCTGGTGGTGGGACTGCTCGGTGGCTACACCACCGTCTCCTCCTTCAGCCTGCAGACCCTCACCCTCTGGCAAAGTGGTCATCCGCAGCAGGCCGTCGCCAATGTCCTGGCCACCTGCCTGGTGGGCCTGGCCATGGCAGCGCTGGGCTGGTGGCTGGCGGGAGGTAGCGCATGATCCGCTGGTATCCCCATGTTTACCCCTATGCGGCGGTGGGGCTCGGCAGCGCGCTGGGCAGCCTGCTGCGCTATCTGGTGTCGATGAGTTCGCTGGCGGCCTTCGGCCCGCTGTTTCCCTGGGGCACCCTGTTCGTCAATGTGGTCGGCTCCTGGCTGATCGCCTGGTTGGCCACCGTCGGCAACCGCTATACCCAAGGCCGCCTGGCACGCTGGCAGCCCTTCCTGGTGGCCGGCTTTTGCGGTGGCTTCACCACCTTTTCACTATTCAGCCTTGAGACCCTGCATCTGGTCACGATTGGCAGCCCGTGGTGGGCGGCGATTTACGTCGCACTCAGTCTTCCACTATGGCTGGTGGCCGCCTGGCACGGCCAGAAGATGGCCCGGGAGAGAGGATAGTGGCCGATGCGTGAACTCATGGAGCGTCACCAGTCGTGGATCTACCTGGTCGCGATTCTCACGGGCCTGGGGCTGGGGCTCGCCTGGCCGGCCGTGACCGAGCCGCTGGACCGGCTTCTATGGCCGCTGCTCGGTGCCTTGTTGTATGCCACCTTCACGCAGGTGCCGCTGACGCGACTTTCCCTGGCCTTTCAGGACTGGCGGTTCCTGGCCGCCCTGCTGACAGGCAACTTCCTGGTGATCCCGCTGGTATTGGGCGCCCTGGTGCTGTGGTTGCCGCTGGAGCCGGCGATTCTCGTCGGGGTGCTGTTGGTGCTGCTGGTGCCCTGCACCGACTGGTTCATCACTTTCACTCACCTCGGCAAGGGGGATACGGGCCGTGCCATTGCCGCCACGCCGATCCTGCTGCTTGTTCAGATATTCGCCTTGCCGGCCTATCTCTGGTGGTTCCTGGGCAGCGACTGGCTGCGGGTCGCGATGAGCAGCCAATTGCTCACCGCCTTTGCGGGACTGATCATTGCGCCTCTGGCGCTGGCCTGGCTGACCGAGCGGCTGGCCAGACGCCAACTGAATGCCCAGCGCCTGGTCCAGGGGCTGGGGCTCCTGCCGGTGCCTCTGCTTGCCATCGTGGTGTTGGTGATCGCCGCCTCTCAGGTGAACCAGGTTGCTGGCATGACGGGAGCCCTGCTGCAGGTGCTACCGATCTTCGTGGCCTACCTGCTCCTGGCCGCGCTGGTGGGCAAAGCGCTCGGTTGCTGGTTCGGACTGGCGCCGGCGTCTGCCAGAACCCTGACCTTCAGCTTCGGTACCCGCAATTCCTTCGTGGTGCTGCCCATCGCGCTGACGCTACCCGAGGCCTGGCAGGTCGCCGTGGTGGTCATCGTCTTCCAGTCGCTGGTGGAGCTGTTCGGCATGGTGGCCTACCTGAGTTGGGTACCGAGCAGATTGATCCCGGAGCCCTCCTCCACATAGCACACGACTCGCTGGCGTTTCTCCCAATGTCGTTTTCAGAATTCGATAGCACGGAATTCAGGCGTCGGCTGCATTATCGGCGCTGGCAGCCTGCAAGGCGGCGAAGAGCGCTGTAAAGCAACAATCAAGGTGAGAGGCGTGCGCTAAACTTAAGTCTTTGTCTGACTATTCGTTCTTCACGCGCAGCAGCGCCAAGGTTCCAGCCGCCATCAATCCCGCCGCAAGTCCGAACGCAGCCACAGGCGATATTGCTGTCCAGACCACCCCGACACTTGCGCTGGATACAAACTTGGCAACACCGTTCACCGTACCCAGCGCACCATAGCTCATCGTCAAGGTTGCGGGCTGTACCATCTCGGCGGTGACCGTGGCCTCCAGTGCTTCCTGCACGGCCACATAGAGCCCGGCGAAGAAGAAGATGCCTGCCAGCACGGCAACGCTGTCGACACTGAACAAGAATGCGAGCGCGGTCAGAATCGCCGTCGATGCGCCCAATACGTAGCCCGCCACCAGCACGGGCAGATGACCTACGCGGTCAGCAACCACGCCGATGGGAAAGGAGACCGCCACCTGGACCACGTTGCGCCAGACGTAGAGCAAGCCGGCGACCTGTGCCGCCTGGATGACACCCAGC
The DNA here is from genome assembly GCF_051216275.1 of Halomonas salsilacus. NCBI lineage: Bacteria > Pseudomonadati > Pseudomonadota > Gammaproteobacteria > Oceanospirillales > Halomonadaceae > Halomonas > Halomonas salsilacus. The sequence continues at coordinate 157,882 of NZ_JBPKAQ010000010.1, forward strand.
GACGGGATCAACAGGGTCGTGGCAGCCAGAATAAGCAGTGTGTGCGAGAAATCGCCAATACCAAAGATGCCCACAGCGGCAAGGTAATGCTTGAAGCGCGAGGGCAAGCCACGCAACGAACTGAAGAACTTGAGCGCCGGGTTGGGCGAAAACTCGGGGTCCGGAACCAGCACAAGAAAAGCCAGGATGGCCAGCACCCCCGGAATGACCGATAGCCAGAGCACCAAGCGAAACGCCCCGGCATCATCCCCCCAGTGCAGGCCTTGCGCCCAGCCCAGCAAGGCTACCCCCAGCAAAGGCCCGAGCACCGCACCAAGGGTGTCGGCGGCACGATGAAAACCGAAAGCCCGGCCCCGTGTTTCCGGGCTCACCGCCTGGATCACCCGAGTTCGACAGATAGAAGCGTAAGCTACTGATTAACCTGGAAACGCCTTTTCAAAATTGGCACTACAAGCGCGATGCGGTAGGCGCCGGCAGGCCAATCGCTTC
>NZ_JBPKAQ010000011.1:0-117302 GCF_051216275.1 Halomonas salsilacus
ATCACTTCTACCACCCTTCACCGCTGACAACGTGGCCCGTTGCCGGCAGCGGATGCGTACTCTACGGTTTTCCCCGCCACCCCGCAAGGCCTTCGTGTAAAAAAATTCAGGACCATGACAGGATGGCGAAAGGGAGGTGGCAAAAAGCATCCACAGAGGCCTCCCACCCGGCCCTGTGGACGAGTTCAGGCCGAGACGGGTCGGCTCGCCCGATCCAACAGGGAGAGGATGGAGCGGTACGGGATTCCGCCGTGTTGACCCAGGCCGATCTCGCAGGTGCGCGAGTTGGAATAACCGGCACTGCAGTCTGCCACCTGCTCGGCCAGCCCCTCCAGGGCCGAGGCGTTAAGCTCGGGCGTATTGAACCCCTTGTCTCCGGCGAAGCCACAGCAACTGATTTCCGCGGGCACTACCACCTCGCGGGCACAGGCTCTGGCAAGCGCTACCATCTTGTCACCGACCCCCATATGAACGCTCGAGCAGGTCACATGCACCGCAACCCGCTCATCCAGCGCGGCGACCTCGAGTCTCGGCATCAGGTGATCATGGGCGAAGGCCACCGGCTCGCTCACCTGCAGCCGCTCGTCGAGACGCGACTTCAGGTGGTGCACGCAGGGACTGGTATCGATCAGCACCGGATAGCGGCCATTCTGACTCGCCACCAGCAACTCGCGATTGACCTCTCGCGCCTTGTGGGCAGCCTCTTCGAATTGGCCCTTGGAGTTGAAGGCCATCCCGCAGCACAGGTGGCCGACCATCTCGGGGATGATCACCTCGAAGCCAGCCTTGTCGAGCACCGCGAGGGTGATCTCCATCACCGAGCGCGTCTCCGCATCATCTCGAGAGGCACCGAATATGCGTGTGGCGCAACTGGGGAGGTATACCACCTTGTCACGCTGACCATCATGGTGAGATGAGCTCTTGAGCAATCGAATCGGCGTTGCCTTGGGCAGCGCCGGCGTCCACTCGGGCAGACGATCACCACTAAGACGTCGCGCACCCTGACTGACCTTGCCCATCACGCCATCGCCGAGGACGCGATTCGCGGCACCAACGACCATCAGGGCTCCGCGAGCCGTCCGCGTGGCGCCAGAGAAGTGTCGTCCGATGTAGCGAACGACGCTTGCCTTTTCAACCGCCCTGTCATGGCGCAGCTCACGAGTGAGATCTCCCGTGTTGATACCCACCGGACACTGAGTGGAGCAGAGGCCATCTCCGGCGCAGGTTTCGTCGCCGGCATAGCGATACCCCAGCCGCAGGCTTTCCAGGCGGGCATCTTCCTCGGCGCTATGCTGGCTCCCCAGGGCCTCGAGCCGCGCGATCTCTCGCGTGACCACGATGCGCTGACGCGGCGTCAGGGTAAGGTCCCTGGAGGGGCAGATGTCCTCGCAGAAACCGCACTCGATGCATTTGTCGATGATCTCATTGGCCGCCGGCATCGGCTTGAGATTCTCCAGGTGCAGGGTGGGATTGCGGCTGAGGATCACTTCGGGGTTGAGCAGGTTCTCGGGGTCGAACAGCGCCTTGATCTCCCACATCAGGGCGTAGGCGTCGGCCCCCCACTCCAGCTCCACATAGGGCGCCATGTTGCGCCCGGTGCCGTGTTCGGCCTTGAGCGATCCGCCATACTCGACGCCGACCAGCTGGGCGACCTCGTCCATGAGCCCTTGGTAGCGCGCTACCTCGCCGGGCTTCTCGAAGCCTTGGGGAAAGACGAAGTGCAGGTTGCCCTCCAGGGCATGGCCAAACAAGATGGCCTCCTGATAGCCGTGCCGCCGAAAGGCTTCGGTCAGCGCCAGCACGCCCGCGTCGAGACGCTCGATAGGAAAGGCCACGTCCTCGATGATCACCGTGGTGCCTGTCTCGCGCACCGCGCCCACCGCCGGAAAGAGTCCCTTGCGGATCTTCCAGTAGAGCGCATAAGTGCCGGCATCGCGGGTGAAGGCGACCGGCTCGAGGGTCTGGATGCCCTCGAGGGTCTCCTGCACCACCTTCATGCGCGCCTCGAGTTCGGGATCGTCGTTGCCACGCACATCGATCAGCAGCGCCGCCGCCCCGTCGGGCAGGGTTCGCAGGGTCTGGGGCATGCCCGGCTTGTCCTGGACCGAACGCAGCGCGGCGCGATCCATCAGCTCCACGGCGGAAACAGGCGCCTGCTTGAGGGCGATGGTCGCGCGGCAGGTGGTGGCCATGTCGGGAAAGAAGGCCAGTGCAGCAGCCTTCTCTGGCTCATCGATCACGGTGTCGTAGGTGATGTTGCTGATGAAACCCAGGGTGCCCTCGGAGCCGATCATCAGGTGCTTGAGAATCTCGATGCCATCGGTGAAGTCGACCAGGCTGTTGAGGGCGTAGCCGGTGGTGTTCTTGAGCCGATACTTATGGCGGATCTTCTCCGCCAGCGCTTCGTTGGCAAGGGTCTCGGCCGAGAGACGCTCCAGCCCCTCTACCAGCCCGGCATGGGAGCGGCAGAAGGCCTCCCGACTGGCCGGGTCGGCGGTGTCCAGCAGGGTGCCGTCGGCCAGGATCACGCGGATGTCCCGCACCGTGCGGTAGCTGTTCTGGGCCGTTCCGCAGCACATGCCGGAGGCGTTGTTGGCGGCGATGCCACCGATCATGCAGCTGTTGATGGAGGCCGGGTCGGGGCCGATCTTGCGCTGGTAGGGGGCCAGCAGCGCGTTGGCCCGAGCCCCGATGACTCCGGTCTGCAGGCGGATCGCACGCCCCTCGTCGAGAATCTCGTGACCCCGCCAGCCTTGCCAGAGCTGAATCAGCACCGAATCGGTCACCGCCTGGCCGGAGAGCGAGGTGCCGGCGGCCCGGAAGGTCACCGGTATCCCCCGCGCGCGGCACTCGGCCAGCACCGCCTGCAGTTCCTTCTCGCTTTCCGGGCGCACCACCAACTTGGGTATCAAGCGGTAGAAGCTGGCATCGGTACCGTAGGCCAGGGTCCGCAGGGGATCATCAATCAGCCGCTCAACGGGAATCGTCTCTGCCAGGGCCGTTTTCAGGTCGTTCCAGACGGTCGGGGTCAAGGGTGTCATTGGCTATCCTCGGCGTCGGCCTCGACGTGACGCACCAGCACCACCAGTTCACGGGGTCCATGGACGCCATAGGCCAGGGTCTGTTCGATATCGGCGGTCTTGCTGGGCCCCGAGATCAGCAGCGCATTGGTGGGCATCCCGCTCGCCCAGCCGTGGCGCTCGATCACATCGAAGAAGGTATCCTCGATCGTCTCGGCATCCAGCACCGCGACATGGATGGGCGGCACCAGGCTGAGCAGACGCGGCTCGTCGGGGGTAGGCCAGAGCCACAGGCTGCCGGTCTCGGCGATGGCGCCGCCCATCGAAGTCAGCCCGGCATCGACGCGCTCGAACTGCTCCTGCTGCCACACCTCGATATCGCGATCCACGTCGACCAGTGCCACATCGGCATCAGCGAGCGCCCGACGCGCCTCGGCGGCCACCGGGTGCTCGCGACCCAGCGCCAACCGGCGAACACCCTTGTCGGCGAGCACCCTGGCCAGGGCGTCGCCCCACTCCTCGCGGCTGGTATGCACCACCTCGCCGTGGACCGAGGTGATACAGCGTTCGAAACGGGCCAGACGCTCATCGGGGCTCCAGCCGCGCTCCGTGACCACGGCAAAATCACACTCGGGAGGACGCAGGGGGCCGTCGGCGCGTTCGCGCAGGCGCTTGAGGATGGCGTTGCGGGCACTCATCGGCGTGGCTCCTTGTCGGACTTGTCTAGGCTCGACTTGTCGGCCTGGTGCTGCTTGATCATCGCATGCAGCGTCTTGCCGGCAGGCTTGGGGGCAATCCGGTAGTTGGTCCACGCGCCCAGTTTCCCCGGCGTCAGGACCCTGAGCTTGCCGATCACGGCCGTGCCGCTGCGCCAGACCCCGGGATGGGTGGCCATCCACTGGAAGCCCTTCCAGGCCGCGGCCTCCGTGCGGGTGCGCTTGACCCCGGCACCGGCCACGTTGCCGCGCCCCTCGCCCACCGCCTCGCGGCGCAGCCGGACCAGCAGGTCGGGAATCGGGATCTTCACCGGACACACCTCGCCGCAGGCGCCGCACAGGCTGGAGGCGGTGGGCAGGTCCCGGGTCTCCTCCAGGCCCATCATGTGCGGGGAAAGGATGCTGCCGATGGGGCCCGGATAGGTGGTGCCATAGGTATGACCGCCCACCCGCGTATAGACCGGGCAGTGGTTCATGCAGGCGCCGCAGCGGATGCAGCGCAGGGTGTCGAGCAGTTCATCGTCCTGGTAGATGCTGGAACGGCCGCTGTCGACCAGCACCAGGTGCACCTCCTTCGGCCCGTCGTGCTCCCCCTCCCTGCGGGGCGAACTGATCATGTTGAAGTAGGTGGTCACCTGCTGGCCGGTGGCCGAGCGGGTCAGCAACGCATAGAGCGGCGGCACGTCGCGCAGATGCTCGACGACCTTCTCGATGCCGGTCACCGCGATATGCACCGGCGGCACCGTCGTGGTCATGCGCCCGTTGCCCTCGTTTTCCACCAGGCACAGGGTGCCGGTCTCGGCCACCGCGAAGTTGACCCCGGAGACGCCGACATCGGCGGCCATGAAGCGCTCGCGCAGCTGCTGCCTGGCCGCCGCGGTCATGTAGTCGACGTCGCGGGTCCGCTCGGTACCCGTCTTGTCATGCATGATCTCGGAGATCTCATCGGTATTGAGATGGATCGCCGGCATGATGATGTGTGAGGGCGTCTGCTCGTTGAGCTGCACCAGATATTCGCCGAGGTCCGACTCCAGCGCCTCGATGCCCGCCTCCTCGAGGTGCGCATTGAGATGCATCTCCTCGGAGACCATGGACTTGCCCTTGATCACCAACTTGGCGTCGTGGGACTGGCAGATCTCGCGGATGATCCGACACGCCTCCTCGCCGTCCTCAGCCCAGTGCACCCGAATACCGTTGGCCTGGCAGTTGGCCTCCAGCTGCTCGAGCAGATCGGGCAACTTTGCCAGTGCTCTCATGCGGATGTTGGCACCCAGCTCGCGGAGGGTCTCCAGATCCCAGCCCTCGAAACTGTCGCGACGCTTGGACATCAGACCATCCATCGCCTTGCGGAAGTTGCCGCGGATCTGCGGGTTGCCCAGGGCATCGTGGGCCTGACGATGAAACTCCCGAGGGCTGTAGGTTTGGACCGGATGAGCCTGGACTGTCTGATTCGGTGCGTTCATGAGGTTCTCCGCCACAGGTAGCTCGCGATGTGCTCGCCCTTCACGGCCTTCTCCTGATGCGCAAAGCGCCCACTGATATTCATCATGCAGCCGCAGTCTGTGGTCACGAAGCGTTCGGCACCGGCCGCCTCGATGGCCAGCGTCTTGTCCTCCACCATGGCGGCCGAAATCTCCGGGTGACGCACGGCGAAGGTGCCGCCGAAGCCGCAGCACTCCGCGACGCGGTCCTGCTCGACGAGTTCGACCTGCCCCAGCTGGGCCAGCAGCGACGGCCCGGTCTCTGCCAGGCCCATCTCGCGACGTGCGCTGCAGGAGGTGTGCATGGCCACCTTCTCGGGCTGGCCGCGGTCCTCGAGCCTGAGGTGGCAGACATGCACCAGGAACTCGGTCAGCTCATAGATCCGGCCAGACACCTCGCTGGCCTTCTTCTCGAGGGCACTGCCGGCAAAGAGCTTCGGATAGTGTGTGCGCATCATGCCTCCGCATGAGCCGGAGGGCACGATGATCGGCCAGGGCTCGGGGAAGAGATCGAGCTGTGCCGCCGCCACCGCCTGCGCCTCATCATGGTAGCCGGAGGTGTGGGCCGGCTGACCGCAGCAGGTCTGGTCCTGGGGAAAGAGCACCTCGATACCCTCCCTTTCCAGCAGGCGAATGCCGTCCAGCCCAGCTTCGGGATAGAAGAGGTCAATCAGGCAGGTACCAAAGAAGTAGACCTTCTCCGGCCTGGGCGGGTAGCACTTGACTGGCGTCATCGGCAAAATCCTCGACGGGCTGAAGGGCGACGCTGAAAAAATTGGTAATACCAATTTACAACGAAACGATGGCGCACCATAGGAGTGGCGCCAAGACAGTGTCAAACCTGAGTGGCGCTTTTACCCGCTCCTCGGCGCTATACTTTGGTAGTGTGCTCAGGCTGCCATCGTCAACTTACTGAAAGTCGAGAAGAAAATCACCGCTTCCCGCGCGGGAGGAAGACCAGCAACATTGGTATTACCAATTTGTTGACGTACCATGACAACTGTACTGTCTATCCGGAGCGACCCCCATGGCCCATCAACCCCTGCGCCAACCCCGCCTCGCCGATGTGATCACCGAGCGCCTCGAGGCGATGATCCTGGAAGGCAGCCTCAAGCCAGGACAGCGGCTGCCCCCGGAGCGGGAGCTGGCCGAGCAGTTCGGGGTCTCGCGCCCATCCCTGCGCGAAGCGATCCAGAAGCTCTCCGCTCGCGGACTGCTGATCAGCCGCCAGGGGGGTGGCACCTTCATCTCCGAAGCGCTCACCACCGGCTACAGCGACCCGATCCTTGAGATGCTTTCTCGCCACGGCGAGTTCCACCTGGACCTGCTGGAGTTCCGCGACGCCATGGAGGGCATCTCCGCCTACTACGCGGCGCTGCGCTCAACGCCCACCGACAGGGCGGTGCTGATCAAGCGCTTCGAGGAACTGGACGCCTGCTTCCAGGGCAAGGATCCGGCGCGCGAGGCCAAGGCCGATGCCGCCTTTCACCTGGCGATCGCGGAGGCTGCCCACAACGTGCTGCTGCTGCACACCATCCGCGGCATCTTTCACCTGCTGGAGCGCAGCATCGTCGACAACCTGGCCCACCTGTTCGAGAAGAAGGACTCTCGCGGCGTGCTGATGGCCCAGCACCGCGCGCTGCTGGACGCCATCCTCGAGGGGCGCGCCGAGGACGCCCGGGACCGTGCCCATGAGCACTTAGTCTACGTGGAGGAGGGGCTGCTGGAGCTGGCGCGGGCCGAGACCCGCGCCCAGCGCGCCCTGCGCCGGTCCCAGGCAATAGCCGCTCCGCGGCGGGAAAGCGCCTCGTGAGATGCTCGAGAAACTGGCGAGCCCTGCTGATGCTGGCCGCCCCCCTGGGGCTGGCGCTGGTGATGTGGCAGGCCGCCCTGGTGGCCCGCGACCAGGCACTGCAGACGCTCCAGCAGGACGCCGAGAACGAGCTGCGCCTCTCGGCGGAGGGCCTGACCGGCCACCTCTCGCGACACGACTACCTTCCGCGGCTGCTCGCCACCCGGGAGGGGGTTCAGCGCTTTCTCTCGTCGCCCCACTCCCAGGATGCCATGCCGCTCAACCTGCTGCTGGATCGTTTCCGGGCCACCGCCGACGTCTCGGACGTCTACCTGCTCGACCGCTATGCCGATACCCTGGCCGCCAGCAACTGGCACCGCCCCAACACCTTCATCGGCCAGAACTATGCCTTCCGCAGCTACTACTCCGACGCCATCGCCGGCGGCCAGGGACGCTTCTATGGCCTGGGCGTGCAGTCGCTGGAGCGCGGCTACTACTTCTCCTCGCCGGTGTGGCTGGACGACACTCAGCCCGACTCTAGCCCCGACGGCGTGATGGTGGTCAAGGTACTGCTCGACACGGTGGAGGAGAGCTGGGCCGATCAGGACGCCGAGCTGCTGGTCACCGACGAGGACGATATCATCTTCATGGCCAGCCGTGCGGAGCTGCGCATGACCTCCCTGCAGCCGCTCTCCGAGGAGGAACGCCAGGCGCTGCTGGCGACTCGCCGCTATGCCGACGAGCCCCTGACCCACTCCGGGGTCGAGCTGCTCGAGCGCCGCGGCGAGCGCAGTCGCCTGGTCAACTTCAGCGGCGGCCCCCTGGCCGGGCCGCGCTACCTGGCCGTCTCGCGCCCCATGGCGGAATTCGGCTGGGAGATGCATATCCTCAAACCGGTGACCCCGGTGATTCAGGCCCAGTGGGTCTCCGCCCTGCTGGCCGGCGGCCTCTACGGCATCGTGCTGCTGGGCGGCGGCATCGGCTGGCAGCGCCTGCGCCTGCGCCGCGAGCGGGAGCAGTTCGCCGAGCGCGAGCGCCAGACCCTGGCCCGCGCCCGGGACGAGCTGGAGCGCAACGTGGAGCGCCGCACCCGGGACCTGGTGGAGACCAATCGCCGCCTCTCCGCCGAGATCGACGAGCGCCGGCGCGCCGAGGAGAGCCTGCGCCAGACCCGCGACGAGCTGATCCAGGCCGCCAAGCTGGCCGTGCTCGGCCAGCTCGCCGCCGGCATCAACCACGAACTCAACCAGCCGCTGGCGGCGATCCGCGCGTATGCCGAGAACGCCCGCGCCTTCCTCGAGCGCCAGCGCCTGGAGAGCGTCGACCTCAACCTCGCGCAGATTGTCGAGCTCACCGCACGCATGGCGGAGATCAGCGCCCAGCTGCGCCAGTTCTCCCGCAAGAGCGGCGAAACCCTGGCCGCCGTTTCCCCCATCGCCTGCTTCGACTACGCCCTGCGTCTCTTCCAGGCCCGACTGCGGGAAAGCGATGTGAAGGTGATCCGCCGCTGGCCCGACGAAGAGCCTTGGGTGCGCGCCGACCTGGTGCGCCTCGAGCAGGTGCTGGTCAACCTGATCGGCAACGCCCTGCAGGCCATGGCCGACGCCCCCGAAGCGCGCCTGGAGGTCACCATCACCGCCGACGGCGACGCGGTGGTGCTGGGCGTGGCCGACAGCGGCCCGGGCATCCCCGATGCCCACCTGAAACGCATCTTCGAGCCCTTCTACACCACCAAGTCCCCCGGCAAGGGGCTGGGGCTGGGCCTATCGATCTCCTCGCGTATCATCGACGACCTGGGCGGCAGCCTGGCCGCCGCCAACCGCCTCGAGGGCGGCGCCCTGTTCACCATCCGGCTGCCCCGGGACACCGGCCAGCGAAGCGCCGACGCCCAGCCACACCAGGAGACCCTTCCCCATGCATGAGCCGCCGGACATCCCGGTGATGATCATCGATGACGAGCCCCACCTGAGGATCACCGCCGGCCAGACCCTGGAACTGGCCGGCTATGTTCCCGAGCCCTACGCCAGCGCCGAGGAGGCGCTGGCGGCCCTGGCCCCGGACTTCCCGGGCGTGGTGGTCAGCGACATCCGCATGCCCGGTATGGACGGCATGGCGCTGCTGCGCGAGGTGCGGCTGCGCGACCCGGACCTGCCGGTAATCCTGATCACCGGCCACGGCGACATCTCCACTGCGGTGGAGGCGATGCGCGCAGGCGCCTGGGACTTTCTCGAGAAGCCCTTCGCCGCCGAGCGGCTGGTGGAGGTGGTCCGCCGCGGCGTGGTGAAGCGCCGCCTGAGCCTGGAGAACCGCGAGCTCAAGGCCGAACTGGAGGCCCAGCAGTCGGCCCTTGGGCCGCGTTTGGTGGGGCGCACACCGGCCATCCAGCGCCTGGCCTCCATGGTGCAGCGCATCAGCCAGGTCGACGCCGACGTGCTGGTGTTCGGCGAGACCGGCGCCGGCAAGGACCTGGTGGCCCGCGCCATCCACGAGCGCAGCTGCCGCGCCAGCCGCCCCTTCGTGGCCATCAACTGCGGCGCCGTGCCGGAGAGCACCATCGAGTCGGAGCTGTTCGGCCATGAGAAGGGCGCCTTCACCGGCGCCGTGGAGCGGCGCATCGGCAAGTTCGAGTACGCCAACGGCGGCACCGTGTTCCTCGACGAGATCGAGTCGATGCCGCTCGCACTGCAGGTCAAGCTGCTACGGGTGCTGCAGGAGCGCAGCGTGGAGCGGCTCGGTTCCAACGTCCCCGTGCCGCTGGATATCCGGGTGATCGCCGCCACCAAGGTGGACCTCAAGGCCGCGGCCGAGGCCGGGACCTTCCGCGAAGACCTCTACTATCGGCTCAACGTGGTGACCCTGCCGGTGCCGCCACTGCGCGAGCGACGCGAAGACATCCCGCTGCTCTTTCAGCACTTCGCGGTGGTCGCCGCCAACCGCAGCGGCCTGGAAGCTCCCCCCCTGGATGCCGCCGGCACCTCGGCCCTGCTGGCCCACGACTGGCCGGGCAACGTGCGCGAGCTGCGCAACCTCGCCGAGCGCTACGTGCTGCTCGGCGCCGCCTACGACTACCGCCTGGAGGCCCTGCTCGAGGGCGCCGAGAGCGAGGCCGGCGAGCTGGCGCTGCCCCAGCAGGTGGAACTGTTCGAGAAGAGCCTGATCGACCAGGCCCTGGCGCGGCAGCGTGGCCGGGTCACCGAGGTGGCCGAGCAGCTCGGCCTGCCCCGCAAGACCCTCTATGACAAGCTCAGGAAGTACGGCCTCAAGGCCGAGGACTACCGCCAGAGCGCCGCGCCCTGAGCCAGCAGGGTCCATAGCGGCGCCAGCGGAGGCAGCCAGGGCAGCAGGTTGACCGCCGCCAGCAGCATCACCAGGGAGTTGCCCGGCGAGCGCCAGTCGAAGGGCTTGAGGGCCGTGCCAAAGGAGCGCTTGATGCGCGCACCGGTGAGATCGACGCTGTAGAGCTCGTCCAGCGCCAGGTGGATGACGAAGCCCAGCGCCACCGCCACGCCATGGGCCCAGGCCAGGGTGTCGGGCTGGGCGAAGAGCCGCTGGCTGAGTGCCACGCTAACCAGGCCGCACAGCGAGGCCGCCAGCAGCGAGTGCCACAGGCCGCGATGCACGGTGAAGCGGGAGAAGAGCGCCCCCGCCAGGTAGCGCACGGCGAGATAGATCGTGCCACAGGCCAGCAGCAGGCCGCCGGCATCGAGCCTCCCCTGCAGCAGCAAGGCGCCGGCCACTACCCCGGGGACCGCCAGCAGGTTGAAAATCAGCCGGATGGCCTTCGAGCGGTCGGCGTCGATGTCGGGCAGGATGCCGCCGAAAGTCACCAATGCCAGCACCGGCAGGGCCTCCCAGGCCGTCCACAGGCCCGCCTGCCAGCCGCCATGGGCGACCACGGCCCCGCCGGCGGCGGCCACTCCAAGATGGGTGCGAAAGTCAGCCATGCAGGGGCGAGCCCTCGATACACTGGATAAATTTCCAGATTATCGCCCGCGATGGCATGAAAAAACAACGTGTTAGAGAATTATTCCGGCAGGGCGCTCCCGCGCTGACGAGAGTACCGCCGCCGGGGAGCTAGTCCCCCATCGCCGCCAGATACTCGTCCTTGAGCTTCACGTAGTTGCCGGCTGTGTAGGGGAAGAAGGCGCGCTCCTTCTCCTTGAGCGGGCGCATCGCCTTGGCCGGGTTGCCGGCGTAGACATGGCCGCTCTCCAGGCGCTTGCCCGGGGTCACCACGGCGCCGGCGGCGATGATCACCTCGTCTTCCACCACGGCGCCATCCATGACGATGGCACCCATGCCCACCAGAATGCGGCTGCCCAGGGTGGCGCCGTGGAGGATCGCCTTGTGACCGATGGTGACGTCATCGCCGATGGACAGCGGGAAGCCGCCGGGGTTGAAGTCGCTGGCATGGGTGATATGCAGCACGCAGCCATCCTGCACGCTGGTACGTGCGCCGATGTGGATGCGGTGCATGTCGCCACGCACCACTGCCATGGGCCATACCGAACTGTCGTCGCCCAGGGCCACGTCACCCAGCACCAGGCTGGACGGATCGATATAGACCCGCTCGCCCAGGGTAGGAGTGGTGCCCTTCCAGGGGCGGATCGCCGTCGTCTCGCTCATCGTCGTTTCCTCGTGTCGGTTCAGACCAGGCCGGCCACCAATACTACCAGTGTCAGTGGAATGGCGACCCAGCGCACCAGGCCGCGCCACAGGGCGAAGCCGCCGGGGCCGACGCCCAGCGCCCGGCGCGCCGCCGCCTCCGGCATCACCCAGGCGGCGAAGATGGCGATCAACAGCCCCCCGAGGGGCAGGAAGATCTCCGGCGGGATGGTGCTGACCAGCTCGAAGGCATTCATGCCGAACAGCGGGCGCCACTCGGCCAGGGTCGAGAAGGAGAGCACCGAGAGCAGGCCCACCAGCCACACGGCAAGCCCCACGAGGGCGGCCGCATGGCCGCGCTTGAGCCCCATGCCCTGCAGGGTCGCCACCATGGGCTCGGCCAGGTTGATCGACGAGGTCCAGGTGGCCAGCAGCAGCAGCAGGAAGAAGATGCTCAGCCACAGCGCCCCCCAGGGCAGCTGGGCGAAGGCGATGGGCAGGGTCACGAACATCAGTCCCGGCCCCTCCCCCGGGTCCAAACCCTGGGCGAACACCACAGAGAAGATGGCGATGCCGGCCAGCAGCGCCACCGTGACATCGAGCACCGCCACGGCGCCGGCGGCTCGCGGCAGGCTCTGGTGGTCCGGCATGTAGGCGCCGTAGGCCATCAGCGCACAGGCGCCCACCGCCAGGGTAAAGAAGGCGTGGCCCATGGCGTGCATCACCACCAGCGGGGTCACCGCCGAGACGTCGGGCAGGAACAGCCAGGCCAGCGCCGGGCCGAACCCCTCGGTCGTGGCGGCATAGCCGGCCAGCAGCAAGAGCAGCAGGTAGAGCAGCGGCATCAGCAGGTTGTTGAGGCGCTCCAGTCCCTTGGAGACCCCGGTGGACACCACCAGCATGGTCATGACCAAGAACAGGGTGTGGTTGAAGGTCATCCGACGCGGATCGGCCAGGAAGGCGTCGAAGCCGGCACCGACCTCGGCGGGGGCGGCACCCACGAACTCACCGTTGATGGAGGCGATCAGAAACTCGATGGACCAGCCGGAGACAACCGAGTAGAAGGAGAGAATACAGAACACCGTGAAGGCGCCGAATAGCCCCAGCCAGCGCCAGCGGAAGCTGGCGCCCGCCTGGGCGGCCAGGTGGCCCAGCGAATGCACCGGGCTGCGCCGGCCGGCGCGGCCGACCATGATCTCTGCCATCATCACCGGCAGGCCGAGCAGCAGCACGAAGCCGACATAGAGCAGCAGGAAGGCGGCGCCACCATTCTCGCCGGTAATGTAGGGAAAGCGCCAGATGTTGCCCAGCCCTACGGCTGCACCGGTCACCGCCAGGATGAAGGCGCGCCGCGTGCTCCACCGTTCCAGGGTATCGTTCATCGTCAGCCTCCTGCCGGGCCATCGAAAAAGGCGGCAAGCCTAGCAGGACCTTTCCCACCGGCCAATTGCCGTACATTGAAACCCGGGGCCGGCGCCCGCATCTAACTGTTAATACGTCTTGACCCCCTCCCCCTGTTTCCCTGTTCACTAACCCCAGAGGTGCGTATGTCCCGCAACCCGCTGCTCGACGCCCATGAGCTTCCCCCGTTCGCCGATATTCGCCCGGAGCAGGTGGTGCCGGCCATCGAGGAGCTGCTGGCCGAGAACAGAACCGCCATCGAGGCGCTGGTGGCTCGCGCCGAGGCCGAGGCGCCCAGCTGGGAGAGCCTGGCCGCGCCCCTGGAGTCGCTCAACGACCGACTGGCCCGGGCCTGGTCGCCGGTCTCCCATCTCAACGGCACCATGAACAGCCCGGAACTGCGAGAGGCCTACCAGGCCTGCCTGGGCAAGCTCTCGGAGTACAGCACCTGGCTGGGGCAGCACGCGGGACTGTTCGGTGCCTGGCAGGCGCTCAAGGAGGGGCCCGCCTGGACCACGCTCGACGAGGGCCAGCGACGCACGGTCGACAACACCCTGCGCGACTTCCGCCTGGCCGGGGTCGACCTGCCCGCGGAGCAGAAGCAGCGCTACGGCGAGATCAAGGCGCGCCTCTCGGAGCTCGGCAACACCTTCTCCAACCAGCTGCTCGACGCCACCCAGGCCTGGCACCTGGACCTGGCCGACGAGACCCGCCTGGCCGGCCTGCCGGAGAGCGCACTCACCGCCCTGCGCGCCAACGCCGAGGCCAAGGGCCAGCCGGGGTACCGCATCACCCTCGACTTCCCGAGCTTCTTCCCGGTGATGACCTACGCCGAGGACCGTGAGCTGCGTCACGAGGTTTACACCGCCTTCGTCACCCGTGCCTCCGACCAGGGTCCCCAGGCCAGGCAGTACGACAACGCCCCGATCATGGAGGAAACCCTGGCCCTGCGCCAGGAGCTGGCCGAGCTGCTTGGCTTCGCCACTTACGCCGACTACTCCATGGCCACCAAGATGGCCGAATCTCCCGCCCAGGCGCTCGCGTTCCTCGAGGACCTGGCCGCGCGCGCCCTGCCTCAGGCCAAGGAGGAGTACGCCGAGCTCGAGACCTACGCCCGGGAGGAGCTGGGCATGGCCGAGCTCGCTGCCTGGGACGTGGGCTTCGCCAGCGAGAAGCTGCGCGAGGCGCTTCACGCCATCTCCCAGGAGCAACTGCGCCCCTACTTCCCGGCCTCCCGGGTGGTGGACGGCCTCTTCCAGGTGGTGGAGCGCCTGTTCGGCGTCACCTTCGAAGAGGACGACCAGGCCCCGCGCTACCACCAGGACGTACGGTTCTTCCGTATCCTCGAACAAGGCGCGCCGATTGCCGGTTTCTACCTGGACCTCTACGCCCGCGAGGGCAAGCGCGGTGGCGCCTGGATGGACGAGTGCCGGGTGCGACGTCTGGAGGGCGATGAGCTCCAGCTGCCGGTGGCCTACCTGACCTGCAACTTTACCCGCCCGGTTGGCGAGCGCCCGGCGCTACTCACCCACGACGAGGTCACTACGCTGTTCCACGAGTTCGGCCACGGCCTGCACCATATGCTGACCCGGCAGACGGTCGCCGACATTTCCGGCATCAACGGGGTGGCCTGGGACGCCGTGGAGCTGCCCAGCCAGTTCATGGAAAACTACTGCTGGGAGCGCGATGGGCTCGACCTGATCGCCAGCCACGTCGACAGCGGCGAACCGCTGCCCGGCGAGCTGCTCGAGAAGCTGCAGGCGGCCAAGAACTTCGAGTCCGCCATGGGCATGGTGCGCCAGCTGGAGTTCTCGATCTTCGACCTGCGCCTGCACCACGAGATCAAGGCGCCTACGGCAACGCAGATCCAGGCGCTGCTCGATGAAGTGCGTGACGCCGTCTCGGTGGTGCCGCGAGCCGAGTTCAACCGCTTCCAGAACGGCTTCGGCCACATCTTCGCCGGCGGCTACGCGGCCGGCTACTACAGCTACAAGTGGGCCGAAGTGCTCTCCGCCGACGCCTGGAGCGCCTTCGAGGAAGCGGGCATCTTCGATCCCGAGACCGGGCGGCGCTTTCGCACCGAGATCCTCGAGCCGGGCGGCGCCCGGGATGCCGCCGAGCTGTTTCGCGCCTTCCGCGGACGCGAGCCCAGCGTCGAACCGCTGCTACGCCATAGCGGCATCCGTGTCGCCTGACCTTCACGTTCCGTCCCACCCATTCCGCCCCGGCCAGCCGCCGGGGCCCGACAGGAGCCATCATGGCCGTCCAGAAACGCTTTATCGCCGGCGCCATCTGCCCGCGCTGCGCAGAGATGGATCGCATCCGCAGCTGGGAGCAGAACGGGATTCGTTACCGTGAGTGCGTCAGCTGCGACTTCTTCGAACAGCTGCCAATCGAGGACGCGGCCGCGCCAGAGCTGACCACCCGCGTCAACCAGCTCCGCGACGAGCAGAGCCGCCAAGACCTCCAGACAGTGAAGATTCTCGACCCCAAGGCGCGTTGAGATGACCCGCCAGGGAGTGGCAACGGCGCTGCTGTCGCGGCGCCACCAGTTCGAGGGGCTGGGGCTGGCGGCCGCCGCGGCCCTGCTGCTGGCACACCTGGACCTGGCCACCCTAGCCGCCGGACTGGGGCTCTTCCTGTGGGGCATGAGCCACCTGCAGGATGCCATCAAGCGCCTCTCCGGCGGGACCCTGGACCGCTGGCTGCATATCGCCACTCGCCACCCGCTGCGCGCCATCGGCGTCGGAGCCGCCGCCACGGCGCTGGTGCAGTCCAGCTCCCTGGTCACTCTGCTGGCGCTCTCCTTCGTCGGCGCTGGCCTCGTGGCCCTGCCTGGCGCCATCGCCCTGCTGTTCGGGGCCAACCTCGGCACCACTACCGGCGCCTGGCTGATCGCCGCCTTCGGCCTGCGCTTCGATCTCGCCCAGTTCGCCATGCCCTTCCTGGCCCTCGGGCTGCTGGGTTCACGAGTGCTCAAGGAGAGCCGCGCCGCGGCGGCCGGGGTGCTGCTCGGCATCGGCCTGCTGTTCCTGGGCATCGACTTCATGAAGGTGGGCTTCGAGGCCTGGCAGGACGGCCTCTCCCTGGACGGCCTGGCCGGCAACAGCGCCTGGCACTGGCCGCTGTTCGTGCTGTTCGGGGTCGCGGCCACGGTGGTGATGCAGTCGAGCCACGCCACCCTGCTGATCACCCTGGCCGCCCTGGCGGGGGGCCAGCTTCCCTACCTGCCGGCCCTGGCCATCGCCATCGGCGCCAACGTCGGCACCACCGTCACCGCGGTACTCGGCGCGCTGGGTGCCGGTGCCGCGGCGCGACGGCTGGCCGGGGCTCACGTGGTGTTCAACCTGACCACCGCAGCAGTGGCGCTGGCCCTGCTGGTGCCGCTGGCCTGGCTGGTGGACGAGCTCGGGGAACTGATCGGCCTGGCGGCGGACGCCTGGCCGCTCAAGCTGGCGCTCTTCCACACCCTGTTCAACCTGCTCGGCATCGCTCTGATGCTGCCGCTGATCCCACGCCTCGCCGCGCGACTCGAGCGATTCTTCCCCGAACCCTCGCGGATCCCGCCTGCCCAGGCCAGGTACCTCAACACCACCGCCCTGCAACACGCCGATACCGCCCTGGCCGCCATGGAGCAAGAGTGCCAGCGACTCAACCGCCGCGCCTATCACCTGCTCTGTTCGGCGATCCTCATGCCCAGCGGCGAGGTGATCGGCCACCCGCCCTCCCGGGAGGTGGTCAAGGCGCACATCGACCCGACCGCCTGGCCCATGGTAAACGCCCGCTACCATGAGCAGATCAAGCCGCTGATGGCGGAGATCCTCGACTTCTACGCGCGGCTCGACATGCCGCTCACCGAGGGCCAGCAGGCCAGGCTCGAGCGCCTCTATGCTCGCACCCTGCGCATGGTGGAGGCGGTGCGCTTCGGCGAGGTGCTGCAGCGCAGCCTGATGCGCCATGCCGCCCCGGCCAGCCCCCTGCGCGAGGCCCATGACGATATCCGCCTGGCCCTGGCCCAGGGCCTCAACCGGCTGGCCGCCGCGCCCGACTCGGCGGATACCACCTCGCCCATCGACGAGGTACGCCAGCACTGGCAGCAGGCCATGGCCGAGCGGCTGCGCCAGCACCGCCTCGACCCCTGGCTGGCCTCCACCCTGATGAACGACCTGCACCAGGCCACTCGCCTGATGGGCTCCCTGACCTCGCCCTGAAGCGCCGCACATGACAGGCCAGATGTGACTACCCTTGCGAGACTCGCCGTGCGGGACTCGCCGTGCGGATATCCACACACCGGGACCCACCGCACGTGCGGTCTCCCGGACGAAGGCCGCCTCTGCGACCTCGACCTTTGTCTAAGAAATATCATGCAAGTCATTGAAGTGAAGTCAAAACCATACGCGTGGCCCGGCGATTGCGTTAATTATCGTTGAATAGAGTACCCGCCCGGGATCAGCGGGTACCGACAGAGCTGCCAGACTGATACGGCACCTGTCGGGCTCGTGCCCAGGCATGACCAACGATAACTCACAACGGGAATCACGCCATGCGCCATCTCTCCACCAAGCTCCTCGCCGGCACCATTGCCGGTTCGCTTCTGGTCGCCGCGGCCGCCGCCCAGGCCGACCGCAGCGACTGGCCGGATAACTTCACCGTGGGCACCGCCAGCCAGGGCGGCACCTACTTCGTCTACGGCTCCGGCTGGGCCAACCTGATTGCCGACGAGTTGGATGTCTCCGGCGGCGGCGAGGTAACCGGCGGCCCGACCCAGAATCTGGCGCTGGTGCATACCGGCGACATCGCCCTGGGACTGACCACCATGGGTCCCGCCGCCGAGGCCGCCGCCGGCGAGAGCCCGCTGGCGCCCGGCATCGCCATGGATAACGTCTGTGCGCTCTTCCCGATGTACGAGACCCCGTTCTCCATCGCCGCACTCTCCAGCTCCGGCATCACCAGCATCTCCGAGATCCCGGACGGCGCCCGCATCGGCTTTGGCCCGGCGGCCTCCACCTCCGACACCTACTTCCCGGCGATCCTGGAAGAGCTGGGTGTCGACTTCCAGCGGCGCAATGGCGGCTGGACCGATCTGGGCGGCCAATTGCAGGACGGCCTGCTCGACGTCATCGCCTTCGCCGCGGGCATCCCGATCCCGGCGGTCAGCCAGCTCGAGGTGCAGACCGACGTAAACATCATCGAGTTCACCGAGGAGGAACAGGCCCAGGTGCTTGAGGCCTTCCCGGTCGCGGCCTTCCAGATCCCCGCCAGCACCTACAACACCCTGGAAGAGGACGCCCGCGCCGTCTCCATGTGGAACTTCGCCATCGCCGGCTGCGACGTGTCGGAGAGCTTCATCTACGAGGTGACCAAGCTCACCATGGAGAACAACGACAAGATGCGTAACGTGCACCGCTCTGCCGAGACCTCCATCCCGGAGAACATCGTGCACAACTCCGTGCTGCCCTTCCACCCGGGCGCCGTGCGCTGGTACGAGGAGAACGGCTACGAGATTCCGGACGATCTGAAGCTGTAAGCCTGCCAACACCGTGAACCCCGCCCCGCCCCGCGCCGCGATCCGGCGCGGGGCAGCATGCTTGCCGTCCCGACCCACACCCGAGGGTGAACCCCCATGAGCAACTCTCCCGATACCCGTCCCGGGGCGTCCGAGGAGGCCATCGACCAGGCACCCGAGACCATCGCCGCGGGCGTCGACGAGGAGATCGTCGAGTCCAACCGGCGCCTCTACGTTGGCTGGCAGTGGCTGCTGTTCGCCGCCCTGGCCATCGCCTACTCCAGCTTCCACCTGATCTCCCTCAACGTCTATCCGATGGAAACCTGGTCGTTTCGCATCGTGCACATCGCCGGTGCACTGATCCTCGGTTTCGCCCTCTACACCGGCACCCGATTCGCCGACGAGGGCAGCGTGAAACAGTCACCGGCCTGGCTCGGCTGGATCAGCTACGCCCTGCTGATTCCTGCCGGCTACGCCCTCTTCCAGGTTTTCCGGATGCAGCAGATGATTGGCGGCGGCGCCATGCGCATCGACCCCGCCATCGAGGCCTGGCACTTCGGCTACCCGCTGATCTTCGCCACCAGCGCCGCGATCCTGCTCTCCTGGGGATACCGCCAGGTGCGGGCGAAGCTCTCCCCCCCGGACCTGGTGCTGATGGTCAGCGCCCTGGCCGTGGCCGGCTACCTGATCCTGATCTACGGCACCCCGCTGCGCGCCTCCACCGGCACCTCCTTCGCGCCCATCGGCATCTCCTATGCAGCGCTGGCCGGTTCGCTGCTGATCCTCGAGCTGACCCGGCGCGTGGCCGGCCTGGCGCTGGTGGTGATCTCGGCGATCTTCCTGCTCTATGTCTTCTTCGGCCCCTATCTGCCGGGCTTCCTGGGCTATCCGGGCCTGTCGTTCAACCGCTTCTTCAGCCAGGTCTACACGGATGCGGGCATCCTTGGCCCGACGACCGCGGTCTCCTCGACCTATATCATCCTGTTCATCATCTTCGCTGCCTTCCTGCAGGCCTCGAAGGTCGGCGACTACTTCGTCAACTTCGCCTTTGCCGCCGCCGGTCGCGCGCGGGGCGGCCCCGCCAAGGTCTCCATCTTCGCCTCCGGCCTGATGGGCATGATCAACGGCACCAGCGCCGGCAACGTGGTCTCCACCGGCTCGCTGACCATCCCGCTGATGAAGAAGGTGGGCTACCCGGCCAAGAGCGCCGGAGCCATCGAAGCCGCGGCATCCACCGGCGGGCAGATCATGCCGCCGATCATGGGCGCCGGGGCCTTCATCATGGCCGAGATCACCGGCATCCCCTACACCGACATCGCCATTGCGGCGCTGATTCCCGCCATCCTCTACTTCCTCTCGGTCTACTGCATGGTGGACTTCGAGGCGGCCCGCAAGGGCATGCGCGGCATGCGCAAGGACGAGATCCCGCTGTTCTCGAAGCTCGTCAAGCAGGTCTACCTGTTTGCGCCGATCATCATCCTGATCGCCGCCCTGTTCATGGGCTATTCGGTGATCCGCGCCGGCACCCTGGCCACAGCCTCCGCCGCCGTGGTGAGCTGGTTCTCACCCCACAAGATGGGCATCCCCTCGATCCTCAGGGCGCTGCAGCTGGCCGGCACCATGGCGATCCAGATCATCGCCGTGTGCGCCTGCGCCGGCCTGATCGTCGGCGTCATCTCGCTGACCGGCGTCGGCGCCCGCTTCTCCTCGCTGTTGCTGGGCCTCGCCGGCGTCAGCCAGCTGCTGGCGCTGATCTTCGCCATGTGCATCTCGATCCTGCTGGGCATGGGCATGCCGACCACCGCCGCCTATGCGGTGGCCGCCTCGGTCGTCGCCCCCGGCCTGATCAACATCGGCATCCAGCCGCTGGTGGCACACTTCTTCGTGTTCTACTTCGCGGTGGTCTCGGCGATCACCCCACCGGTGGCCCTGGCCTCCTATGCCGCGGCGGGCATCTCCGGCGCCAACGCCATGGGCACCTCGGTGGCCTCGTTCAAGATCGGCCTGGCGGCCTTCATCGTGCCCTTCATGTTCTTCTACAGCCCGGCCATGCTGATGGAAGGCAGCTGGATGCAGATCCTGCGGGTCGGCGTCACCGCCACCCTGGGCATCGTGCTGCTGGCGGGCACCGTCCAGGCGTGGTTCTTCGGCCCGGTCAAGGTCTGGCAGCGCCTGGTGATGCTGGTCGGGGCCATGTTCATGATCTACGGCGGCATCTACACCGATGTGGCTGGCCTGGCCATCGGCACCGCCCTGTTCCTGATGCAGCGCAAGCTGCACGGCGGGGGCGGCACGCCCCGGACGGTGACCAGCAACGGCTGAGCAGAAGGGTCCCGCTGCCGCGGGACCCCGCCGGCTGAGAGTCCACACCGGCGACCGCTGAATCAGCAACGGCACTACCAACGAAAGGGGCCCCGCCATGGCGGAGCCCCTTTCTCGTGGTTTGCTGCCCGATCAACCGACGATATTATCCAGAATCTTCAGGCTCGGCGCGGCCTGGTTGAGCGTGTAGAAGTGCAGCCCCGGGGCGCCGCCGTCGAGCAGGCGCTGGCAGAGCCGCGAGATCACCTCCTCGCCAAAGGCGGCGATGGCCTCGCTGTCGTCGCCATAGGCCTCGAGCTGCTTGCGGACCCAGCGCGGGATCTCGGCACCGCAAGCGTCGGAGAAGCGCGCCAGCTTGGTGTAGTTGGTGATCGGCATGATGCCCGGCACGATGGGCGCCTCGACCCCCAGCGCGCGGGCCCGGTCGACGAAGTGGAAGTAGGCGTCGGCATTGAAGAAGTACTGGGTGATGGCCAGATTGGCGCCGGCCTTCATCTTGCGGGCGAAGTTTTCCACATCGCGCTCGAGGCTCGGTGCCTGGGGGTGGGACTCCGGGTAGGCGGCCACGGCGATCTCGAAGTGGTCTCCGGTCTCCTCGCGGATGAACGCCACCAGTTCGTTGGCGTAGCGCAGCTCGCCGATGCCGCCCATGCCCGAGGGCAGGTCGCCGCGCAGGGCCACCAGGCTATCGATGCCCTCCTCACGATAGCGGGCCAGCAGGTCGCGCAGCGACTGCTTTTCGCTGCCGACACAGGAGAGGTGCGGCGCGGTGGTAATGCCCACCTCGCGCACCTGGCGCACGGTGTTGAGGGTGCGATCCTGGGTGGAGCCACCGGCGCCGTAGGTCACCGAGAAGAAGCGCGGATCCCGTGCCGCCAGGGCATCGCGTACCGCGACCAGCTTCTCACGCCCGGCGTCGGTGTTGGGCGGGAAGAACTCGAAGCTGATGCCCAGCGGATGTTCCTGAGTGCTCATCGGATGACCTCATGAAATCGTTGCATAATGGCACCATTGTGACCCCTCATCGACGGGGTCTCCAATGAAAGATCCTCCGACCACCATCAATCTGATTCACGTTCAACCGGGAGACCCATGATCGAACTCGATCCCGCCACGCTGATGGGCCCCCTATGGACACTGCTGGCCTATGTCGCCCTGGGCTGGCTGGCCGCCCGACGCCTCTCGATCGATCCGCGCCCCATCGCCACCCTGCTGATCTATCTGGTCGCCCCGCTGACCTTCTTCCGCGGCCTGACCCTGGGCGGTCCGACGCCCGGCTATCTGCTGCTGACCCTGGCCGCCTTCCTGGTCGCCAGCCTGCTGGCGGTGGCCGTGCACCGCCTCACCCGACGCGCCTTCGCCCCCCAGGAGCGCGCCCTGCTGGCGTTCTCGGCCGGCACGGGCAACACCGGCTACTTCGGTCTGCCGGTGGCCATGGTGCTGCTGCCGCCTGAGGGGGTGACCCTCTACCTGTTCTGCGTGCTGGGCATCACCCTCTACGAGTTCACCGTGGGCTTCTATCTCTCCGCGAGGGGCCAGTTCTCGGTGGCCGAGAGCCTGGCCAAGATCGTGCGCCTGCCGCTGGTCTACGCCTTCCTGGCGGCCCTGCTGGTCAGCGGCCTGGACCTCACGGTGCCGGCGGCGGCCATGGAGGGGCTGACGGTGTTCCCGGCCACCTACACCCTGCTGGGCATGATGATCATCGGCATGACGCTGGGGCGGGTATCGCTCAGGGAAATGGATGGCTGCTTCATCGGCGCCTGCGTGGCGGTGCGCTGCGTGATCTGGCCACTGCTGGCACTGGCCGCGGTGCTGGGCCTGCAGGCGCTCGCCCCGCTGTCAACGGAGCTGGCGCTGGCGATCCTGCTGCTGGGGGTGGTGCCCATGGCCGCCAACGTGGTGGTGGTGGCCATGGAGCTCGGCATCGCCCCGGCCAAGGGGGCGCTGGCGGTGCTGCTGACCACCCTGGCGGCGCCGCTGCTGATCCCGCTCTACCTGACGCTGATGATGCGCCTGGCCGGGCTGTGATCAGTAACGATAGCTGTCGGGCTTGTAGGGGCCGTGGGCCGGCACGCCGGTGTAGGTTTCCTGGGCCTCGGTCAGGCGAGTGATCACCCCGCCGAAGCCCTCGACCATGTAGCGGGCCACCTCCTCGTCCAGATGGCGCGGCAGCACCGTGACCCCCAGCGCCTCGCGCTTCTCGTCCTCTGGCAGGTCAGCGAAGCGCCTCTGATAGAGGTGGATCTGCGCCAGCACCTGGTTGGCGAAGGAGCCGTCCATCACCCTCGAGGGATGACCGGTGGCGTTGCCCAGGTTCACCAGTCGCCCCTCGGAGAGCAGGATCAGGTAGTCCCGGCTGGCCGGATCGAAGTCCCCCGGCTTGCTGTCGCGATAGACCTTGTGCACCTGGGGCTTGACCTCCTCCCAGTGCCACTGGCGGCGCATGTAGGCGGTGTCGATCTCGCTGTCGAAGTGGCCGATGTTGCACACCACCGCACCCGGCTTGAGCGCCTTGAGCATCGGGGCGTCGCAGGCGTCGATATTACCGGTACAGGTCACCACCAGGTCGATCCGGCCGAGCAGCGCCCGATCGATGCTGGCCATGCCGCGGTTGATGCCATCCACATAGGGCGAGACCACCTCGAAGCCGTCCATGCAGGCCTGCATCGCGCAGATGGGGTCGACCTCGGCGACCTTGACGATCATCCCCTCCTGACGCAGCGAGGCCGCCGAGCCCTTGCCCACGTCCCCGTAGCCCACCACCAGCGCCTGCTTGCCGGCCAGCAGGTGGTCGGTGCCGCGCTTGATGGCGTCACTAAGCGAATGGCGGCAGCCATACTTGTTGTCGTTCTTCGACTTGGTGACGGCGTCGTTGACGTTGATGGCCGGCACCCCGAGGCTGCCATCGCGCAGCATCTCCTCCAGCCGGTGAACGCCGGTAGTGGTCTCCTCGCTGATGCCATGGAGGGCATCGAGTCGCTCCGGGTACTTGTCGTGCAGCAGGGCGGTCAGGTCGCCGCCGTCGTCGAGCACCAGGTTGGGGGTCCAGCCATCGGGACCCGCCACGGTCTGCTCGATGCACCACCAGAACTCCGCCTCCGTCTCGCCCTTCCAGGCGAACACCGGAATGCCGGCGGCGGCCATGGCCGCGGCGGCGTGGTCCTGGGTGGAAAAGATGTTGCACGACGACCAGCGCACCGAAGCCCCCAGGTCGATGAGCGTCTCGATCAGCACCGCAGTCTGGATGGTCATGTGGATGCAGCCGGCGATGCGCGCGCCCGCCAGGGGCTGCTCATCACGGTACTTGGCGCGGATCGTCATCAGCGCCGGCATCTCGGTCTCGGCGATGCGGATCTCGCGGCGCCCCCACTCGGCCAGGGCAAGGTCGGCCACCCTGAAGTCCTGATCGGCGGGCGTGGTCACGGCAGGCTGGATCATGGATCACCTCTTCGCAGAAAAAAGCATGGCCTTCACTATAGGCCCCAACCCCCACCGGTCGCCAAACCGGCGCCTCCCTCAAGGCATGAACCCCTCGACGCCGGCATCGGCCAGCCGTGCCGCCAGCCGATTCACCTCGCGATCGGTGAAAAAGGCGCTCAGCCCCCGCGCCCGCTCCGGTCCGACCCCGGGCTCCCGCGCCCACTCATCCACCGAGCGTGCCGCCAGCTCCGCCCAGTTCGCTGGCAGCGCCGTCTCCACCCCGGGCGGTGAGCCCAGGGCCTGCAGCCAGCGCGGGAAGGGCCGGGCCCGCGCTGCCGTGAAGGCGGCCAGCAGCTCTGCCGCGCGCACCGGGCCGATGCCATGGGCCGCCTGCAACTCCGAGGCCTCCAGGCGCATCCAGTCGAGCAGGTCCGACACCGCGCCGGCCCGGATGAGCGCCCGCCAGGTACCGGGCCCCATGCCGGAGAGACCCAGGGCCTCGGGGCCCGAGAGCCAGGCCAGGCGCTCCAGGAACTGTCCCTCGCAGCCGGGCGCCAGGCGCAGGCAGCTCAGGGCATGGTAGCCGGCGGGGTCAGGGGCCACGAGCGGCTCCCGCTGCTCGGCCTGCCAGGCCACCCCCTGCAGCTGCGGAATCGTCAGCCCCGCCAGGGCGATCACCACGTGATCGCCGGGACGGATGTCGTGCTCCCGCCACCGGGCCAGGGAGCCCAGAGACACGCGCCGAATGGTGCGCCCCTCCAGGATGACCGGATAGAGCTGCAGCACCGGGGTGATCTGCCCAGTACGTCCCACCCCGAAGGTCACGCCGCGCACCTCGGCCAACGCCTCTCGGGCGGGATGTTTCCATGCCACCGCCCAGGCCGGCGGCTCGGCCCGCCAGGCCTCGCCTGGCGGGCGCGAGGCCTGGCGCAGCACCACGCCGTCGGTGGCAAAGGGCTGGGGCTCATGAAACAGCGCCTCGCGATAGCGCTCCACCTCGGCCATCTCGGCAACCGGCAGGCTCCTCTCCCGGGTATCGACAAAGCCCAGCCGCGCCAACCCCGCAAGTCGCTCGGCCATTCTCCCGGGACCGTCGGGCCAATCCCAGACGAAGAGTCCTATCCCCTCGGCCTCGGTGTCGTCGAGGGCCTCACGCGCCATCAGGCCGCTCACTCGGGCGCGGGCACCGGCGTCGCCGACCTCGGCCTGGCGATGATCGCTCAGGCGCCAATAGAGCTCGCCCTGCAGCACCGCATCGCGCGGCTCGGACAGACGCTGCGGCACGGCCGGGAGTCGCCGGACCCGGCGGGTCCAGTCCTGCCCGCTGACACCATCGCCGCGGCTAATGGCCCGCACCAGGTCGCCGCGCTCGTACACCAGGGTCACCGCCACACCGTCGACCTTGGGCTGCACCCAGACGTCATGGCGGCGCGACAGCCAGCGCGCCACTGCCGGCCGGTCGGCCAGCTTGGCAAGCCCGGTCTGGGGCACGGGGTGGGCGAGATCGCCGGGGGGATAGGCGGCCGAGGGCTCGGCCGGCGAAAGCCCCTGGCAGCGCCGCCACAGCGCCAGGCGCGCCCGGGCCTGGTCGTAGACGTCATCGCTGACCAAGGACTCGCCGCGGCGATAATAGGCCTCGTCCCAGGCGGCAAGGTGTCGCTCCAGAACGCTCAGCTCGGCCGAGGCGCGCTCGCTCGACCCGCCGGGACAGTCGGCCAGGGCGGGCAACGGCAGGGCGCCGACCAGCAGCACCAGCCCGCATAGCCATGGGAAACGCATGCCGGGGACCTCGCAGCGGGATCTTCCCTGACCATAGCAGCGGGCCCCGCTTGGCATTGCCAGCGGGGCCCGTCAGGTGGCGTCAGCTAGAGCTTACAAGGGAACCTACGACAATGAGGCTACAGACCGGCGGCCTGCCGCAGGGCGCTGGCGCGGTCGGTCTTCTCCCAGGGGAAGGCGGTAAAGGTCTCGGTGTGCTCCCCGCCCTGGGCGTCGGTCCAGGTGTAGGAGGTCTCGAAGGGCTCGCGACCGAAATGGCCGTAGGCCGCGGTGAGCCGGTACATGGGATGCAGCAGATCGAGCATGCGGGTGATGGCATGGGGGCGCAGGTCGAAGTGCTCGCGCACCAGCTCGATGATGCGTGTGTCATCGAGCTTGCCGGTGCCGAAGGTATTGATCGAAACCGAGGTCGGCTCGGCCACACCGATGGCGTAGGAGACCTGGATCTCGCACTTCTCGGCCAAGCCCGCGGCGACGAGATTCTTGGCCACGTAGCGCCCGGCATAGGCGGCGCTGCGGTCGACCTTGGAGGGGTCCTTGCCGGAGAAGGCTCCGCCGCCATGACGCGCCATGCCGCCGTAGGTGTCGACGATGATCTTGCGCCCGGTCAGGCCACAGTCGCCCACCGGCCCGCCGATCACGAACTTGCCGGTGGGGTTGATGTGGTATTGGGTATGCTCGGAAAGCCACTCGGCGGGGATCACCTGCTCGATGATCTCGCGCTTGACCATCTTGCGCAGCTCGTCCTGGTCGATGTCCGGGTCGTGCTGGGTGGAGAGCACGACGGCGTCCACCGCGCAGGGCTTGCCCTGTGCGTCATAGCGGAAGGTGACCTGGCTCTTGGCATCCGGGCGCAACCAGGGCAGCAGGCCCTGCTTGCGCAGTTCCGCCTGGCGCTCCACCAGCCGGTGAGCATAGTGGATCGGCGCCGGCATGTAGCTCTCGGTCTCGTTGGTGGCGTAGCCGAACATCAGCCCCTGATCGCCGGCGCCCTGGTCCTCGGGCTGGCTGCGGTCGACGCCCTGGGCGATGTCCACGCTCTGCTTGCCGATCAGGTTGAGCACGCCGCAGGTCTCGCCGTCAAAGCCGACGTCGGAGGAGGTGTAGCCGATGCCGGTGATCACCTCGCGCACGATCGCCTCGAGGTCGACCCAGGCCGAAGTGCTGATCTCGCCGGCGACGATGGCCACGCCGGTTTTGACCAGCGTCTCGCAGGCCACCCGGGCCTGCTTGTCGCGGGCGATGATGGCATCGAGCACGGCATCGGAGATCTGGTCCGCGATCTTGTCGGGATGACCCTCGGAGACGGATTCGGAGGTAAACAGGGAGTAGTCGCTCATGGCGTCCTCGACCTTGTGTGAAGCAGTCTTTAGGGGGCAAGAGTCTACACGCTGGGGCATGATGGGGCATCCACGATTTGATGCCGGGCGTCAAGTCGGCGACAATATGGGACCGAATTCCATCGCGCCGCACACGTCCCGCGGTGACTTACCCAGCCAGACTGCATGCCCCGCTGCCCCCCGGCGGTGGCCATGACCCTTATTCTGCCGCAGGCGAGGAGCTACCCAATGCCGTCCCGATTCGAACTGGCCAATGCCATTCGCGCTCTCTCCATGGATGCCGTCCAGAAGGCCAAGTCCGGCCATCCCGGCGCGCCCATGGGCATGGCCGACATCGCCGAGGTGCTGTGGAACGACTACCTCAAGCACAACCCGGAAGACCCCAGCTGGGCCGACCGCGACCGCTTCGTGCTCTCCAACGGCCACGGCTCCATGCTGCTCTACTCGCTGCTCCACCTCACCGGCTATGAGCTGAGTCTCGAGGAGCTGCAGAACTTCCGCCAGCTCCACGCCAAGACCGCCGGCCACCCCGAGTTCGGCTACGCTCCGGGCGTCGAGACCACCACCGGGCCCCTGGGCCAGGGCCTGGCCAACGCCGTGGGCATGGCGCTGGCGGAGCGCACCCTGGCGGCCCAGTTCAACCGCCCGGGTCACACCATCGTCGACCACACCACCTGGTGCTTCCTGGGCGATGGCTGCCTGATGGAGGGCATCTCCCACGAGGTCTCCTCCCTGGCCGGCACCCAGAAGCTTGGCAAGCTGATCGCCTTCTATGACGACAACGGCATCTCCATCGACGGCGAAGTGGAGGGCTGGTTCACCGACGACACCGCCAAGCGCTTCGAGGCGTACGGCTGGCACGTGGTGCCGAACGTCGACGGCCATCAACCCGAGGAGATCAAGGCCGCCATCGAACTGGCGAAGAGCCAGGACGACAGGCCGAGCCTGATCATCTGCAGGACCATCATCGGCTTCGGCTCGCCCAACAAGCAGGGCAAGGAGGAGTGCCACGGCGCCCCGCTGGGCGAGGAGGAAGTCGCCCTGGCCCGCCAGCAGCTCGACTGGCCCCACGCGCCTTTCCACATCCCCGAGCCGATCTACCAGGGCTGGGACGCCCGCGAGCCGGGCCACGCCGCCCAGGGCGAGTGGCAGGCGCGCTTCGAGCGCTACCGCGCCGAACACCCGGAGCTGGCCCGCGAGTTCTTGCGCCGCATGCAATGCAAGCTGCCCGCCGAGCTCAAGAGCGAGGCGCTGATCGAGCAGGCCCAGGCAAAGGGCGAGAGCATCGCCAGCCGCAAGGCCTCGCTGAACTGCCTCAACGAGTTGGGCCCGCAGCTGCCCGAGCTCCTCGGCGGCAGCGCCGACCTGGCACCCTCCAACCTGACCTTCTGGAACGGTGCCAAGGCCATCACTCCGGAGACGCCAGACGGCAACTACCTGCACTACGGGGTACGCGAGTTCGGCATGGGTGCGATCATGAACGGCATCGTGCTTCACGGCGGCTTCATCCCCTACGGCGCCACCTTCCTGATCTTCATGGAGTACATGCGCAACGCCGTGCGCATGGCGGCGCTGATGGGCAAGCGGGTCATCTATGTCTTCACCCATGACTCCATCGGCCTGGGCGAGGACGGCCCCACCCACCAGCCGATCGAGCAGCTGACCAGCCTGCGCTCCACGCCGAACCTCTCCACCTGGCGCCCCTGCGACGCCGTGGAGACCGCCGCGGCCTGGGATGCCGCCCTCAGGCGCAATTCCGGCCCCACCGCGCTGGTGCTGTCCCGCCAGAACCTGCCCCACCAGGCACGCACCAAGCAGCAACTAGCCAGCATCCAGCGCGGCGGGTACGTCCTGAAGGACTGCGAGGGCACCCCGGAGCTGATCCTGATCGCCACCGGCTCCGAGGTCGGCCTGGCCATGGACGCCGCCGCCGAACTCGAGGGCCAGGGTCGCGCCGTGCGCGTGGTCTCCATGCCCTCCACCTACCGCTTCAACGGCCAGGAAGTGGAGTACCGCGAGAGCGTGCTGCCACCCAGCGTCACCAGGCGGATCGCCATCGAGGCGGGCCACCGTGACTACTGGTACAAGTACGTGGGCCTCGAGGGGCGCATCATCGGCATGAGCACCTACGGCGAGTCCGCCCCGGCCGGCGACCTCTTCAAGCACTTCGGCTTCACCGTGGAGAACGTGGTGAAGGAAGCCAAGGCGCTGCTGGAAGGCTGATCACCGAGGGCACCGCGACGAGAAGGGCACGGCCGACCGGCCGTGCCCTTTTTCATGCTTTTTTCAAGCCCGGAGGCCCATGCCCGAAGGCCTGACGCCGGCGGGAAGGCACCGGTGCGGGCCGCCTCAGGCGATGGTGATCTCGGAATCGAGATAGACGTCCTGAATGGCGTGCAGCAGCGCCACGCCTTCGTCCCTGGGCTTCTGGAAGGCCTTGCGCCCGGAGATCAGTCCCATGCCACCGGCGCGCTTGTTGATCACCGCGGTACGCACCGCCTCGGCCAGGTCGGAGGCCCCCTTCGAGCCGCCGCCGGAGTTGATCAGCCCGGCGCGCCCCATGTAGCAGTTGGCCACCTGGTAGCGCGCCAGGTCGATGGGGTGGTCCGTGGTCAGGGCATCGTAGACCCTGTCGTGGGTATGGCCGAAACCCACGGCCCGGTAGCCGCCGTTGGTCTCGGGCAGCTTCTGCTTGACGATATCGGCCTTGAGGGTGGCCGCCAGGTGGTTGGCCTGGCCGGTGAGATCCGCTGCCACGTGGTAGTCGGTGCCCTCGTGCTTGAAGGCCGGGTTGCGCAGGTAGGCCCACAGCACCGTGACCATGCCCAGCTCATGGGCGCGGGCGAAGGCCTCGCTGACCTCCATGATCTGGCGGCGGCTCTCGTGGGAGCCGAAGTAAATGGTGGCGCCCACCGCCACGCAGCCCATGTCGAAGGCCTGCTCCACCTGGGCGAACAGGGTCTGGTCGTAGATCGCCGGATGGCTCAGGGTCTCGTTGTGGTTGAGCTTGAGCATCATCGGGATGCGGTGGGCATAGCGGCGCGCCACCGAGGCCAGCACGCCCAGCGTCGAGGCCACGCCGTTGCAGCCACCCTCAATGGCCAGCTCGACGATATTGGCCGGATCGAAGTAGGCGGGGTTGGGGGCGAAGGAGGCTCCGGCGGAGTGCTCGATACCCTGGTCCACCGGCAGCAGGCTCAGGTAGCCGGTACCGCCCAGCCGGCCGTGGTCGAACAGCGCCTGGAGGTTGCGCATCACCCTGGGGCTGCGGTCGCTGTCGGCCACCACCCGGTCGATGAAGTCCTGCCCCGGCAGATGCAGGGTGTCGCGGGGGATGCCGCGGCACTGGTGGGTAAGCAGGGCCTCGGCCTCGGTGCCGAGCATGTTGGCGATATCGGTCATGTCATTCCTCTCCTTGGCGCTTGCGATACGCTTATCCCAGCGTAGTGGATCACACTACCGACTGGGCAGAGGAATGTTCAACCGTAGGCGCCCTCCGCGCGGGAGGGCGCCGTGACGAGACGGCCGCTCAAGCCGCCTGCACCTCGATACGCCGCCGGCGATGCGTGTCGCGCCGCGGCAGCGTCAGGTGCACCACGCCATTGTCGATGCGTGCGCTGATCGCCTCGCTGTCGATCTCGTGACTGAGGGTGAAGCGCCGCGCATAGCGCTGGGCACGCACTTCGGCATAGAGCGGACTCAGCCCCTCGGGCATGGTGATCCGCACCTCCCCCTCCAGCCTCATCACGCCGTTGTCCACCTCGATGACCAGCGAATCGCGGGTCACGCCGGGCATATCGGCCACGATATGAATGGCGTCGTTTTCCTCGTGGATATCCACCGCCGGCATCAGCGTCTCCTGGCTGAGTTCCTGCTCGGTGGGCCGGGAGGCGCCGGCGTCGTGACGGGTGATCTCGGTCATGTCTCTCACCTCCTCTATTGCAGCTCTCATGAATCGTTGCAGCTCTCATGAATCGTTGCAGCTCTCATGAATCGGCTCTCGAGACGGCCTCACGTCGCCTGTATCTCGATGCGCCGCGGCTTGAGCTCCTCGCGCTTGGGCAGCACGATCTCGCACACCCCGTCGCGGAAGCTCGCCTGGGCACGCTCGATGTCGAGCCCCTCGGGCAGGGCCACGGCACGGCGGAAGTCGCCATGGAAGCGTTCCTGACGGAAACGCGTGCGCCCCTCGGCCTCGGCCGGTGCCTGGCGCTGACCGGCAATGGTCAGCACGCTGTCCTGCAGGCTCACCTCCAGGTCCGAGGCCTCAAGCCCCGGGGCGAACACGTAGACCCGAACCGCATCATCGGTACGCCCGACGTTGATCAGCGGAAAGCTGCCGGCGGGCACCGAGCGGATATTGGCCGCCGCCCCATCCGGGAACATCTCGTCAAGCAGTTGGCGAAACCACTCCAGACCCTGGGTACGGTTCGGATCAAAGCCACTGAGATCTCCGAACATGTCGAATACCTCCTACTCGTTACAAGCCAGATGACGGGCCGGGGCCGCGCGCCGCGAGGCTGACAGGGCCCCGGTAATCTGCACAATAGGAGCGCCCAGGCCAGTTTCAATGCCCCGGAACAGACTTTTTCATTCTCCACACGAAGGATCGTCATGAGCGTACTGCGCGGTTTTCTCTGGCTGCTGGGTTTCCTGCTGCTCGGTGATGCACTGGTTACCCTCACCGGCCTGCCGGTCTCGGCCGGGGTGGCCGGCATGCTCCTGCTCAGCGCCTGGCTGATGCTGCGCGGCACGGTGTCGGCCGATATCGCCGCCGCCGCCCGGCCGCTGATCGGCGTACTGGCCATGCTGATCATGCCCGGCGTAGTGGGCGTCTTTTTCATCCTCGACACCCTCGTAGGTCAGTGGCTGGCGATCCTCGCCGCCCTGGTGGGCGGCACCCTGCTCAGCGTCCTCACCACCCTGTGGCTGATGCGCCGCCTGATGGCCAGGGAGCGCCTCGACCATGAGTGAGCTGCTCGACCACCTGCTGGCCACTCCGCTGCTGGCCATCGCCCTGACCCTGGCCGCCTACTTCGCCGGCGACCGGCTGTTCCGCCTGGTGGGGGCCCCCGGCTGGTGTCCGCCGATCCTGGTTGCCGCTCTGCTGCTGGCCGGGGTGCTGGCGCTGCTGGGCATCGACTACGCCGACTACCGGAATGGCGCCGGCTGGCTTATGCTGCTGCTGGGGCCCGCCACCGTCGCGCTGGGACTGCCCCTCTACCAGCAGATGGGCCACATCCGCGCCCTGTGGCGCCCGCTGCTGGTCTGTCTGCCGATCTCCGCGCTGATGGCGGCCCTCTATGCGGTGGGCATCGCCTGGTTGCTGGGAGCACCGCCGGAGATCCTCGCCTCGCTGGCGCCCAAGTCGGTCACCGCCCCCATCGCCATCGGCATCACCGAACAGCTCGGCGGCTCCGTGGCGCTGATGATGGGCGGTTTGCTGCTCACCGGGGTGGCGGCGATCGGCTTCGTCGATCTGATCGCCCGCTGGCTGACGATTCGCGACGAGCGCATCCTCGGGCTGGCGCTGGGCATCAACGGCCACGCCCTGGGCACGGTACGCGCCTTCGAGATCGGCCCCACCGCCGGCGCCTTCGCCTCCCTGGGCATGAGCCTGACCGGCATCCTCACCGCCCTGCTGCTGCCGCTGGCCTGGCGGCTGCCGGGACTCGTCGGCTGAAGTACGCTAGAATCCCGCCTTTCATTTTCTTCCTATCATCTCGCGACCTGGAGCCCCCGCCACCGCCATGGCCCACCGCATCGCCATCAACGGTTACGGCCGCATCGGCCAGTGCGTGCTGCGCGCCCTGGTTGAGCAACAAAGAGCCGAGCAGCAGAGGGACGAGCATGCCGATGGCGCCGGTCCGGTTCTGGAGCCAGCCCTCGAGATCGTCGCGATCAACGAGCTCTCCGACCTCGCCACCATCGACTACCTGACCCGGTATGACACCACCCATGGCCGGTTCCCGGCCAAGGTGGAGCGCAACGGTGAGGGGCTGCGCATCGACGGGCGCGAGATCCGGGTGCTCTCCGAACCCGACCCGGACCGCCTACCCTGGCGCGAACTCGGCGTCGACCTGGTACTGGAGTGCTCCGGCAGCTTCAAGGATCGCGCCACCGCCCAACGCCACCTCGCCGCCGGCGCCGGCCGCCTGCTCTTCTCCCAGCCGGCGGAGACCGACGTGGACGCCACCATCGTCACCGGCATCAACGACCATGAGCTCGCCCCCGACCACCGCATCGTCTCGGCGGCCTCCTGTACCACCAACTGCCTGGTGCCGGTGCTCACCGTGCTCGACGACGCCCTGGGCATCGAGCACGGCGTCACCACCACCATCCACTCGGCGATGAACGACCAGCCGGTGATCGACGCCTACCACCAGACCGACCTGCGCCTGACCCGCTCGGCGATGCACTCCATTGTGCCGGTGGACACCGGCCTGGCGCTGGGCATCAACCGCCTGATGCCTCACCTGGCCGGGCGTTTCGAGTGCCTCCACGTGCGGGTGCCGACCATCAACGTCTCGGCCATGGACATCGCCATCACGGTGCGCCGCGACACCACCGCCGCCGAAGTCAACGCCCTGCTCGCCGAGGCCAGCCGCGGGCGCCTGGCGGGGCTGCTCGGCTACACCGCGGAACCGGTGGCCTCGGTCGACTTCAACCACGATCCGCGCTCCGGTATCGTGGACGCCACCCAGACCCGGGTGGCGGGCAGCCGCCTGGTAAAATTGCTGTGCTGGTTCGACAACGAGTGGGGCTTCGCCAGCCGCATGCTCGACGTCAGCCGGCGCCTGGCCGCGATGCCCCTCGAGACTCCTGACCCCCTTTCCGGTTTCCAGATGAGGACCACGCCCCGATGAACGTGCGCAAGATGACCGACCTCGACCTCAGCGGCCAGCGCGTGCTGATCCGCGAGGACCTGAATGTACCCGTCAAGCACGGCAAGGTGACCAGCGACGCCCGCCTGCGCGCCGCGCTGCCCACCATCCAGGCCGCTCGCGACGCCGGCGCCAGAGTGATGCTGATGAGCCACCTGGGCCGCCCCACCGAGGGCGAGCCCGCCGAGGAGTTCTCCCTGGCCCCGGTGGCCGAGCACCTGGGCGAACTGCTGGGCCGGCCGGTCACCCTGATCGCCGACTACCTGGACGCCGCCCTGGACCTGGCCGATGGCGAGGTGGTGCTGCTCGAGAACGTGCGCTTCAACACGGGCGAGAAGAAGGACGACGAGACCCTTTCCGAGCAGTATGCTGCGCTGTGCGACATCTTCGTGATGGACGCCTTCGGCACCGCCCACCGCGCCCAGGCCTCCACCCACGGGGTGGCCCGCTTCGCCCCGCTGGCCTGCGCCGGCCCGCTGCTGGCCGCCGAGCTCGACGCCCTGGAGAAGGCGCTGGCCACCCCGGTACGTCCCATGACGGCCATCGTCGGCGGCTCCAAGGTCTCCACCAAGCTCGACGTGCTCAACGCCCTCTCCGAGACGTGCGACCAGCTGATCGTGGGCGGCGGCATCGCCAACACCTTCATCGCCGCGGCGGGCCACAACGTCGGCAAGTCGCTGCATGAGGCCGACCTGCTCGACCAGGCCCGGGCGCTGATGGCGAAGGTCGAGATTCCGCTGCCCACCGACGTGGTGGTGGCCACCGAGTTCTCCGACTCCGCCGAGGCCATCGTCAAGCCGGTGGATCAGGTAACCGACGACGAAATGATCCTCGACATCGGCCCCGAGACCGCCGCGCGCCTGGCCGCCATGCTCAAGGACGCCGGCACCATCCTGTGGAACGGCCCGGTGGGCGTGTTCGAGATCGACCAGTTCGGCAAGGGAACCGAGGTGATCGCCCGCGCCATCGCCGAGAGCCCCGCCTTCTCCATCGCCGGCGGCGGCGACACCCTGGCGGCCATCGACAAGTACGGCATCGCGGATCGGGTCTCCTATATCTCCACCGGCGGCGGCGCCTTCCTCGAGTACGTGGAGGGCAAGACCCTGCCGGCGGTGGCTGCCCTCGAGGCGGCGGCCGAGCGGGCCTGATAGACTCCAGCAACCGCCTCTACACAACCGATTCCTATGACCGACTCGCGGCGCCCTCTGGCGCCGCGACCCCGCAAAAGGTAACACCATGGCACTGATCAGCATGCGCCAGATGCTGGACCACGCGGCCGAGTATGGCTACGGCGTTCCGGCCTTCAACGTCAACAACCTCGAACAGATGCGCGCCATCATGGAGGCCGCCGACCGCACCGACTCCCCGGTGATCATCCAGGCCTCCGCCGGCGCCCGCAAGTACGCCGGCGCCCCCTTCCTGCGCCACCTGATCCTGGCCGCCGTGGAGGAGTTCCCGCACATCCCGGTGTGCATGCACCAGGACCACGGCACCAGTCCCGCGGTATGCCAGCGCTCCATCCAGCTGGGCTTCTCATCGGTGATGATGGACGGTTCGCTCGGCGAGGACGGCAAGACCCCCATGGACTACGCCTACAACGTCGACGTCACCCGGCGCACCGTGGAGATGGCGCATTCCTGCGGCGTCTCGGTGGAAGGTGAGCTGGGCTGCCTGGGCAGCCTGGAGACCGGCATGGCCGGCGAGGAAGACGGCATCGGCGCCGAGGGCAAGCTTGATATGGAGCAGTTGCTCACCGACCCGGAGGAGGCCGCCGAGTTCGTCAAGGCCACCCAGGTGGACGCCCTGGCCATCGCCATCGGCACCAGCCACGGCGCCTACAAGTTCACCAAGCCGCCCACCGGCGACACCCTCTCCATCCAGCGCATCAAGGAGATCCACGCCCGCATCCCCGATACCCATCTGGTAATGCACGGTTCCTCCTCGGTGCCCCAGGAGTGGCTCGAGGTGATCAACCGCTTCGGCGGCGAGATCCCCGAGACCTACGGCGTGCCGGTCGAGGAGATCGTCGAGGGCATCAGGCACGGCGTGCGCAAGATCAACATCGACACCGACCTGCGCCTGGCCTCCACCGGGGCGGTGCGCCGCTTCCTGGCCGAGAACCCCAGCGAGTTCGACCCGCGCAAGTTCCTCAAGGAGACCATCTCCGCCATGCGCGACGTCTGCATCGCCCGCTACGAGGCCTTCGGCACCGCCGGCAATGCCTCGAAGATCAGGCCGATCAGCCTGGAGGCCATGGTCGCCCGCTACGAGGGCGGCGAGCTCGCCCCCAAGGTGAAGTAGACTCGCGGCGGTCAGATAGCATCAGGGGCGGCCCAGCGGGGCGGCCCTGATGGTTTCGTGGCCAGTACGAAGCCTGCTCAGCGGATCCGGCCAACCAGTGTCAACCCTTCCTCTTGCGGCCTGACAACGACGATCTCGCCGGACCCTATGCCACCGCCTACCAAGGCAGTGATATTGACCTGATGGGTAACCAGTACCAGGGCACCCTCGCCATCCCAGTCATGAATCAGTGCGCGGACGGCGCTGGTTCGGATAACAGCCTCGCCGCGGTCGCGGAAGAAGGAATCCAGCGCCGGGGTCGGAACGACCTCGCCCAGGCCAAGCAACTGAGCAGTCTCGAGGGCGCGACACCAGCGGCTGGCATACACCGCCCCTACCACGATGCCCTGCTCGCGGAAGCGCTCGCCGACCCCGCGCGCCTGCTCACGCCCCTCACTTGAGAGGTTGCGCTGTGTATCGCACTCCTCGAGACGAAAGCCTAGCGGGTCACCGACCCCGGGGGCCAGGGCATGGCGCATCAACGCCACATGCCCCCCCTGCGCCAGGGCCCGCCAAGCCGCGGCCTGATCGCCCGTCCCGGCTATCGCCTGGTCAACGAGGAACATCAGCACCAGGCAGACCCACCAGCAACGGCGCCCCGCCGCACGCAGACTCCTTGCCAGTACCTCGGGGGCCGGGGCGGCCCGCGATCCTATGGTGTCCTGTTGCATACCCTCTCCCAGCCATGACGGGTTCCTGCCGACAGGAGGCGACTCGGCCTTGGGTCCTACCGACTCTCGCTACATGCTAGACAACCCCGTGGCGAAAGGGGCGTCAACAAATCGGAAACACTGTTCACAAAGTCATGAAACTGGTCTTTAATATAGGGGTGTAAATGTTCTGTACTCTCCGCGAGGCCAGGTGATGATCCGCCCCCTCTGTCTGCTCTTTGATTGTGATGGCACCTTGGTCGACAGCGAGCCGCTGCTCGCTGATGAGATGGCCAGCGCCCTCAACGCCGTGGGCCTGCCGTTCCAGGCCAGCGACTACATCGGCGAATTCCGCGGGGCTCGCTTCCGCCGCATCGTTGCGACGCTGGAGAGCCGCCACGGCAGCGTCGACCCTGAGGTGCTGGAGCCCCTGGAGGCGGCCATGCGCGCCAACCTCAATCGCCGCCTGGTCACCGAGCTCTCTCCCATCACCGGCGCCACCGAAGCCTTGGCCGCACTCCACGACTACCCCATGGGCGTCGTCTCCAACGGTCCGGTCAACAAGATTCGCACATCCCTGAAGGCCACCGGCCTGGCCGGCCTGTTCGGCGACCACCTGTTCAGCGCCTATGAGGCCAACTGCTGGAAGCCCGACCCCTGTCTCTATTGTCACGCCGCCAGCGAGATGGGCTATGCCCCTGAGCAGTGCCTGGCCATCGAGGACTCGGTGGTGGGCGTGCATGCCGCCCTGAACGCCGGCATGACGGTGGTACACCTCAACCGCTTCCCGGACGTGGAGGAGACGCCGGAGGGCGCCATCATGATCACCAGCATGTTCCAGCTGCCCACCGTGGTGGCCCGGCTCACCATGGAGTCGCGTGCCGCCAGCCACTGAAGCACGCGCCCGTCTCGCGGCCCTGCTTTCGCAACCCGGCCAACATGCAGGCGATGTTCTCGGGCGCTATCATTCCCTCGCCATCCTTGATCACCCGCCCCCCACTCCGCCAGGGAGCCTTGCCATGCCGTCACTCCAGGACCAGCTGCGCGGTCTCGTCTACTCCACCGAACACGGCGAACTCTGCCCCGCCTGCCGCGAGCCGGTGGCCGATTGCCGCTGCGCAGAGGAGGCCGAACACTCGCGACTGGCCGAGCTTGACGGCATCGTACGCCTTCGCCGGGAGACCAGCGGGCGCAAGGGCAAGGGGGTCACCACTGTGTCCGGGGTGCCGCTGCCGGAGGCCGAGCTCAAGGCCCTGGCCAAGCGGCTCAAGAAGGTCTGCGGCACCGGCGGTGCCGTGAAGGAGGGCGTGATCGAGATCCAGGGAGATCACCGCGAGCGGCTCAAGGCCGAGCTGGAAAATCTCGGCCACACCGTCAAGCTGGCCGGTGGCTGAGTCGGTCAGGCGCCGCAGCAGTCGCGCAGGGCAGCCAGGGAGGCCTCCACCGGCGCCTCCACCTTGAGCGCGTAAAGATCATCGGCGCGGGTACGGCCGAGGTTGAAGCAGGCGATGGGCTTGCCATCGCGGGCGGCGGCCCGGGCGAAGCGAAAGCCTGAGAAGACCATCAGCGAAGAGCCCACCACCAGCAGGGCATCGCTCTCCTCCACCAGCGCAAAGGCCCGCGCCACGCTTTCCCGGGGCACGCTGTCGCCGAAGAACACCACGTCGGGCTTCCAGATGCCGCTGCCGCAGCGGGAGCAGTCGGGCACTCGGAAGTCGGAGAAATCGGCCTCCAGATCGGCATCGCCATCGGGCGCCGCCCGGGCCGACACGTCGGCCCAGCGGGGATTGAGCCGGGCAAGCTCGGCATGAAGCGCGTGGCGCATGCGACTCGCCCCGCAGGCCATGCAGCGCACCCGGTCGGCGCGACCGTGCAGGTCGATGACCCGCCGCGACCCCGCCCGCTGGTGCAGGCCATCCACGTTCTGGGTGATCACCCCGCTGATCCGCCCCAGGCCCTCCAGTTCGGCCAGCAGCCGATGGGCCGGGTTGGGCCGTGCCTCACCGAGCACCCGAAAACCCGCCAGGGCCCGCGCCCAGTAGCGCTGCCGTGCGGCGTGGCTGCCCATGAACTGCTGGTGCTGCATGGGCGGCGAACGCTTCCATTCACCGTGCCGGTCGCGATAGTCGGGAATCCCGCTACCGGTGCTGACGCCGGCGCCGGTGAGCACCGCCAGACGCGGATAGCGGGTCGCGAAGTCACCCAGCGCCTGGCGCGCCTCGACGCCCAGCGTCATGCCCTGAATGGCTGACGTCATGCCGGTGGTCTCCCTGCAGTGTGTCGAGATAGGTGCGTACCCACCATTAGCCGAGTGCCAGAAGCGCCGAAAGTGCCAACTGTTACCAAAAGCGCCAACAGTTGCCAATAGCGCCAACAGTTGCCAAAAGTACCGCACGCCGAAAGAGCATGGCCCCGGAGGGTCAAGGTTGTCTAGAATGGGCCCACCGTCTCGTCACTCCGCCACTCCCTCACTGATGGGCAAGGAACCCCGATGGCCTGGCTGGAATACCTGCTCCCCCTGATCTTCGTCTTCCCCCTGGCCGCC
Organism: Halomonas salsilacus; assembly: GCF_051216275.1. NCBI lineage: Bacteria > Pseudomonadati > Pseudomonadota > Gammaproteobacteria > Oceanospirillales > Halomonadaceae > Halomonas > Halomonas salsilacus. Next base: position 39,802 of record NZ_JBPKAQ010000011.1, read on the forward strand.
CTGGCGGTGATCGTGGTGGCGCTGCGCAACCTGCACGACGCCCGGGTACGCTCCCCCTTCGACGCCCACCCGCTGCGCGAACCCGGCCAGGCCCTGCGCGACCGCCTGGACCGCGCCTTCGCCGACCTGTTCCTCAACGGCGCCCTGGGGCCGATCGCCTCCCTGGCGCCGCTGGTCTACGGCATGGGCCGCATGCTCTTCGCCAGCGAGCAGGCCTGGGTCGAGTGGGCCCTCTATGGCGTGTTCAGCACCCTGCTGGTGCTGCTGTTCTGCTTTCTGCTGATGCGCGACTTCCAGCGCATCCGTCGCCTGAAGCTGGGCCTGGCCTGCGAGCTGGCGGTGGGCCAGGAACTGGAGCGCCTGATACGCCCCGAGGCGCACCCCTATTACGTCTTCCACGATGTACCGGCCAAGGGCACCCGCATCAACCACGTGGTGGTCACCCCCTGCGGCGTCTTCGTGGTGGAAACCCGCGCACGCACTCGGCCCTTCACCCCCGCCGGCAAGGAGATCAACCTGGTCACCGTGGAACCCTCACGCCTGCGCTTCCCCGGCTGGAGCGAGCGCCAGCCGCTGGAAAAGACCCGCGAGCTGACGGGGTGGATGGGCGGCTGGCTCACCGAGCTCACCGGCCGCACGGTGCCGGTCATGGGCGTCCTGACGCTGCCCGGCTGGGACGTGGACGCCCGCCAGGGCCCCGATGACCTGCTGGTGGTCAGCGGCGAAGCCCTGGCCGACCGACTCGCCGAGCTCTGCCCCGGTGAGTTCGATAACCAGACCCACGACGCCGTGATCGGCGTGCTGATGGAGCGCGTCGCCCGCCTGGAGCGACTGCCGGGCCACCCCGACTAGGGTGACACTGGCCTGGTTGACATGACCGGGCGCTCCACCCCTCAGTCCCCCCGCAGCCGGCCTCCCATCTCCTGGGCCAGATCCACGGCGTAGTGGTCGGTCATGCCACCGATGAAATCAAGCATGCGCCGATAGCTGTCGTAGAGCGACCAGGAGGGGCGCGGAGTGTTCTCGCCGATCAGCGCCAGCACCCGCTGGTGCTTGAAGGTCGAGTGACCGGTATGGTGGAGCTCGTGTGCGGCCCCGATAAAGGCCTCCAGCAGGATGCCCAGCGTGGTATAGGCACCAATTTCCAGCTTGGCCTTGCGCTCATTCTGGAAGATCCGCTCCCGGGCCAGCTGCTTGGCGGCCTTGACGCCCCAATCCAGGTCCGGATGGCAGAGCTCCAGCAGGTCCTGCCGCAGGCGCCCCCCCAGCAGCTCCGCCTCGTGCTGCACGAAGACCGCCCCCACGTCGTTTACCGCCCGCTCCATGGCCGCCCCTCGCAGGGCGGCGATGCGCCGCCGCTGGGAGACTCCGTGACGCTGCATGGCCGCGTAGTCCGCCGGTTCGCCGCCGGCGATCTGGATCAACACCTCGGCGACCTCCTCGAAGCGCAGGATACCCATCTCCAGGCCATCCTCCAGGTCGAGCAGCGCATAGCAGATGTCGTCGGCGGCCTCCACCAGCCAGGCCAGCGGGTGGCGACACCAGCGCCCCTGGCCCTGGGGTAGCAGCCCCAGCCGCGCGGCGACCTCGACCAGCAGCTCGCGCTCGCTCTGGTAGCAGCCGAACTTGCCGGCCGCCCCGCCGTGCTCCACCGTCCAGGGGTACTTGAGCAGGGTGCCCAGGGTCGCCGTGGTCAGGCGCATGCCGCCGCGAAACTGGTTGTATTCGACCTGGGTGACGATGCGAAAGCCCTGGGCGTTGCCCTCGTAGGTGAGCAGGTCCTTTCGCTCGAGTTCTGACAAGCCCTCGAGCAGGCCGCTGCCGTTAGCGCGGGCGAACCAGTCGCGAATGGCGTACTCGCCGGCATGGCCGAAGGGCGGATTGCCGATATCGTGGCCCAGGCAGGCCGCCTGGACGATCACTCCCATATCGGCCGGGGTGATCCATCCGGGCAGACGGCCGCTGAGCCGCTCGCCGACGATCATGCCCAGCGATCGGCCCACGCAGCCCACCTCCAGGGAGTGGGTCAGGCGGGTATGGATATGGTCGTTTTCGGTCAACGGATGCACCTGGGTCTTGCGTCCCAGGCGCCGGAAGGAACCGGCGAAGACGATGCGGTCGTGGTCCTTGTGGAAGGGACTGCGGCCGATCTCGTCGCGGCCGCCACCGGGGCGCTCATCGCGCCGGTCGTGCAGGCGACTCGGATCCAGCAGCCGCTCCCAGCTCATCTGCGTCATGGGCGATCTCTCCTTGAGAGGCCCATTCTGGCAGCCGCCGCCGCCGCCGCCCAGCCCTGGCGCGCGGGAACGCCGGCCGAAGGCTGTACCTCTCGAGGTGTCGCCGTCGACAGGCCTGAGGGGGTCAGTCCCCGTCGGCCAGCGCCGGCAGCAATGTCTTCAATTTACGCGACAGGGTATTGCGACCCCAGCCGAGCAGCTCGGCGGCCTCGCCCTTGCGCCCGCCGGTGTGGCGCAGCGCGGTCTCGATGAGGATGCGCTCGAAGTCCGGCACGGCCTCCTCCAGCAGGTGGGTGTGCCCCGCGGCCAGGGCGCGGTCGGCCCAGTCGCGAAAGGCCGCCCGCCAGTCGCCGCTGGGCGCAAAGCCCCCGTCGCTGCCGCGCAGCTCCGGCGGCAGGTCCTCCACCAGGATCTCGCGACCGGAGGCCATCACCGTCAGCCAGCGACAGGTGTTCTCCAGCTGTCGCACGTTGCCCGGCCAGGGCAGGCGGGTCAGGTGGGTCTCGGCCTCGGGGGTCAGCACCTTGATGTCGGTGGAGAGCTCCTTGGCCGCCTCGGCCAGGAAGTGGCGGGCCAGTTGGGGGATGTCCTCGCGCCGCTCGGCCAGCTTCGGCAGATGCACGCGGATCACGTTGAGGCGGTGGAAGAGGTCCTCGCGGAAGCGCCCGTCATCCACCAGGTTCTCGAGGTTCTGGTGGGTGGCGGCGATGATGCGCACATCCACCTTCACCGGCGTATGGCCACCGACCCGGTAGAACTCGCCGTCGGCTAGCACCCGCAGCAGGCGGGTCTGGGTCTCGGCAGGCATGTCGCCGATCTCGTCCAGGAACAGGGTGCCGCCATCGGCCTGCTCGAAGCGCCCCTGGCGCTGGGCGGCCGCACCGGTGAAGGCGCCCTTCTCGTGGCCAAACAGCTCCGACTCGATCAGGTCCTTGGGGATCGCCGCCATGTTCAGCGCGATGAAGGGCTTGCCGGCCCGCGGGCTGTGCTGGTGGAGGGCCCGGGCCACCCGCTCCTTGCCGGTACCCGACTCGCCGTTGATCAGCACCGTGATGTGCGAGTGCGACAGCCGACCGATGGCGCGAAACACCTCCTGCATGGCCGGGGCCTCGCCGATGATCTCGGCGCCCAGCCCCTCGGGCACGCTCACGGGACGCTGGCGCTCCCTGGCGTGGGCCACGGCGCGCCGCACCAGCGCCAGCGCCTCGTCCACGTCGAAGGGCTTGGGCAGGTACTCGAAGGCGCCACCCTGGTAGGAGGCCACCGCACTGTCCAGGTCGGAGTGGGCGGTCATCACGATCACCGGCAGGTCGGGATGGGCCTCGCGCACCCGGGCCATCAGGTCCAGGCCATCGATTCCCGGCATGCGGATATCGGTAACCAGCACATCGGGCGGGGTGTCGAGCAAGCGCTGCAGGGCCGTGTCGGCGCGCTCGATGCACTCCACGTCGAGATCGGGTTGGGCGAGGGCACGTTCGAGCACCCAGCGGATGGCGCGGTCGTCATCGACGACCACCACGCGTGCAGCGTCAGTCATGGCGCTTCTCCAGGGGAATCAGCAGTCGGAATTCGGTCTGTCCGGGCACGGAATCACATTCGATCAGGCCCTGGTGCTGGTGCAGGATCGCCTGGGCGATGGAGAGCCCCAGGCCACTGCCTTCGGCGCGACCCGAAACCATGGGATAGAAGAGCGTCTCGCGCAGCGCCTCGGGCACTCCCGGGCCGTTGTCGATAACCGCCACCTCGCACACCAGGCGGTGACGCTCCGCCCCCAGGGTGAACTGACGCCGCGCCCGGGTGCGCAGCACCAGCCGAGGCCCGGGTGTGCCCGCCTCGGTCATCGCCTCCACGGCGTTGCGCGCCACGTTGAGCAGCGCCTGGATCATCTGCGCCTCGTCGCCGGCGAGATCGGGCAGGCTGGGGTCATAGTCGCGTTCGACCCGCACCTCGGGGTGCTCGACAATCAGCAGCGAGCGCACCCGCTCCAGCACCTTGTGGATATTGAGCGGCTCGTGGCGGGTCATGCGGTTGGGGCCCAGCATGGAGTCCACCAGGTCGCGCAGCCGGTCCACCTCCTCGACGATGATCCGTGTGAACTCCTTGAGGTTCGGATCGTCGAGGTCGCGCTCCAGCAGTTGGGCCGCCCCGCGGATGCCACCGAGGGGATTTTTCACCTCATGGGCCAGGCCGCGAGTCAGCACCTTGATGGTCTCCTGACGGGTCATCAGCGCCTCCTCCCGGGAGATGCGCATCAACCGGTCGCGGGGCTCGATCTCCAGCAGCAACTCCTCCCGGGAGAGCGGCGTGACCGTGTAGTCCACGGTAAGTGTCTCACCGCCCAGCAGGGTCAGGCGCGCTTCGCGCTGGGTGAAGGGGTGGCACTCGTCCCGCGCCTTGCCCAGGACCTCACCGAGCCCATCATCGCTCTCCATCAGGGCGCACAGCGCCCCACACTTCACCCGGCTGAGGCTGATCGCCAGCAGCGCCTCGGCGGCAGGGTTCATCCATTGCAGCCTCAGCTCGCCGTCCAGCAGGACCACGGCGGTAGAGAGGTGCTCCATCAAGCGTTGGTACATCGAGTCGGCCATGTCGGATCCTGGGGGAAGACACCAAGCGGATGCAAGAAGCGCGCCAGATTCGCGAGCTCCCACACCAAGGGCCCGCGCTGTCGCGTCACAGCGCTAACGCACCAAAATAAGGCATAACGAGAAAGCCTGCACGTCGCGACGGCCAATCCTGGTGCGCCCGTCGCCCCACGAAGGCTCAGCGGCCGGAGCCGCGTTCCTCACGACGGCGCAGCGGGGGATCTTCTGCGGGCAGCCGGCGAACCCTTTCGTCTCCGCGACGCAGCGGCGACGGCGCCTCGACGGGTGGAGGCACCGGTTTCACGGGCCAGTGAGGCCGATCACCCCCGTGGTAGGGGCGACAGGGCCTCGGGCTTCCGTCCGGACACCACGGCCAGGGCGCCCAGCGCGGGGGCAGCTAATTGGCGGGGCGGTTAACCCTGGCTCGGTGCACGTAGATGGTCACCGGTGAGCTGCGGTGGCGAACGGCACCGCTGCCGTCGAGAAGCTCGGCCTGCAGCACATGCTCGCCGGGATTCATGTTGGCCACCATGAAGGCCGTGGTATGCATCGCCGTCTGGCTCACCTGGCCATCCACTAGCAGGCGTACCCGATGGTCCTCGCGCAGGTCGGGCTCGATGCCCAGCTCCACCGACACGTTGCCCGCCGACCCCACCGGGAAGGCCTGCTCATGGCCGGGCGAGAGGATGCGGAAGCCGTCATAGGGCATGAAGGGCTGCCCGGGGGAGCCCGTCGCGGCGGCCGCACCGCTGCCCTCGAGGCGCGGCGCCGGCTGGCCGGTGCGCACCTCACCGCTGGAGGGCACCACGGTCAGTGGCGCGAGTTCCACCTGCTCGCCGCCCCGGTCCGGATTGTCGGTGAAGACCACGTTGCCCTGGGCGTCGGTGGTGCGATAGATCGTCTGGGCCTGGGCGGCCAGGCTGAATGACAGCCCCACCACCAGTGCCATCACGGCCTTGTTCATGGATACCCCCTGCGCGCCGCCTTCCCGGCGGTCTGTGGATGGAGTCGCACATTGCGTCTGCGGCGCACGACTCCCGTCGTTGGTGCTCCCTTGGATAGTGAACAAGATAAAGGGGTTCCGCCATGGCGGAACCCCTTTTCGATCAACGCCGCAGCGTCGGTGCCCGGCCAGGTCGCTTGGCGCCTGGCCGATGCCGTCATCGGCCGTTAGCCGTTAGCAGCTGTAGTACATGTCGAATTCAATGGGGTGAGTGGTCATGCGGATGCGTTCCACGTCTTCCATCTTCAGTTCGATGTAGGCATCGATCATGTCATCGGTGAACACGCCACCCTCGGTCAGGAAGGCGCGGTCCTGGTCCAGCGCCTCCAGGGCCTGGTCGAGGCTGTGGGCCACGGTCGGCACGGCCTTGCCTTCTTCCGGCGGCAAGTCATAGAGGTTCTTGTCCATGGCGTCGCCGGGGTGGATCTTGTTCTTGATGCCGTCGATACCGGCCATCAACATCGCTGCGAAGCACAGGTAGGGGTTGGCGGTCGGGTCCGGGAAGCGGAGCTCCACGCGCTTGCCCTTGGGGCTGGCGGTGTAGGGGATACGGATGGAGGCGGAGCGGTTGCGGGCGCTGTAGGCCAGCATCACCGGCGCCTCGAAGCCAGGCACCAGACGCTTGTAGGAGTTGGTGGAAGCGTTGGCGAAGGCGTTCAGGGCCCGGGCATGCTTGATGATGCCGCCGATGTAGTAGATCGCCATCTCGGAGAGACCGGCGTACTCGTCACCCGCGAACTGGTTGTTGCCCTCCTTCCAGAACGACTGGTGCACGTGCATCCCGCTGCCGTTGTCGCCGACCAGCGGCTTGGGCATGAAGGTGGCGGTCTTGCCGTAGGCGTGAGCCACGTTGTGGATCACGTACTTCATCTCCTGGACCTCGTCGGCCTTCTTGACCAGGGTATTGAACTTGATCCCGATCTCATTCTGGCCAGCGTTGGCCACCTCATGGTGGTGCACCTCCACGGTCTGGCCGATCGCCTCCAAGGTGTTGCACATGGCGCCGCGGATGTCGTGGAAGCTGTCCACCGGGGGCACCGGGAAGTAGCCGCCCTTGACGCGCGGACGGTGGGCCAGGTTGCCGCCCTCGATGGCGCGGTCGGTGGACCAGGCACCCTCTTCCGAGGAGATCTTGTACATGGAGCCCTCGATATCGGACTTCCAGTGCACCTCGTCGAAGATGAAGAATTCGGGCTCCGGGCCGAAGAAGGCGGTATCGCCCAGGCCGGTGGACTGCAGGTAGGCCTCGGCGCGCTTGGCGATGGAGCGCGGATCACGCTCGTAGCCCTGCATGGTGGCCGGCTCGATGATGTCGCAGCGCAGCACCAGGGTGGAGTCCTCGGTGAAGGGATCGAGGAAGGCGGTGCCGTCTTCCGGACGCAGGATCATGTCGGACTCGTTGATGCCCTTCCAGCCGGAGATGGAAGAGCCATCGAACATCTGGCCGTTCTCGAAAAACTCCTCGTCCACGTCACGGGCCGGAATGGTGACATGCTGTTCCTTACCACGGGTATCGGTGAAGCGCAGATCGACCCACTTCACGTCATGTTCTTCAATCAGGGCGAGAGTCTTGGCAGACATGGTGTCCTCCGGGGTTGAGCTTGGTTCGAAACCTTGGATAGTGCGAATTCGGGGTAGTGCGAAATCAAGGTACTGCGACGTTGTAGCATGCCGCGGACCACCTGCCCACGGCTGCCGGTATTCTTTCCGGCGCTGCCTAATACATTGCACGCGCCATGCCAACACTGCACCCCGATGCGGCAAAAAACAAACAACCAACTGGTTTAACTGTATAAAACGGGAGCATTCGGCGCACCAGCCTGAATCAGCGACGCCCTTATGGCACGCTCCGCCAGCGTATCGCCCCAGCAAATGCACCATATGGGTGCACAAAGCCTCGCCAATGCACTCCGAAAGCGCGCATGACGTTGCTCATACCCGGCAAAGGGCAGTCGACGGGCAAAACCACCCAATGCCTAACCAGAAAAACCGCGCCACAACCCTTTGATACGCACACTGACCAACGACTACACTCGCTTACGACGCCTTTAGGCACCGGCAGCGAACCCTGGCAGCCGGTCCGTGCCCCCATGGTGCGGCCCCATTCTGGAGTTCGCATGAGCGATTTCACCGGCTGCATTTTCATCGACGCCCGCAGCGCCGGCTCCCGCCTGCCGCGGCAGTTGGCCGTGGTCGCACCGCTGGCAAGTACCGACGCTACCCCCTTCGCCCTGCGGATCATTGACGATACTGGTGACCCCCGCTTGCCTCGCATCGCCCAGCATTTCGGAGCGCGCCTGCTCGGCGTCTCACCCGCCCCCCTGGGGCAACGCATCAACGACGCCATCGCCCGCAGCAGCGGCGAGGTACTGGTCTTTCCCAGTATCGGCAATGCCACCAGCGCCGAGGCGCTGGAGCAACTGGCCACCGAGGTTGCCAAGGGGAGGTTCGATGCCGCCCTGATGCCTACCCTGCACCGCGGCTCGTTGCAGCGCCTGCTGGCTTGGATCAGACGGCTGCCCCATGGCGAAGGCCTGTGTCTGTCTCGCACCTGGTTCGAGCGCATCGGGGGCTGCGACGCCGCCCTGGACGACGCCGCCCTGGACGAGCTACTGGAGCGGCTGCACGCCTGCGGCGCTCGGGTGAAGCCAGGTGGCCTCTGACACCGACACTCACCCTGTCCGCCATTCGATTAACCATTCCGCATACGTTGACTGCCCGTCGCAGGCCGAAATTGAGCCCGCCGAGGGCTCTCGATAGGGTTGACGACTTCACTGACAACCCGGCCGTGCGCAACAAGAAATGACCGCCAACCCTGAAATGAGACGCAAGAATTTCTGGTCCGGCCTGGGGGTTGCCGCCGTGTCGCTGCTCCTGCTGGCCTGGGTCATTCCCACCTGGGGCGGCCGCGGTTTCGCCGTCGGCATGCACCCCCGCACCCTGGCCACGCTGGGCGCCTGGGTAATGCTGGGCTGCGCCCTTGCGCTCAGTCTGGTCAGCGCCATCGCGCTGCGGCGCGCTCGTGAGCCCTTCGCGGCCCGACCCGATCTGCTCGGCCTCTGGCACCAGACCTGGCCCTTCCTCTACGTGCTGGTCTTCATCGTGGCCATCGATCGCCTGCCGCTGACTTGGGTGGCCCCGGCACTGATCGCCGGGCTGCTGCTGATCCTCGGCGAACGGCGCTGGCACGTGCTGCTGCTGACCGCGACCATCCCCACCGCTGCTCTGTATGGGCTGACCGTCCACCTGATGCGCATAGGAGTGGTATGACATGGGCGTCGATGCCATCTTCAACTCCTTCGCGGCCGCCTTTCACTACGAATCCATCGTCGTCATCCTCGGCGGGGTGCTACTGGGTTATATCGTCGGGGTCATCCCGGGCCTGAACCGCGCGGTGGCCATCGCCATCGCCATCCCGCTGACCTTCTACATGTCGGCCTATGCGGCAATCGCCTTCCTGATCGGACTCTCCAAGGGCACCGCCGCGGGCAGCGCGGTCTCGGCGATCCTGCTCAACACTCCCGGCGAGCCCTCCTCGGCGGCGACCTGCCTGGACGGCTACCCCATGGCCAACGCGGGCAAGCCGCGCAAGGCGCTCAAGGTGGGCCTGCTGGCCTCGGTGATCGGCGACCTACTGGCCACCCTGCTGCTGATCGCGGTGGCCATTCCCTTCGCCTCGGTGGCACTCAAGTTCGGTCCCTATGAGCTGGCCGCCATACTGATCTTCGCGCTGGTCTTCATCGCCGGCATGGCGGGGGGCTCCTTCCTAAAGGGCCTGGCCGCCGGCGGCATGGGGGTGATCCTGGGCACCGTGGGCCTGGACCCGGAGACCGGCACCATGCGGTTGGCCTTCGGCTATGCGGAGCTGATGGAAGGGGTGCCAATCCTGCCGCTGGTGATCGGCACCCTGGCCCTGGCCGAGATGTTCGTGCAGCTCGACGAGTACCGCCGCAACAAGGGCGGCAGCGTGATCAAGCTGGGCAAGGAGGCCGATGACGACCTCTCCTGGCAGGAGTTCAAGGGCACCCTGCCGACCATCTTCAAGAGCACCGGGGTAGGCGCCTTCGTCGGCGCCCTGCCCGGCCTTGGCCCCTCGGTGGGCGCCTTCATGGCCTATGGCCTGGCCAAGCGCACCGACAAGGATCCGGACAGCTTCGGCAAGGGCAACCCCAAGGGTATTGCCGCCGCCGAGGCCTCGGACAACGCGGTAATCCCGGCCAGCTACATCCCGCTGTTCGGCCTGGGCATCCCGGGCAGTGTCTCGGCGGCGCTGCTGGTCGGCGCTTTCATGATCCACGGCATCCAGGTGGGGCCGCTGATGCTGCGCGACCATCCGGAAATGCTGTTCACCCTGTTCTCGGGGATGATCGTGGCGAGCGTGTTGATGCTGGCCGTGGGCTGGTTCGGCCTGCGGCTCTTCGCCAAGGTCACCAGCGTGCCGTCGCATATCGTGATTCCGGTAGTGATCTTCCTGTGCCTGGCGGGCATCCAGGTCCAGGGCTACGGCACCTTCGGGCTGATCACGGTGTTCGTGTTCGCGATCTTCGGCTACTTCCTGAAGAAGTTCGACTACTCTTTCGTGACCTTCCTGGTGGCCTTCATCGTCACCCCGATGCTGGAGATGAACCTTCGCCAGTCGGTGATCCTCTCCGGCGGCGACATCGCCATCCTCCTCGACCGCCCCATCGCCCTGACCTTCGTCATCTTCACCGTGCTGCTGGTGCTCCATCTCACCTGGAGCGCCTATCGCCAGTGGCTTCGCAAGCGGCTCAAGGCCCCTATCGCCTGATCGATGGCCGGCCGTGTGAAGGCCGACATCACAATGCAACCCAAGAACGCAACCCAAGAGGTATCAACCATGAAAACCCAACTGCTGGGTACCGCCCTCCTCGCCTCCGCCGTGGCCTTCGCCTCGGTCGGCATGGCCCAGGCCAATGAATTCCCGAGCAAGCCGGTGACCATGGTGGTCGGCTGGGGCGCCGGCGGCAGCACCGACATCCAGGCCCGCGTGCTGGCGGACATCATGACCGAGGAGCTCGGCCAGCCGGTCAACGTGGTCAACCAGCCCGGCGCCGGCGGTGGTGTGGCCCTGGCCCGCCTGGCCAACAGCCGCGACGAGGGCTACACCTTCGTGTTCGGCACCTCGATGACCATCACCTTCGGCCCGCTCTCCGCCGAGACCACCTACGATCTGGAAGATTTCCGCTTCGTGGCCGGCGTGACCCTGGGCCAATCGGCCATCGTCACCGGCGAGAATCGCCCGTTTGGCGACAGCTGGGAGGAGCTGGTGGCCTATGCCCGGGAGAACCCCGGCACCAGCTACGCCACCCAGACCGCGCTGGATCGCATGATCATCGAGTACATCGCCCAGCAGGAGGGTCTCGACCTGCGCATCGTACCCACCTCCGGCGGCGCCGGCATGGCGCCGCTGATCCTCTCCGGCGACGTCGACTTCGCCTACAGCGGCGGCACCCACTCCGGCTATACCGAGACCGGCGAAATGCCGGTGCTGCTGAGCCTGGCCGAGGATCACCTGGTGGCCTTCCCCGACGCCCCGACCCTGCCGGAGGCCGGCTATGACATCAACGCCGCCGAGATCCGCGTCGGGATGGTGCCGCACAACACCCCGGACGCCCACGTGGAGCGCCTGGCCGAGGCCCTCAAGGCGGCCACCGAAGACCCGCGCTTCATCGAGATCACCGAGGAGCGCATCCTGATGCCGGTGACCTGGATGCCCGAGGACGAAGTGACCCAGTTGCTCAGCGACCAGATCGAGGGCTACAAGGCGCTGATCGAGGAGCTTGGCGGCCTGCCCGGCCAGGAGTAAGCCGTTCTTCCGGCCCGGCATCCGGGCCCGGTGACACGCGACGGGCGCCCCAGGGGCGCCCGTCGCGCGTTGACAGCCCATCGATAGCGCGAATCCGCTATTACCGAACCGGGGGAGCCTGTACAATGCGCGCCCTACATTCCCTGCCCCGCGCCTAGGGTACGTATTACAACGTGTACATAGGTGCGTACCTATCAGTGAGACACACCTCATGAGCACGACCGCTAGCCATACCGACGTCAGTAACCTGCGCAACATCGCCATCATCGCCCACGTCGACCACGGCAAGACCACCCTGGTCGACAAGCTCCTCAGCCAGTCCGGCACGCTGGACCGCAAGGCCGAGGGGCAGGAGCGCGTCATGGACTCCAGTGACCAGGAGAAGGAACGCGGCATCACCATCCTGGCCAAGAACACGGCGATCCGCTGGGTGTCTCCCGAGGGCCAGGACTACCGCATCAACATCGTGGACACCCCCGGGCACGCCGACTTCGGCGGCGAGGTCGAGCGGGTCATGTCGATGGTGGACTGCGTGCTGCTGCTGGTGGATGCGGTCGACGGCCCCATGCCCCAGACCCGCTTCGTCACCCAGAAGGCCTTCTCCCAGGGTCTCAAGCCGATCGTGGTGGTCAACAAGATCGACCGCCCCGGCGCGCGCCCGGACTGGGTCATCGACCAGATCTTCGACCTGTTCGACAACCTCGGCGCCAGCGATGATCAGCTCGACTTCCCGATCATCTACTGCTCGGCCCTCAACGGCATTGCCGGCATGGACCCCGAGGAGATGGCCGAGGACATGACCCCCATGTTCCAGGCCATCGTCGATATCGTCGAGCCGCCCGAGGTCGAGGCCAACGGCCCCTTCCAGATGCAGATCTCCGCGCTGGACTACAACAGCTACGTGGGCGTCATCGGCCTGGGCCGCATCAAGCGCGGCTCGGTGAAGCCCAACCAGCAGATCACCGTGATCGGCACCGACGGCGCCACCCGCAAGGGCAAGGTCGGCCAGGTGATGACCCACCTGGGCCTGGAGCGCGTGCAGACCGACGAGGCCACCGCCGGCGACATCGTCTGCATCACGGGCGTCGATCCGCTCTCCATCTCCGACACCCTGTGCGACCCGGCCGCCGTCGAGGCGCTGCCGCCGCTGTCGGTGGATGAACCCACTGTCTCCATGTCCTTCCAGGTCAATGATTCTCCGTTCGCGGGCAAGGACGGCAAGTTCGTCACCAGCCGCAACATCAAGGATCGCCTGGAGCAGGAACTGATCCACAACGTGGCGCTGCGTGTCGAACCGGGCGAGACCCCCGAGAAGTTCAAGGTCTCCGGGCGCGGCGAGCTGCATCTCTCGGTGCTGATCGAGACCATGCGTCGCGAAGGCTTCGAACTGGCCGTGGGCCGCCCCGAGGTGATCATCCGCGAGATCGACGGCGAGAAGCAGGAGCCGTACGAGGAAGTGATCATCGACTGCGAGGAGCAGCACCAGGGCGCCATCATGGAGGAGCTTGGCTACCGCAAGGGCGAGCTCTCCAACATGAACCCCGACGGCAAGGGTCGCGTGCGCCTGGACTTCATCATCCCGGCACGCGGCCTGATCGGCTTTCGCGGCCAGTTCCTGACCCTGACCTCCGGCACCGGCATCCTCACCAGCCGCTTCGATCACTACGGCCCGCTCAAGCCCGATGCCTCAATCGAGCGTCGCAACGGCGTGCTGGTGTCGATGGTCGACGGCAAGGCCCTGGCCTATGCGCTCTACGCCCTGCAGGAGCGCGGCAAGCTGATTATCGACCACGCGACCGAGGTCTATGAAGGCATGCTGATCGGCATCAGCAACCGTGCCAATGACATGGTGGTCAACCCGACCAAGGGCAAGAAGCTCGACAACATGCGCTCCACGGGCAACGACGAGAACATCGTCCTGACCCCGCCGGTGAAGTTCAGCCTGGAACAGGCCATCGAGTTTCTGGACTCCGACGAGCTGGTCGAGGTGACACCGCATCACATCCGGCTGCGCAAGAAGCTGCTCAAGGAAAACGAGCGCAAGCGCGCCAGCAAAAAGTAAGGCTGCCGCCACGTCTGACGACGCCCGCCCGGGACTTCCCCGCGGCGGGCGTCGTCGTTATGGGCCCCGGATTCTTCTATGCTGGTAGCCTGGCAGCCCCGATCTGCCGCCCAGACAGGAGAACAGGCATGCACAAGCACGTGGAATGGGACGACCCCGGCGCCGACAGCGTGATGCGCCACTTCGAGAAGGACCCCTCGGGCCACTCGGCCCCCGGCACCGGCGACATCCTCTCGGCGCGCTACCAGGGCGTCGTGGTGCGAGTGAAGGTGGCGGCCTACGTGGAGGACACCAGCATCGGCGAGGTGGCGGCGATCATCGCCGTCAACAACGGCCGGCGGCTGAAGTCCCACGGCAAGCTCGCCCTGGGCGACACCGTGCGCCTGCCCGACGAGGCCCGCGCCCTGGAGCCGCGCATCGGCCAGGCGAAGGAAGACGACGAGGAAGACGACGAAGGGCAGTAGTCGATAGGGGCATTATCGGCGAACTTAACGCCTGCTAAACGCTGTGTAGCTGGCTCCTGAACGCGTTTTGTCGCAAAGTTGCGGCACGGGCCCGCTGGGCCACCCGATTCGCGTTCTGGAGCCTTCATGAGTACGCATAACGTCTGGACCCACAAGGGGACCTTCCTGCTGGCCGCCGTCGGCTCGGCGGTGGGTCTCGGCAACCTCTGGCGCTTTCCCTACCTCACCGGGGAGAACGGCGGCGGCGCCTTCATCCTGGTCTACGCCCTGACCATCTTCGCCGTGGGCATCCCGATCCTGATCGCCGAGACCATGCTCGGCCGCAACAGCCGCCGCAGCCCGATCATGGGCATGCGCTTTCTCACCCGCACCCACAACACCTCGCGAGCCTGGGAATCCATCGGCTGGCTGGGGGCCGCCTCGGCCTTCCTGATCCTCAGCTTTTACTCGGTGATCGCCGGCTGGGCGATCCACTACACCTGGCAGATGCTCATCGGCTCGCTGGCCGGCGCCGATGCCGAGACCATCGGCGCCGGCTTCGACGCCCTGCTCGCCTCGCCGGCCCTGCTGACCCTCTACCACACCCTGTTCATCATCGCCTCGGGGCTGATTGTCGGCATGGGCATCCACAAGGGCATCGAGAGCGGGCTGCGCATCATCATGCCGGCGCTGTTCATCATCCTGCTGGTGGTGCTGGCCTACGGCGTGGCCAACGGCGACTTCACCGCCGCAGCCAGCTTCCTGTTCACCTTCAACCTCGCCGACCTGAGCCTCGAGGGCTGGCTGGCCGCCATGGGCCAGTCGTTCTTCACCCTGAGCCTCGGCATGGGCGCGATCATGGCCTACGGCGCCTACATGTCCAGCGAGATCTCCCTGACCCGCACCGCGCTGGCCATCGCCATTGTCGACACCGCCGTGGCCATGGTGGCGGGCCTGGCGATCTTCTCGCTGGTGTTCGGCGCCGGCCTGGATGCCGGCCAGGGCCCGGGCCTGATGTTCGTCACCCTGCCGCTGGCCTTCGCCGAGATGCCCTTCGGCGCGCTGGTCGGCGGTGTCTTCTTCATCCTGGTGCTGGGTGCGGCCATCAGCTCTTCCATCTCGCTGATCGAGCCGGTGGCCGCCTTCCTGGTGGAGCGCTACGACCTCACCCGGCCCCAGGCGGTGTTTGCCATGGTGGTGGCCAGCTGGGCGCTGGGCCTGCTCACCGTGGTCAGCTTCAATGTCTACGCCGAGGGCACCATCTTCCACACCCTGTTCGGGCGCAGCGCCTTCGACTTCATCGAGCTGCTCACCAACATCTTCATGCCCCTGGGCGGCCTTTTGATCGCGCTCTTCGCCGGCTGGGCGCTGACCCACTCCGAGGTGATGAAGGAGATGCGCACCAACGAGACCTGGTTCGCCATCTGGCGCTTCCTGGTGCGCTTCGTCGCCCCGGCGGCGGTGGCCTTCGTCTTCCTGCGCGCCATTCCCCAGGTGGAGGGCTACCTGATCCCCGCCATCGGCGCCCTGGTGATCGTCGGCGCCTTCGCCGCCGGTCGCACCTTCCTGGTGGACGACAGTCAGCAGCGGTGACGGTGCCGCCGCCCCTACCCAGGGCGGCGGCGCCCACCGGCGGCTTTGCTGGCGTCAGCAAAAAAAACAGAAATAAAAACAGAAATAAAAACAGCAACAAGAATAGCGGATATTTCCATGGCACCCATGATCGACGTGCGACACGTCCACAAGGCCTTCGGCGGCCTTCGGGTCATCAACGACTGCTCGCTGTCGGTGGAGAAGGGCTCCATCACCGGGCTGATCGGCCCCAACGGCGCCGGCAAGTCGACCCTGTTCAATATCATCGCCGGCGCCCTGCCGCTGGACAGCGGCCAGGTGCTGCTCGACGGTGAGGAGATCACCAACCGCCCCGCCAACGCGCTGTTCCACAAGGGGCTGTTGCGCACTTTCCAGATCGCCCACGAGTTTTCCCAGATGACCGCCCTGGAGAACCTGATGATGGTGCCGCCTGCCCAGGCCGGCGAGCAGCTCTTCGACGCCTGGTTCAAGCCCGGGCGGGTCCGGCAGCAGGAGGAGGAGGTGCGCCGCCGCGCCCTGGAGGTGATCGACTTCATCGGCCTGCGTCACGTGCGTAACGAGTTGGCCGGCAACCTCTCCGGCGGCCAGAAGAAGCTGCTGGAGCTCGGGCGCACTATGATGACCGACGCCCGAGTGGTGTTGCTCGACGAGATCGCCGCCGGGGTGAACCGCACCCTGCTCGGCGACCTGGTGGAGAACATCGGGCGGCTCAACCGCGAGCTGGGCTACACCTTCCTGGTCATCGAGCACGACATGGAGATGATCGCCCGGCTCTGCGATCCGGTGATCGTGCTGGCTCAGGGGAGCGTGATGGTGGAAGGCACCATCGCGGAGATCCAGAGCAATCCCGAGGTCATCGAGGCCTACTTTGGAGCGTCCCACGATGCCACTCCTTGATGCGCGCGACGTTTACGGCGGCTACGGCGGCATGAACATCCTCAACGGGGTGAACATGGCCATCGAAGCCGACGAGATCGGCGTGATCGTCGGCCCCAACGGCGCCGGCAAGTCCACCATGCTCAAGGCCATGTTCGGCCTGCTCAGCGTCACCCAGGGCGAGATCCTGCTGCGCGGCGAGCCGATCCAGAACCTTGCGCCCAACAAGCTGGTGCAGCAGGGCATGGGCTTCGTTCCCCAGGAAAAGAACGTCTTCCCGAGCCTCACGGTGAAGGAGAACCTGGAGATGGGCGCCTTCCTCAAGCCCCAGAACACCCGGCGCATGCTCAAGCAGATCTACGACTTCTTTCCGCCGCTGTATGACAAGCGTCACCAGCCCGCCGGCGAGCTCTCCGGCGGCCAGCGCCAGATGGTGGCCATGGGCCGGGCGCTGATGGCCGAGCCCAGCCTGCTGCTGCTCGACGAGCCCACCGCGGGCCTGTCGCCCCTCTACATGAACGAGATCTTCACCCAGGTGAAGCAGATCAACGCCGCCGGCGTCGGCATCCTGATGGTGGAGCAGAACGCCAAGCAGGCGCTGGCCATCGCCGACAAGGGCTTCGTGCTGGCCGCCGGCCAGAACCGCTTCACTGATACCGGCGCCGCCCTGCTGGCGGACCCGGAGGTGGCCAGGAGCTTCCTGGGCGGCTAGGCCAGGGACAGGAGAACAACCGTCGTGAATGAACTCGTCTTCTTCATCAACAACGTCGTGATTGCCGGCAGCGTGACCGGCTCGATCTACGCCATCGGCGCCATCGGCGTGACGCTGATCTTCAGCATCATGCGCTTCGCCCACTTCGCCCACGCCGACATGATGACCTTCGGCGCCTTCATGGTGCTGCTGCTCACCGCGGCGTTTCCGGGGGTAGGCGGGATCGTGGGGCTGCCCACGCCGGTGGTCATGCTGCCGCTGGCCATGGTGCTCACCGCACTGCTCGCGGTGGGCATCGACAAGGCCTTCTACAAGCCGCTGCGCGCCCACGGGGTCAAGCCCATCGTCATGGTAATCGGTTCGCTGGGCGTGACCCTGATGCTGCAGGGGCTGATACGACTGTTCGCCGGCACCAGCGGCCAGAACCTCTACATGGCCGGCGAGCGCAAGGAGATCTACCGCCTCGCCCTGCCCTTCGAGGGCGTCCGGGCGCCGATAGTGATCACCGAGCCGCAGATCATCCTCTTCGTGCTGACGCTGGCCTGCGTGATAGGCCTGCACCTCTTCCTCAGCCGCTCGCGGCTGGGCAAGGCGATGCGCGCCATGTCCGACAACCCCGACCTGGCCCGGGCTTCGGGCATCAATACCAACGCCATCGTGGCGGTGACCTGGGTGATCGCCGGGGGCCTGGCCGCCATCGCCGGCACCCTGCTGGCGCTGGACGTCACCTTCAAGCCCGACCTGAGCTTCTTCCTGCTGCTGCCGATCTTTGCGGCGGCCATCGTCGGCGGCGTGGGCCACCCCTACGGCGCCATCGCCGGCGGCTTCGTGGTCGGCTTCGCCGAGACCCTCGCGGTATTCAACTGGGCGGTGCTGCTGCGGCCCTTCCGCGACAGCCTGCCCGAGTGGCTCGCCCAGGCCGGCAACCTGGCCTTCGTGGGCACCGAATACAAGATCGTGGTGCCGTTCTTCATCCTGATCGCCATCCTGGTATGGCGACCCACCGGCATCTTCAAGGGCAAGGTGATCTGATGAGCACACAAGACAAGCAGCGCGAGGACCTGGTCGCCACCCCGCCCCGCTTCCCGCTGCGCGAGGTGGTGCTGTTCGCCGCCCTGCTGGCGGCCATCCTCGGCATCTACGCCATGATGGGCGCCGCCTACAGCACCCGCATGCTGGTGGAGGCCGCCTGCTACGCCATCCTGGCCCTGGGCCTGACCATCCAGTGGGGCTACGCGGGGCAGTTCAACGCCGGGGTGATGGGTTTCGTGGCCCTGGGCGGCTACTGCGCCATGGCCTTCAGCGTGCCGGTCAACGGCGACTTCTGGGCCAGCGAGCTGCCCGGTGAGCTGGGCAAGGTGCTGCTCTATGGCGCGGCGGCGGCCGTATTGGTCTATGGCGCCACCCGGCTCGACCGCCTGGGCGTGCCGAAGCGACTGCGCACGGTGATCGCCGTGGTGCTGGCGGTGGTGCTGTATCTCACGGTGATCAGCCTGCTGCGCGAGGTCACCGGCGAGATCCAGTCCCGGGCCGGCTTCATCGGGGGCCTCGGCCTGCCCGCCTGGACCGGCTGGATCGTCGGCGGGGCACTCGCCGGGGCCGTGGGCTATTTCATCGGCCACATCTGCCTGGGGCTGCGCAGCGACTACCTGGCCATCGCCACCCTGGGCATCGCCGAGATCATCAAGGCCTTCCTCAAGAACTCCGACTGGCTGACCCGCGGCACCGCCACCGTGTCGCCACTGCCCTGGCCCACCCCGGGGCCGGCGGAACTGGGCTTTACCCTGTCCCGTGCCATCTACCTGTCGGTCACGGCGGTCATCATCGCGGTGATCTTCTTCCTGCTGCATCGCGCCTACCATGCCCCCTGGGGCCGCATGATCCGTGCCATCCGCGACAACGAGGACTCCGCCGCCGCCATGGGCAAGGACATCAACCGCCGCCGCCTGGAGATCTTCGTGCTGGGCTGCATCCTGATGGGCATCGGCGGCGGCGTGCTGACCACCTTCAACAGCCTGTTCGACCCGGACGGCTACCTGCCCCTCAACCACACCTTCCTGGTGCTGGTGATGGTGATCCTGGGGGGCCCCGGCAACAATCTGGGCACCCTCTTCGGCGCCGTGGCGGTCTATCTCATCTGGATCATGTCCGAGCCGCTGGCCCTGGCGCTGATGAGCCTGGCGGTGCACCTCGGCGACCTGTGGTTCGCCTGGGAGCCGCCGCGCAACATCGAGAGCCGCGCCCTGCAGGCCAGGGTGTTCGTGATCGGCCTGCTGATCACCCTGGTGCTGCGCTTCGCACCCAAGGGCTTGCTGCCCGAAAAGGTCAAGCACCACGGATAGCGAGCACGTTCTGCATGGCTGCTGTGAATTACCAAAAAAACCGGGTGGCAAGCACCCGGAACAGGAAAGGTTACCGCTTCGCCATGCGCTTCTACTTAATCACTCTTCACCCTCATATTCGGGGGCATTCTCCAGCGCATCCTGGGTCGCATTGACCCGGATGACCAGGTCGTCGTCTTCGTGGGCAATGTCGAGTGAGTCCCAGGCGATGGCGATGTCCTTCTCGCCCATGCCCAGGAAGCCTCCGAGGCTGAGCACCAAGGCGGTGATCTGGCCGGATTCATCGATCAGCAACTTATCGACGTTGCCGATATCCTCATCTTCCTCGGCCGTGCTCTTCACCGTGGCACCTATGAAGTCGTCGGACTCCATATGACCCGTACTCCTGTGCGTCACGAAGGTGGCTTCCATGTGCATTTCAGTGGTCTCGGCCTCATGCTGGTCGGCGAACGTCATAGCGCCGGGGACCAGTAATGCGAGGGTAAAGCACGAGCCGACCAGGGCGGTGGAAAGGGTTTTCATGTCATCCTCCTTGCAGTACAGAGTAGAGATATTGGGCACGTATTCAACGCTTGTTTCCCATGTTTCCTTTCTCATATTCCAGCATCAAGGCATGCAGCGATATCGGTCCAGAGTGAGAATAACAGACGACTGAATTTCGACGTCTAAGCCCGGTGAGAACCGATGCTCGAAGTCTAGTCAGGGAGATGGGCCCCGCAAGGTGCGCTTTGTGGGTTTTTTGAAACGCAGTGTGTCGGATGGCATCTTGTGGCACAGCCGGCCGCCCGCGGTGCCTCACTTGCAGAACAGCGTGACGCCAACGGGCGAAGCGACAGACAACAAGGCCTCGGCAATGCCGAGGCCTTCGTTGATTATCGCGATAGCAGCGCAGTATCAGGTCGTTCGCGCGTTCAAGGCTCGACGAAGCCCTTGCTGACGAAGCGGCCGTCCTCGACCACCATCTCGACCACCACACCCGGCACGTCGCCGTTCTCGTCGAACTCGTGGGTGCCGGAGGCGCCCTCGTAGTTGATTTCCGTGCCGGCGGCGATGAGCTCCACGGCCTTCTCCCACTCGCCGGGAAGGATCACCTCACCGGGTTCATTGGCCACGCTGCGCAGCGCCGCGGAGAGGCCCTCGCGCTCGGCGCTGCCGTTCTGCTCGATGGCCAGCGCCAGCAGGAAGGCGGCGTCGTAGGCCTGGGCCGCGAACACCGCGCTGGGATCGATCTCGGCGGCCTCGGCGGCGGCGTTGAAGAGTTCGGCACCCGGCAGGTCGGGGCTGCCCGGGCGGGTGGCGATCATGCCCTCCAGCACATCGGCACCGATCGCCTCCACCAGGCTGTCGCCCACCATACCGTCAGCGCCGACATACTGGGTAAAGGTGCCGGCCTCGTAGGCCTGGCGCAGCACCGTCTGGCCGGAGGTGTCGGCATAGGCGAGCACCACCAGGGTGTCGGCGCCGCTGGCGGAGAGCGAACCCAACTCGGAGCGGTAATCGGCGCGGTTGTCCTCGTGGGCCAGGTTCTCGGCCACGGTGCCGCCGCCCGCCTCGAAGGCCTCACCGAAGGCATCTGCCAGGCCACGGCCGTAGTCGTTGTTCACGTAGGTCACGGCCACATAGTCGATGCCCTTGTCGAGCACCAGCTTGGCCAGCATCTCTCCCTGGAAAGCATCGGACGGCACGGTGCGGAACACCAGGTCGTTGTCGTCCAGCTCGCTCACCGCCGGCGCCGTTGAGGCCGGCGAGACCATCACCACGCCACCGGGGATGCCCGCATTGTTGGCGGCCGCGATGGTCGCCCCGGTGCACAGGGCACCGACGATGGCGGTGACGTTCTCGGTGTTGACCATGCGGTCCGCCGCGTTGGAGGCCGCCGAGGCGTCGCCGCAGGTGGTGTCCCCGCTGGGCATCACCAGCGTCTGGCCGCCCAGGATGCCGCCCTGCTCGTTGACCTGCTGTACCGCCAGCTGGGCGCCGTCGAAGATCGGCGGCGTCAGGCTCTCGATGCCCCCGGTAAAACCGCCAAGAAAGCCGACCTTCACCTCGGCCTGGGCCGCGCCGGCCAGCGTCAGGGCAGAGGCCGCGATGGCCATCGACAGGATGCTTTTCTTCATGTTGTTGTCCCGTTAGTTGCGAAATATATGATGGTGAGTCCCTAGCTCAATCTGGAACGCCACGCAGGAAATCACAAGCCGTTCCTGCCAACGCTGGCCACCCCAACGGTCAACTCCCGGCGCCAACGGCAGGGCATGCCATCATGCCTATACTGAAAGGTCACCGACCCTCTCCCAGCCACTGGAGCACCCGATGCGTTTACAACCACTCACCCTGCCCCTGACCGTCGCCCTGGCGCTCGCCGCCGGCAGCGCCCACGCCTTCACCCCTGCTGGCCAGGACATCGTCTACGACGTGGACGGCGAGGCCTTCGAGGGCTATCTGGCCAGCGCCGAGGGCGAGTCCCGCGGCAGCGTGCTGATCATCCACGACTGGGACGGCCTGGACGACTACGAGCGCCAGCGCGCCGACATGCTCGCCGAGCAGGGCTATGACGCTTTCGCCGTGGACCTCTACGGCCAGGGCAACCGCCCCCAGGAGGTCGAGAAGAAGCGCACCGAGACCGCACGGCTCTACGAGGACCGCGAACGCATGCGCACCCTGACGCTGGCCGGCCTGACCGAGGCCCGCGCCCAGGGCGCCGCCGAGGCCAGCGTGGTGATGGGCTACTGCTTCGGCGGCGCCGTGGCTCTGGAGCTGGCCCGCTCCGGCGAGGCCGAGGGCGTGCACGGCTACGCCAGCTTCCACGGCGGCCTCGCCACTCCGGAGGGCCAGCAGTGGCCGAATGGCGTGGGTCCGATCCTGATCGCCCACGGCGGGGCCGACAGCGCCATTCCCATGAGCGAGGTGGCCACCTTGGCCGAGGAGCTGGAGGCCGCCGAGGCGACCTACGAGATCCAGGTCTACTCCGGTGCCCCCCACGGTTTCACGGTATTCGGCAGCGATGCCTACCAGGAGCGCGCCGACGAGAAATCCTGGGCCGCCTTCCTCGAGCTGCTGGTCGAGGCGTTCTGACCATGCTGCAGGAGCTGCTCACCGTCACCGAGCTCGGCGGCAGCCGCCGCGAGATCGGCCTGGCCCACGGCCGCACCCACGCCCGACTGATCCAGCGCAGCCTGGAGGTCTACGACCGGTTGTTCCATGACTTCGTGGGCATCCGCTGGGCCCGGGCCCGGGTGGAAGCCGAACGCTTCGGCAGGATGATCGAACGCGGCTTTCCGGAGATCCTCGAGGAGATGGACGCCATCGCCGAGGGCGCCGGCATCGAGCCCATCGACATCCTCACCCTCAACTGCAGAAGCGAGATCTCCCTGACCCGCGCCAGCGGTGGCTGCTCCGCCTTCGCCCTGCACCGCGCAAACACCCAGTGGTTGGCCCAGAACTGGGACTGGCGCACCGACCAGCTGCACAACGTGGTGGTGCTGAAGATCAGCGGCGAGGGCCAGGCCCCGCTGGTCAGCGTCGGTGAGGCGGGCATGGTGGCCAAGATCGGCATGAACGCCCATGGCCTCGGCGTCTGCCTCAACGCCATTCGCTCGCAAACCTGCGGCGAGGGGCTGCCGATTCACGTGGCGTTGCGCAAGATCCTGGAGAGCCCCGACATGGAAAGCGCCCTGGCGGTGGCCAGCCGCGACCGGGTCTGTTCCCCCGCCCACTTCCTGGTGGCCACTGCCGAGGGCGAGGCGGTGGGGCTCGAGGTGCACCCCGGCGAGCCGGGCCGGCTCGAGGCCCAGGGCGGCGTGGTCACCCACACCAACCATCTCTACGCCCCCGCCTTCACCGGCAAGGTGGAGGACTTCCCGCGCCCCGACTCGCGCCCGCGCCTGGCGCGCCTGGACGAACTGCTGCGCGAATCACCGCCGGCCGAAGCAGCGGTTGACGAGGCGGCGCTGTTCGAGCTCCTCGGCGACCACCACGGCGAGCCGCTCTCCCTCTGCCGCCACTTCAACCCCGCCCAGCCCGAAGAGGAACGCATGGAGACGCTGTTCGGCGTGGTGATGAACCTCACCGAGAAGCGCCTCGCCCTGCGCCACGGCAAGCCCTGCGAGACCGAGCAGGCCCTCGTGGTAACGCTTTGAGACGCAGGGTCACCAGAGACAGGCTATGATGGAGTCTGAATTTGCTGCATCGCAGTAACCATCATCGGAGCCGCCCCCATGGATGCCCCCAACGACGACCGTTATATCGAGAATCGCACCTTTGATGAGATCCAGGTAGGCGATGAGGCGCACCTCGAGAAGCGACTGACCCTGGATGACATCAAGCTGTTCGCGATCATGTCCGGAGACGTCAACCCCTCCCATGTGGACGACGACTTCGCGCGAAGCTCCCGCTTCCAGGAGGTCATCGCCCACGGCATGTGGGGCGGCGCGCTGATCTCCACGGTGCTGGGCACCCAGCTGCCCGGGCCCGGCACCCTCTACCTGGGCCAGACGCTGAACTTCCGGGCACCGGTCGCCCTGGGCGACGTGCTCAGGGTCAGCGTACGCGTCACCGCCAAGGACGACACCAGCTCACTGCTGACCCTGGACTGCCGCTGCGAGAACCAGCGGGGCAAGGTGGTGATCGAGGGCGAGGCCCGAGTACTCGCACCCAAGGAGAAGATCCGTCGGCCCCGCACCGTCATGCCCACGGTGCGCCTGGCCGAACGCGGCCGCTTGCACGAGATCCTCTCCGCCGCCGACCACCCACCCGCCATTAACGTGGCCGTGGTGCACCCGGTGGATGATGTCTCGCTGACCGGCGCCGTGGCCGCCGCCCGCCAGGGCCTGATCATCCCCCTGCTGGTCGGGCCGCAGGCCAAGATCCGCGCCGCCGCCGATGCCGCCCGACTCGATATCGGCGAGTTCGAGCTGATCGACGTCCCCCATAGCCACGCCGCGGCGGAACGCGCCGTGGCCCTGGTACGGGAGGGACGCGCCGAGGCCATCATGAAGGGGGCCCTGCACACCGACGAGCTGATGCACGAGGTGCTCAAGCGCAACGGCGGCCTGCGCACCGAGCGCTGCATCAGCCACGTGATGGCCTTCGACGTGCCCACCTATCCGCGGCCGCTGTTCATCACCGACGCCGCCATCAATATCTCCCCCAGCCTCGACCAGAAGCGCGACATCATCTGCAATGCCATTGAGCTGGCCCACGCCCTGGGCAATCACGACCCCAAGGTGGCCATCCTCTCCGCGGTGGAAACCATCAACCCCCGGATCCCCTCCACCCTGGATGCCGCCGCCCTGTGCAAGATGGCCGACCGCGGCCAGATCCAGGGCGGCACCCTGGACGGCCCGCTGGCCTTCGACAACGCCATCTCCGAGAGCGCCGCGCGCACCAAGGGCATCGACTCCCCGGTCGCCGGCCGGGCGGATATCCTGGTTGCCCCGGACCTGGAATCCGCCAACATGCTGATGAAACAGCTCACCTACCTGGCGGATGCCACCGGCGCCGGCCTGGTGCTGGGCGCCCGGGTCCCCATCATCCTGACCAGCCGCGCCGACGAAGCCATCACTCGCATGGCCTCCTGCGCCCTGGCCCTGCTGGTGGCCGAACACCAGAAACATCTAGGCCTGCCCGATTCCGACCTGGGCGCCTGAGATGAGCCATATCCTGACCCTCAACAGCGGCTCGTCCAGCCTTAAGTTTGCCCTCTACCCGCTGGCGGGCGCCGGCTCCCTCGACACCCTGACGCCCCGCTATCGCGGCACGTTTTCCGGGCTGAATGGCGGCACGCCCAAATTGACGCTGAAGGATGGCGAGGGCCGCCCCGTGGCGGTAGACAGCGGCGAGCTGCCCGCGCGGTTGGAGCTGCCCGGTGCCACCACGCGACTGCTGAGCTGGCTCGACGCCATCCCCGACCTCACGCTCGCCGCGGTGGGGCACCGGGTGGTTCACGGCGGCCGCGCCTACCACCGCCCCGTGGTGCTCACACCCGAGATTACCGCCGCGCTGAGGGAGTTCGAACCGCTGGCGCCGCTTCACCAGCCCTTCTGCCTGGACCCGGTGGCACCGCTCGCCGAGCGCTACCCCGAGCTGCCCCAGGTGGCCTGCTTCGACACCGCCTTCCACGCCGACCAGCCCGAGGTGGCCCGTCAGTTCGCCCTTCCCCGGGAGATGACCGAGCGCGGGCTGATCCGCTACGGCTTCCACGGCCTCTCCTACGACTACATCAACCAGGTGCTGCCAACGTATCTGGGTGATGCCCCCCGCGAGCGGGTGATTGTCGCCCATCTGGGCAACGGCGCCAGCCTGTGCGCCATCCGCCACGGCACAAGCGTCGCCTCCACCATGGGCTTCACCGCCATCGAAGGCATGCCCATGGGCACCCGCAGCGGCAGCCTCGACCCCGGGCTGGTGCTGCACCTGATCCAGCAGGAGGGCATGAGCGTCAAGGAAGTCACCGAGCTGCTCTACAAGCGCTCCGGCCTGCTCGGCGTCTCCGGCATCAGTGGCGACATGCGCGAGCTGCTGGAAAGTCCCGCGCCCGAGGCCCGCGAAGCGGTGGCGCTTTATGCCTACCGCGCCGTGCGCGAGATCGGCAGCCTGGCCGCCGCCCTGGGCGGGCTCGACCAACTCGTCTTCACCGCCGGCATCGGCGAACATGCCGCACCGGTGCGCGAGGCCATCTGCCGGGGCTGCGAGTGGCTGGGCCTGACCCTCGACGCCGACGCCAACCGCCGCCACGCCAGCCGCATCAGCAGCGCCGACAGCCGCACCGGGGCCTGGGTAATCCCCACCGACGAGGAGCGCATGATCGCCTGGTACAGCGCCCGGCGAGTGGGCCAAGCGAAGGGCTTGAAATAGGGCCAGCCATCGCACTCTGCCGCGACGAAAAGCGGCCCACCCACGGCGGGCCGTCACAACTCAGACGTCTGGATGTGAACTCTCCACCTTGCCAGATGTTGTCCTGGGTCAAGGTCCCCGCCCGGCTCCCCCAGCCAGTCCTTGCGCCCCCACAGAACCGGGACTACCTTTTGCAAACACGAATCATTACCACGTAACCGCCGGAGCATCCCCCCATGAAGAGAGTGCTGCTTGTCGCCCTGTGTGCCGGCCTGATGGCCGGCGGTGTTCATGCCGAGGAACAGGCCGAGGAACAGGCCGAGGAACAAGTCGAGGAGCGTGCCAACCACTTCGAAGGCCAGAGCGCCGACAGCCTCTCCCAGGCGGTCAGCAACCTGTCCTCAACCAATGACCATCTCGCCGCCCTGCTCGCCAAGGATGAGCTGAGCGATGACGACATGGCCATCATCCATCAGCTCACCTATACCCTGGAAATTGCCCTGGCGAGGATCGACCAGGAGGTGAATAACATGGCGACCCTGGTGGAAGAGGTCCACCTCGGCTCGGAAAACATGGAACAGGATCGTGTGCGCGAGAACGGCCTGACCTACCTGGAGACCATTCGCCCCCTGGTGAGGTAGCCTGAAGCACGGCCTCAGGCGCCCAGCGCCTCCTCCACCAGCCCCCTCGCCTCATCGCTCATGGGCAGGCCCAGCGCCAGCTCATGGGCCTTCGGCGACATCTTCTTCCAGGTCATCTGCACGATGCGGATCAGGTGATCGTGGTCGATCTGTTTCGAGAAGTCCGCGAAGTAGTTCTCCAGGAACACCAGGCAGGCGCAGTCCTCCACCGCCTGGGCCCCCGGATCACGCCCCAGCCCCTGCTTGCGGATCATCCGCTGCACCGTCTCGGCCCCCTCGTCATCGAAGCCCGCCGCGCGCATCAGCCCGGCGGTAGTCTCGCCGGCGCGCTGCCCCTGGTCGCGCCGCCAGGTCAGATAGCCCACACGCCCTTCCGGATAGTCGCTACGCGGCACCTGCCAGCGCTGCAGATGCTGTCCGCGCACCGCCAGGCGCATCCGCTCATCGGGCCGCTCATGCAGCCGCTCCAGCCAGGCGCTCATGCGCCAGGCGTGCCACAGCTCCCGGGGCACGGGCTCGCCCTCGACCTCCACGCTACGTGGATCCTGCGCATGCAGTGCATCCAGGGCAGCCAGGGTCTTCGCATAGGGGGTTTCAGACATGCGCACTCCTTGTCATTGATGGCGGATCATTCTCGTTGCCTTACCGCCTATCAGCGTAGTGGCTGGATCAGGGCGGTGTCAGTACCGCATCGGGATACACTGATCGGAAGACCGAGGAACAGCGAGAAGGAGAGTCGCCATGAAATATATCTTCGAAGTGCATATCCGCGACGGCTACCGGGCCGAGGACTACGCCCAGTCCTGGGTGCGCGCCAGCGAGATCATCCAGCGGGCGCCGGGGGCGCTAGGCACTGAGCTGCATCGCAGGATCGATGACCCCACCACCCTGATCGCCATCGCCCACTGGGACAGCAAGGCCAGTCGCGACGCCATGGAGGCCAAGCGCGACCCGACGGTGAAGGAGATCATCCGCAGCGCTGCCCCCTGCTGCGAGATCCGCCTGATCGGCGAATTCGAGGAGCCGGAGTGGGTGGTGATGCCGCCGGGTTCGCAGGATGCTTAGCTTGCTCGCGTAGCGTAAGCTTAGGTAACTAATACCGCCCCGCCATCGACGCGCAGGATGCTGCCATGGACAAGAAGGCCCTCAGCGAACGGGACATCTGCACCAAGTTCATTACCCCGGCGCTGGAGCGTGCCGGCTGGGACATCCAGGTGCAGGTGCGCGAGGAGGTGTCGTTCACCGCCGGGCGCATCATCGTGCGCGGGCGGCTGCACACTCGCGGCAAGCGGCGCCGCGCCGATTACCTGCTGAGTTACCAGAAGCACCAGCCCATCGCGGTGATCGAGGCCAAGGACAACAAGCAAGGCCTCGGCGACGGCATGCAGCAGGCGCTGGCCTACAGCGATGCCCTGGACGTGCCGTTCGTGTTCGCAAGCAACGGCGACGGCTTCCTGTTCCACGACCGCACCGGCCTGGGCGGGCAGACCGAGACCGTGCTCGGCCTCGACGACTTTCCCTCGCCGGAGGAACTCTGGGAGCGCTACTGCCGCTACAAGGGCATCGGCCCGGCCCAACGCCCGGTGGTGGAGCAGCCCTACTACGATGACGGCAGCGGCCGCAGCCCTCGCTACTACCAGCGCATCGCCATCAACCGCGCCGTGGAAGCGGTGGCCCGCGGCCAGGACCGCATCCTGCTGGTGATGGCCACCGGCACCGGCAAGACCTTCACCGCCTTCCAGATCATCTGGCGGCTGTGGAAGGCCAAGCAGAAGAAACGCATTCTGTTTCTGGCCGACCGCAACATCCTGGTCGACCAGACCAAGAACAATGACTTCAAGCCGTTCGGCCAGGCCATGACCAAGGTCACCCACCGCACGGTGGACAAGTCCTACGAGATCTATCTCTCGCTCTACCAGGCGGTAACCGGCAGCGAGGAGGCGCAGAACATCTACAAGCAGTTCTCGCCGGACTTCTTCGACCTGATCGTCATCGACGAGTGCCACCGCGGCAGCGCGGCGGTGGATTCCGCCTGGCGCTCGATCCTCGACTACTTCTCCTCGGCCACCCATATCGGCCTGACCGCCACGCCCAAGGAGACGAAGGAGGTCTCCAACATCGATTACTTCGGCGAGCCGGTCTACAGCTACTCGCTCAAGCAGGGCATCGAGGACGGCTTCCTCGCCCCCTACAAGGTGGTGCGGGTGGACATCGACCGCGACCTGCAGGGCTGGCGGCCCAGCAAGGGCCAGCGTGACGCCCTCGGCCAGGAGATCGAGGACCGCATCTACAACCAGAAGGACTTCGACCGGCACCTGGTGCTGGAGAAGCGCACCGAGCTGGTGGCGCGCAAGATCACCGAGTTCCTGGAGGGCAGCGACCCCTATCAGAAGGCCATCGTCTTCTGCGAGGACATCGACCACGCCGAGCGCATGCGTCAGGCGCTGGTCAACCTCAACCCCAGGCGCGTGGCCGAGAACCGCAAGTACGTGATGCGCATCACCGGCGACGAGAAGGAAGGCAAGGCCGAAATTTACAACTTCACCAACCCGGAAGCGCGCTACCCGGTCATCGCCACCACCAGCAAGCTTTTGACCACCGGCGTCGACGCCCAGACCTGCAAGCTGATCGTGCTCGACCAGCGTATCCAGTCGATGACCGAGTTCAAGCAGATCATCGGCCGCGGCACCCGCATCAACGACGACTACCACAAGCACTGGTTCACCATCCTTGATTTCAAGAAGGCCACCGAGCTGTTCGCCGACCCCGACTTCGACGGCGACCCGGTGAAGGTCTACCAGCCCAGGGGCGACGACCCCATTGTGCCGGATGACGAGCTGGCCGAGGACGATGTGGCCCCCGGCGACAGCGCCGAGGCCCTCGCCGAAGCCCATGCGGAAGGCGTCGAAGAGGGCTGGGGCACCTACGAGCCGGAAGAGGGCGCCACCTGGCAGAGCGACGACAGCTCCGCTACCACAGGGCTTGGCGGCACCGGCCTCGGCGACGACGAAGGCCCCGCCAAGCGGGTGAAGTATCGGGTCGATGACGTGGAGGTCAGCGTGGTGGCCGAGCGGGTGCAGTACCTGGGCCCGGACGGCAAGCTGATCACCGAGAGCCTGCGCGACTACACCCGCAAGAAGGTGAAAGAACAGTTCGCCTCCCTGGACGACTTCCTGCGCCGCTGGCACGACGCCGAGCGCAAGCAGGCGATCCTCGACGAGCTCGCCGAACAGGGCGTGCTCTGGGAGGAACTGGCGGCCGAGCTTCGCAAGACCTGGGGCGACGAGCCCGACCCTTTCGATGTGATCTGCCACATCGCCTTCGACCGCCCGCCGCTGACCCGCCGCGAGCGCGCCGACCAGGTGAAGAAGCGCGACATCTTCACCCGCTATGAAGGCCAGGCGCGCCTGGTGCTGGAATCGCTGGTCGACAAGTATGCCGATGCCGGTATCACACCCATCGAAGACATCAACGTACTCAATGTCGCGCCCTTCAGCGCGATCGGCACGGTCACGGAACTGGTGAAGGCCTTCGGCGGCAAGCCCGGCTACACCCGCGCGGTCCACGAACTGGAAGACGCCCTCTACCAGACCCGCGGCTGAGCGGTATCCTGTTGCCACTCGTTATCCAGCCACCAGGCGTTATCCACACCCGATGCCGGCCCAGCCCCTGTGGATAGTCCGGCATCCACCCAGAATCGCAAGGAACCCACGCCCCCTATGAGCATCAGCAGCACCATCAAGTCCATCCAGGACATCATGCGCAAGGACGTGGGCGTCGACGGCGACGCCCAGCGTATCGGCCAGCTCGTCTGGATGCTGTTCCTGAAGATCTTCGACGACCGGGAGCAAGAGTGGGAAATCCTCAATGACGACTACCGCTCGCCGATTCCCGAGCCGCTGCGCTGGCGCCGCTGGGCCGCCGACCCCGAGGGCATGACCGGCGACGAGCTCAAGGAGTTCGTCGACACCATGCTGTTCCCCGGCCTTCAGCAGCTGCAGCCCCGCGGCGACGACACCCGCGGCGTGGTAATCCGCAATGTCTTCGAGGACGCCTACAACTACATGAAGTCCGGCCAGCTGATGCGCCAGGTCATCAACAAGCTGCAGGACGGCATCGACTTCAACACCCAGGATGACCGCCACCAGCTCGGCGACATGTACGAGCAGATCCTCAAGGACCTCCAGAGCGCCGGCAACGCCGGGGAGTTTTACACCCCGCGCGCGGTCACCGAGTTCATGGTCAACCGCGTAGACCCCAAGCTCGACGAGATCGTGATGGACCCGGCCTGCGGCACCGGCGGCTTTCTCACCTGCACCATCGAACACAAGCGCACCCGCTACGTGAAGACCCCGGAGGACGAGCAGACCCTGCAGCGCAGCATCCACGGTGTGGAGAAGAAACCGCTGCCCCACCTGCTGGCCACCACCAACCTGATCCTTCACGGCATCGAGGTGCCCAGCCAGATCAAGCACGACAACACCCTGGCGCGCCCGCTGATCAGTTGGGGGCCCCGCGAGCGGGTGGACGTCATCATCGCCAACCCGCCCTTCGGCGGTATGGAGGAGGACGGCATCGAGACCAACTTCCCCCAGGCCTTTCGCACCCGAGAGACCGCCGATCTGTTCCTGACGCTGTTCATCCACCTGCTCAAGGAGAACGGCCGCGCTGCCGTGGTACTGCCGGACGGCTTCCTGTTCGGCGAAGGCATGAAGACCCGCCTCAAGGAGAAGCTGCTGACCGAGTGCAACCTGCACACCATCGTTCGGCTGCCCAACGGCGTGTTCAACCCCTACACCGGCATCAAGACCAACCTGCTGTTCTTCACCAAGGGCCGGCCCACCGAGGCCGTGTGGTACTACGAGCACCCCTACCCCGAGGGCGTGAAGAACTACAGCAAGACCCGGCCCATGAAGGTCGAGGAGTTCCAGGCCGAGATCGACTGGTGGGGCGACGAGCGCGATGGCTTCGCCGGCCGCGAGGAGACCGAGCAGGCCTGGAAGGTCGGCATCGAGGAGATCCAGGCCCGCAACTACAACCTGGACATCAAAAACCCCCATCAGGGCGAGCAGATCAGCCACGACCCGGAGGAGCTATTGGCGAAGTACGCCCAGCAGCAGGCCGAGATCCAGGAGCTCCGCGACCAGCTCAAGCAGATCCTCGGCGATGCGCTGGGCCACACCGGTCAGGAGGGCCGAGCATGAACGTGCGGGAGGCAGGGCTGACCAGCGCTGAGGAAATCGGCAGTGCTGATGTATCGGAAATTCTGATCGACCATCTGAATCTCTGGACCAGTGCCGTCACCACCCGATCGACGGCAGGTAGAGGTCGCCATGGAAAGATCGAGTTGACCGGTATCAAGAAGCTGCGCGAACTGATCCTGGAACTCGCCGTACGCGGCAAGCTGGTGGACCAGGACCCCGACGACGAACCCGCCAGCGTGCTGCTGGTCCGCATCGCCGAGGAGAAGGCCCGGCTGGTCAAGGAAGGGAAGATCAAGAAGCCGAAGAAGCTGCCGGAAATAACAGAAGAAGAAAAGCCGTTTGAGCTGCCGGATGGGTGGCAATGGGCAAGGCTTGCCGAAATTTTTGATATCCAAGACCATTTACGTGTCCCGCTCAACAAGTCTGAGCGTGAAGCTAGAAAAGGCGACTACCCCTATTACGGGGCCAACGGTCAGGTTGGAACTGTTGACGACTACATTTATGAAGGAAAACGAATACTAATAGCTGAAGACGGAGGCTTTTTCTCTGACCCTATCAGAGGCGTGGCATATATTGCTGATGGAAAATTCTGGGTCAACAATCATGCCCATGTTATATGCAACCTCGCAAACACACCGGAAGAATTTTGGGTTAGCTATTTCAATCAGCTTGACTGGCTTCCACTTGTGCGCGGGATGACGCGGGCAAAGCTCAACCAGGCAGTGATGCAGAAGATACCTCTTCCGGTGCCTTCACTTTCGGAGCAACACCGTATCGTCGAAAAAGTCGACGAGCTGATGGCCCTCTGTGACCGGCTAGAGCAGCAGGTCGGCGACCAGCTTGAAGCCCATGAGGTGCTGGTCGATACCCTTCTCGGCTCTTTATTCAAACCCGCTGAAGGCTCTCTCTCCCGCTCCGCCGACGCCGCAGAAGTGGCCGAGAACTGGGCCCGCATCGCCGAGCATTTCGATACCCTCTTCACAACCGAAGCCAGCATCGAAAAGCTCAAGCAGGCGATCCTTCAACTGGCGGTAATGGGTCAGCTGGTGGAGCAGGACCCCGACGACGAGTCTGCCAGCGTGCTGCTGGAAAGGATTGCCGAGGAGAAGGCGAGGCTGGTCAAGGAAGGAAAAGTAAAAAAGCAAAAAAAATCTTCTGGCACTCAAGACAAAATTTCCCAACTTCCTCTTCCATCACAGTGGTCTTGGGCAAACCTTGGCGAATTGGTTGGCGTGATGGATGCGGGATGGAGCCCTGCATGCCCTTCTCATCCAGCAGAGTCAGATGCTTGGGGCGTGCTTAAAACCACAGCTGTACAAGTAATGAAATACTCGGAAGTTGAAAACAAAAAACTCCCAGACAACAAGCCACCAAAAGATCAATATGAGGTGCGCCGCGGAGACATCCTAATCACTCGCGCAGGCCCAAAGAACCGAGTAGGAATTTCCTGCGTCGTCAAGGAAACCCGACCCAAGTTAATGATTTCGGATAAAATCATTCGGTTCCATCTGATCGAGGCAGGCTTTTCGGAAGAATATATTTGTCTTTGCCTAAACGCTGGAGAAACCTACCAATACCTAGAGACAGCGAAGTCTGGAATGGCCGAAAGTCAGATGAATATTTCTCAAGACAAACTTAAAGCGGCCCCAATACCGCTTTGCCCAGCAAATGAACAACACCGCATCGTCGAAAAAGTCGACGAACTGATGGCCCTTTGCGACCAGCTCAAGGCCCGCCTGGGCGAGGCCGGCGAGATCCGCACTCACCTGGCCGGGGCGGTGGTGGAAAAGGCGGTGTCCTAAGCGATGTCGATCACAGCAGGGAAGTCCGGCGTGCGATATAACAAACCTTGGCTCAGCTACCGCGACCAGTTGGAAACCCTCAAGTTGCGCCTGCTGGTGATGGACGCTCTGGAACGAATCGAAGTGGCATTCCGGGTCGATATCTCCCACACCCTCGGCGAGTATGGCCCTTTCTCCTATCTGGACCCTGACCGTCTTTTCGAAGCCTTCGCCCAGGAGGTCAATCAGAAGACCGGCATTACCGATCACCAGGCATGGCTACAGAAGCAGGCGGTGATGATCAACCGCTCCAAGGAGGAGTTCATTCGCCATAACAAGGAGAAGTATGGGCTGCCGCTCCCCATCTGGATCGCCTGCGAAGTCTGGGACTTCGGCACCCTGTCCACGCTCTACGACGGGATGCACCAGGACGATCAGGATCGAATTTCCGCCCGCTACGGCATTCGTGATGGTCGAGTGCTCGCCTTCTGGCTGCGCAGCCTGAATTATCTACGCAACGTTTGCGCTCATCATAGCCGGCTGTGGAACCGCAATATGGTGGATCAGCCCAGGAAGCCGGTTAGCGGAGATGTGCCACTCTTCGAAACGGCCTGGCAGCCTGGCCAAGAACACTTGCTGGCGCGCGTCTTTGTCTTGATGTGCGTGATCCAACACCTGCTGACCACAATCAACCCCAGCTCCAGCTGGTGGGTACGTTACATAGACCTACTACAGGAGTTTCCCGATCTCACCCATGTTGGGCTCGATCTGCATGGAATGGGCGTCATCGAAGGATGGGAGCAGTGGAGCTGGCCAGAGCAGCCGACGAACAGGCATTAAAAACCCCTCAGCAGCTTCACCGCAAAGCGGATCCACCGATCGGGGCCGTGTTAAGAAATATTATAGAGAGCACCAAGGGCCCCATAAAAGAAATATATATAGCCAATGAGAATAAGAAAACGTTCATGGCCATCGAACAAGGCATCTGGAAGCTGGCGGGCAGCGCCGGCGAGCCACCTCGGAAGCTGCGCGCCGCGGGGCTCGCCGACGAGGGGCTGCTGGAAGAGCGATCATCCAGGATGTCGCGACCCTTAATCGGGACTGGCTGCTGATCGGGCGCCAGATGTACACCGTCAACCGCCTCAAGCAGGTCTGGCAATTCGACGACGATCAGAAGTAAGACCCCCGTCAAGGCCCAATACCGGCATAAGGCGGAGGCCGTGTTGAGAAGCCCTGACACCGGGCTGAACCTGCCTCAGTCGTGCAGTTCTGCTCTGTGTGGTAGCGAACTGATGCGCCGTTCCTCGTCCGTTACATTGATAGAGAAAATGGCGCGATAGCGCTTGAAGTGGCCCTTAATACGAGGAACCAGTATGAAACTCATCAATCAGCTGAATGACCCCAAGACGAAGGCGTATGCCAAGCATTGCTTTGACGAAAAATCCGCCGAAGAGCTTCACGCCGCTACCAATGAAACACCCGATCCAGAAGTACTCAGCACCTGGGGGCTGACAGAAGGCCAATATGCAGAAGCCGTTACCACGGCGTTAGGTGATCTCGAGTAGTCATTGATGAAATACCGGGGAGCCGTGCCGGAAATGGGAGTTTGTCCTCGGCCACCTATATTTTTTTGCGGCAGTGCAGCATTGTGTGCGTTACCGCACGGAAAATCACTCGATGGCTGTTTAGAATTCGGTTGATGTAGTAGCAGGTGCCGGTCCGACAAGGAATGACGAGCTGTCATCTTGGGGTTGACGCTTCTACACCAACAGGCAAAAGCAGCATCAGTCTTTTTGATGGCTCGCTTGCTGAATAGATAACTTATCTGAGCATTTTCATTGCTCGGTTAATGATTTCACTGAATTGTCGCAAGACAAGGAGCGATTAGATGAACACTGAAAATACCAAGTCAGATATCAACCAGGCTACCGAGCAAGCTACCCAGCAGTTCGACAAGACCATCGTCGAGCCGGTGCGTGCCTACGGCGCAATGACGACTGATTACTTCGAGCAGCTGTTCTCGGCCCAGTTTGATGCCGTCCGCGCCTTCACGGACACCAGCCTGGCCCAGTCCCGCTCCTGGCTTGAAGTTCGAGATGCCGACAGTTTCAAGCAGGTGATCGAGCAGCAACAGCAGGCCGTCAAGGAAATGAGTGAGCGCCTGAAGGAAGACGCTGAAAAAATCCGGGCCTTGAGCCAGGAATACCTGAAGGAGACTCAGGAGCTGACCATGGAGACCATGCAGTCGGGCCGCTCGCAGCTCGAAGAGAACATGCAGAAGGGTCAGGAGCAGTTCCAGGAAAACCTTCAGAAGGGTCAGGAGCAAGTAGAATCCAATCTTCAGAAGGGCCAGGAGCAGTTCCAGGACAACCTTCAGAAGGGTCAGGAGCAGGCAAAGCAAAACTTCCAGAAAGGTCAGGACCAGGCAAAGGACAACCTTCAGAAGGGACAGGACCAGGGAAAGGACAACCTTCAGAAGGGACAGGACCAGGCAAAGGACAACCTTCAGAAGGGCCAGGATCAAGCAAAACACAACACTCAGAAGAACAAGTAAGACGCTGACGACGCTCAACGGAAAAGCCAGCGGCAAGCCGACAAGCGCACGAAGTCGGCCTGCAAGTCGGGCAAAGCATGTTGAACGTTGGAATCCAGCTGGAACCTTGTAACTTAAATGTTGCAACTCAAGGGCCGCTTTTCAGAAAAGCGGCCCTTCTGCTGTCTGGCTGCCGAAGGCCGAAGGGGCCAGATGAATAGAACCCCCCATGCCGGCCAGCCACAAAAAGCCCCCGCAGGGCGGGGGCGAAAGGCGCGGACCGGGTCAAAATCCCAAGGGGAGAGGGCGCATTGGCCGGCCGCGCCGGGGGAACCCATTGAAAAAGATCGGCTCTCCTCTGCTTAGTTGACCGGAGACGCCTCGTCGTCCGGCAACTCCCACTCGCCCTGTTCGTCAGGCTCGGCGCCACCCTCTCCAGTGGGCATCGGCTCGGTGCCGCTGCCGAAGCCGGGCTCATCGGCGGGGGTACCCGGCTCGGCCGGGGCACCCGGTTCCTCCATGGCATCGGCTTCCAGATCAGCCGAGGGGGTGGTCGTAGGTTCACCGGCCTCATACTCTTCATCCGCCGGGTCGTGCATGTCGGCGAAGGCCAGCGGGCTGGCCAGCAGACCGAGAGAAAGACCCAGTACGCCTGCCTTCTTGAACAGTTGTTTCATCATCATGCTTCGCTCCTTGTGGCGCTCATTCTGATCAATCCGCTTCAAGACTGAACCATTTCCTGAACGCGCTGCATCAGCTCCGGGTCCTGCTGAAGGGCCTGGCCGATGGTGTTGAAGGTATCCACGTCGAGACCACTCTCCTCGACCGCTTCGACCATCTTGTCGTTGGCTTCCATCTGTACTTCCTGCTGAGCGGCTTCATCATCAGCGGTCTGCAGGCGCTCGGTATACTCCTGGGAGATCACGACGATCTCTTCGGATGCATCCGCAAACTGCTGAAGCTGCTGATCGGAAAAGTCCATCGCCGGGGCCGGGGCCGCGGCCTGGGGCTGCTCGGGGGCGGCCGCCGGGTCCTGCTGGGCGTGGGCGGTGGCCGACATCAGGCCAGCGCTGAGCAGGGCGGCAGAGATCAGGGCAGTCATCCGTTTCATTGATACCTCCAGGGCATCACCCCTCCAGGGGGCGTTGCGTGTATGTGCTTTCCTGAGACGATAGTCATCGGCTCGCGTTCATAACTTTAGGGTAAGGGTTGGTAACCGGATGATTCACCGGGTATCAGGCCACTCGCAGCCGCTTGCCGAACAGCAGTCCACCCCACTCCAGGCGGTTGGCGGCCAGGTTCCAGGCGATGGAGCCGGCCATGCCCACCACCCCCAAGGCCAGCACATAGAGCAGAAGCGGCAGGCGCTGGCCGGGGTCCAGCACGTCGACCAGGTTGAAGAACATCGGGTGGGCCAGGTAGATGCCGAAGGAGAACTCGTTGAGTCGCCGCACCAGCGGCGGCGCCGGGCGACCGCGCAGCCGCCCCATCACCCAGATGGTGAAGAGCAGGAACAGCGGCACCACCCACACCTCCTTGGAGGAGTACGCCAGCCAGCCGGGCAGCGAGAACAGCACCACCAGGCCGACCAGGGCGGCAAGCCAGCGCGGGCGAGCCAGGGCCATCAGCCAGGCGGGGCGCCCCCCGGGGCTGTCGTGGTAGTGGCGCACCAGCACCAGCGCCAGGAAGAAGAGGTAGAGCCAGCCCAGCGGGGCGATCCAGTGCAGGTAGCCCGGCGGCAAGTCGCTGCGCGACTGCCAGTAGCCCCACCAGGCCATGCTGATCAGGCTGCCGATCGCGAGCCAGGGGGTGGCGGGCAGCCAGCGCTCCAGGTGCAGGCGGCCGTAGAGCCAGTAGAAGGCATAGAACTGGGCGGCAATGATCAGGAAATAGCCGTGCCAGCCGGCGTAAAGCAGGTACTCGCGCAGGGTCTCCACCAGGCCGGCATCCGCGCCGGCGGCACGCAGACGCAGATACTCCGCCATCGAGTAGACCAGGCCATAGACCAGGTAGGGCACCATCACGTACTTCACCCGGCTGCCCAAGAAGCCCGGGGGGATGTTGTTGCCATAGCGCATCGAGAACAGGAAGATCGAGATGAAGATGAAGATCGGGGTACCGAGCACCGTGGGGATGCGGGCGAGGTCGGTGGCCAGGGTGTCGATGCGCTGGTTGAGGTGATCGAGGAGATGAAAGCTGAAGACCGCCAGACAGCCGTAGGCGCGCAGCCAGTAGATTTCCTCGATTCGTTGCATGTGTCGATTCCCTGCCATCCGCGCGTGGGTGGAACACCTTTGCCGGGCCTGTGGTCTGACCGCCACACTCGGCATGCATCCCCTTTTCGGAAACTGGCAACCAACTGCGCACAGGGAGGGCCCGATATGGCGGCAGCCAGACGCTGCACACTGACTATCCTGACGATCCTGATGTTCCTGCTGGTGGCTGGCCAGGCGCTGGCCAGCCAGGTCTCCCATCACCGTTTCCACTCCGAGGTACTGGAGCGCGACTACCCCTACACCCTATACCTGCCCGACGGCTATCACGACTCCGGGCTCGACTATCCGGTGGTATACCTGCTTCACGGCTCCTTCGGCAACGACCGCGACTGGGTGACCCGCGGCGCGCTCAAGCAGATCGCCGACAGCATGATACGCCAGGGGCGCATCCCGCCGACGGTGATCGTGATGCCGGGCAGCCAGAGCTGGTGGGTTGACGGCCATAACGAGCCGGCCCGCACCGCGTTCCTGGAGGACCTGATGCCCCACGTGGAGGACGTCTGGCGGGTGGTGCCGAAGCGCGAATGGCGCGGTATCGCCGGGCTCTCCGCCGGCGGCTACGGCACCATCAACTTCGTCCTCGAGCGGCCCGAGCTGTTCGCCGCCGCGGCGGCCTTGAGCCCGGCCAGCTACTATCCTCTGCCGCCGGCCAACTCCACCGCCCGGGAGCATGCCGCCTTCCTGACTTCGGACAACCGCTTCGACGCCGACCTCTGGCAGCGGCTCAACTACACCGCCCACCTCGACAGCTACCTCGGCCAGGATTACGTCGTTCCGCTCTATCTGAGCGCCGGCAATTACGACGTCTTCGATGCCGAGAGCCACGCCCGCCGGCTGCAGGCGTTGCTGGAGCCAAGCCAGCCGGGTCAGGTACCGCTGGAGGTGCTCTCCGGCGGCCATACCTGGGGGGTGTGGCGCGCCAGCCTGGGTCCGGCGCTGGATTTCATGTTC
Source organism: Halomonas salsilacus (assembly GCF_051216275.1). Classification (NCBI taxonomy): domain Bacteria; kingdom Pseudomonadati; phylum Pseudomonadota; class Gammaproteobacteria; order Oceanospirillales; family Halomonadaceae; genus Halomonas; species Halomonas salsilacus. Next base: position 79,699 of record NZ_JBPKAQ010000011.1, read on the forward strand.
CGCTACCTGCAGCCGCCGCTGGCGGAACCACCAGACGACAGATGACGCGATCTCACGCCACTCCCACCTTCGCCTCGGCATCCAGCCGCTGGGCGGTCTGGTCCACCGCGCGCAACCAGATCAGCAGCAGCGCACCCAGGGCCACGAAACCGCCGGCCAGCCACAGCCCGGTGTAGTAGTGGCCGGTGGCCTCGGCGAGCATCCCGGTGAGCGCCGGGGCGACGATCTGCGCCGTGCCGTAGGCCAGGGTCATGCGCCCCATCATCCGCGCGGGGCTCTGCGGGTAGAGCCGCCCGGCCATGGTCAGCACCAGGCTCACGCAGCCCAGGAAGGTGCCGCCGTAGAGCACAGCGCTGATCAGCACGCCGGCCAGGCTCTGGGTCAGGGCCGGCAGCACGATGCCCACCACCTGCAGGGCCATGGCGGCGATCAGCGCGCCCAGGTAGCCGAAACGCCGGGCGATCAGGTCCCACACCATCACCGCGGGGGCCGCGGCCAGCCCCACCAGGGCGAAGGTCCAGTTGCCGGCGCCCACGAGCAGCGGCTCGCGCTCGACGATGGCGACGATGAAGGTGGCGCTGATCACGTAGCCGTAGCCGGCGCAGAAGTAGGCGGCGAGCATCAGCCGCATGAAGGTGCGGTTGGGCGGTATGGCCGCGCGCGGGGTACTGACGCCGGCGCCTTGCGCAGGCTTCATCGGTCGTGGCAGCCAGCGCCAGGCGGGCATCAGCAGCACCATGGCCAACACGGTGAAACCCCACCACTGGGCCTGCCAATCGAAGGCGAGGCGCAGCATCAACTCCACCGCCAGGGCGGCCACCAGCATGCCGAGCCCCACCCCCGCGAAGTGGATGCCCAGTTCCCCGCGTTGCCGGTGGCTGATCAGCCAGTGCAGGATCAACCCCGAGGCCAGCAGCATGGCGCCGCTGCTGGAGAAGCCAGCCACGAAGCGCATGCCCGCCCACAGCCAGAAGCTGTCGGCCAGGGCCATGCCGGCGGTGGAGAGCACCGCCAGCACCAGGGTGAGGCGGTAGAGGGTGTCCTTGAGCCGAATGCTGTGGATGGAGGCCGCGAGCAGCGCGCCGAACATGTAGCCGGCGTAGTTGAGGGCGGCCAGCCAGCCGCCCTGGGCATCGCTCAGCCAGGTCTGCTGCTGCATCACCGGCAGCAGCGGCGTATAGGCGAAGCGCGCCACGCCGATGCAGAGGATCTGGCTGAACACGCCGGCCAGCAGTACCCGGTAGCGCGGGGAAAGAAAGCCCGGGGAAGGCACCCCGAGCGATGATGACGAAGGCGTGGCCATGCCTGGCGCTCCTAGAGTCCGTATCGTTTTGTCGTTATGTCGTTATGTCGCTGCGTCGCTGTGGGCACTACCATAACCGACTTCCATCACCGACTTCCCATGCAACCCTCATGACGTCGCCGAACGCCGACAGACCGCTGCCACATTGTCGGCATAACTTGCTACTCTCGGCCTCTGACCCACCCGACACAAGGGCGCTACCATGTCCTCCTTGATGACTCGTCTCCAGGCCGTCGCCTCGCCCGCCATTGGCCTGGGCTGCATGAATCTCTCCCATGGCTACGGCCAGCCGGTGCCCGAGGCGGAGGCGCTGCGTGCGCTGGATGCCGCCTTCGATATGGGCTATCGCCACTTCGACACCGCCACCCTCTACGGCGCCACCGCCAACGAACGGCTGGTGGGCAAGGCATTGGCGGACAAGCGCGGGGAGATCCTGCTGGCCAGCAAGTGCGGCATGGCCATGGACCCCGAACAGGGCAAGAAGGTGATCGACGGCCGCCCGGCCACCCTGCGACGCCAGTGCGAGGAGAGCCTGGCACGCCTGGACACCGACCACCTGGACCTCTACTACCTGCACCGCTGGGACAGAAACGTGGCCATCGAGGAGAGCGTGGGAGAGCTGGGCCAGCTGGTGGCGGAGGGCAAGATCGGCGCCGTGGGGCTCTCCGAGGTCTGCGCGGCCACCCTGCGCCGCGCCCATGCCGAGCACCCCATCGCCGCGGTGCAGTCAGAGTACTCGCTTTGGACCCGCAACCCGGAGATCGCGGTGATCGAAGCGTGCCGCGAGGCGGGGGCCGCCTTCGTGGCCTTCAGCCCGCTGGGCCGTGGCTTCCTGAGCGGCGCGGTAACCGATGCCACCCGGCTGGCGGAGGGCGACATGCGCCGCAGCCTGCCGCGCTTCAGCGACGAGCACCTGCCGCACAACCTGGCGCTGCTGGCCGAGTTGGCGGCCGTGGCGAGGGAGTTCGAGGTGACCACCGGCCAGCTCGCCCTGGCGTGGCTGCGGGCCAAGGGCGACGATATCCTGCCCATCCCCGGCACCCGCTCCATCGCGCATATGCGCGAGAACCTGGCCGCCGGCGACCTGCGCCTGGAGGCCACCACCGTGGCACGCCTCGATGCGCTGCTGGCCCCGGAGCGGGTGGCCGGCGGGCGCTACACAGAGGCGCAGCAGGCCGAGGTGGATACCGAGGAGTTCTAGTCCAGGGCGCGGTCGTCGTCTTCGCTGGGGAAGTCCAGGTCCTCCAGGCGGCCGGTCACCGCGGTGGCAACATTGGCCAGGTGCGAGGCCACCCGCTTGTAGTGGCGGGCCAGCAGCGAGTAGGCCACCGCCTCATGGAACTCGATCGCCTCCTCTTCGCGCAGCAGCGCCTCGATCAGGTCGTCGCAGCGGCCGCGGATCTCACGGGTGACCTCGATCACCTTGTGTGCCTTGGCCTCGTCGGAGTCGCGGGTAGCGGCGATCAGCTCCTGGAACAGGCCGTTGAGCCGCTCGGACATCTCGTCCAGCGGCTGCTGATAGCTGGGCACGTGAAAACCTTCGCTGTAGAAGGCGCCGACCTCGAAGACGTTCTTGCAGTAATCGCCGATGCGCTCGGCGTCCTTTGCCACGCTCATCAACGCCAGGCAGATGGCCACGTCGTGGCCGGGGTTGACGGTGAGGTGGCGCAGCACCTTGCGGCGGATGGAGCGCTCGAGCTCGTTGACGGCGCGGTCACGCTGGTAGAGCGGCTCGCGCACCTCCTCGGCGGGCACGGTGCTGTAGAGCACCTCGTTGGCACGGGAAAACATCCAGGCGCCGTGCTCGAGCATCCGGGTCAGGTCTGCGTAGGCCTGATCGATGCTGTTCTCCGAGGTAAAAGCGCTATAGAGCTGTCGAAACATGGGTAACCTCCCGGTTGGCCGCGCTCAGCGCAGGCGCATGAACAGTTCGGTGGCGGTGATGCCGGCCAGGGGCACCACCAGGAATACGCCGATCAGGAACAGGAAGGCGTAGCGGACCTGCTTGCCGGCCAGCCGGCCGTACCAGGTGGCGATGCGCAGCGGAATGACCCGCAGCGGCCACCAGATGGCGGTGCCGGTCAGGTTGAAGATGACGTGAAACAGCGCCACTGTCATCGCCGCGGCGATGGGGTTGGCGGTGGCGGCCAGCACGCTGGTCACGGTGGTGCCCAGGTTGGCGCCCATCATGAACGGCAGCACCCGGCGCAGGCGCACCACGCCGGCCCCGGCCAGCGGCACCATCAGACTGCTGGTGATGGTGCTGGACTGCACCAGCACGGTGGAGATCACCCCGACCCCGTAGGCGCGGGCGTCGGTGCGAAAGAAATAGGTGCGAAACAGGCCGTCCATGTGGCGCAGCAGGGCGCCGCGCAGGTTCTGCACCATGAACACCAGGGCCAGGAACATCAGCGCCATGCCCAGGCCCGCCACGAAGAGGCCAGCGGCAGCCGCGCTCGGCATCAGGGCCACCCCCAGCCAATGGGCGGCATCGACAATGGGGGCGGTGATCACCTTGATGGGACTGTTGGGGCGGGCGACCTCCTCCAGGCCGATCAGCTCAGCCAGCCAACCGGCCAGCCGAGTGAGGATGCCGCGGCCACCCTCGTGGAACATCCCCGTCAGCCACTCCAGCGGGAAGACGATCAGCACGGTCAGGATGTTGAAGAAATCGTGCATCATCGCCGCGGTGAAGGAGCGACGGAAGTTGCGCTTGATGCGCACGTTGGCCAGCGCCACGATCACCCCGGTCACCGCAGTGCCGATGTTGGCACCCATGATGGCGAACACCGCCGTGCCCAGGGTCATCTCGCCGCTGGCCACCAGGGTGACGATCAGCGCCGAGGTGAACGACGAACTCTGGACGGTCATGGTGACCAGCACGCCGGCCATCAAAGCGATGAAGGGGTTCTCGCCGTAGGCGAAGGCGCGGGTCAGGACATCGCTATCGCCGCCGAAGGTGCCAAGGCCCGCGCCCAGCACGTTGAGGGCGGCTAGAAACAGGTAGAGGCACAGGCCGGCGTAGATCCCCCGCAGCCAGGCTGGCACCTCGTGAGTGGCCTGGCGTGCGAGAGCGGGACGATCGGTGGAAGGTCCAAGATTCGACATTAGCGGTCTGCCGTGTTGGTGAACGGTCCCTTCATGACGGTTACGTGACAATTCCGTGTCAGTGGGCGCAACGTAGCGCCACTATGTGACACTTTAATGACATACGCATCTTAATCGTCGCGAAGGGTGGCTCGCCGGGCGCGGCGTCGCTGGCCCAGGTGGGTGATGCCGCGGCGCACCGGGCGCCACAGCCGGCTGAGCAGCCACAGCGCGGGAATGCCCAGCACCAGCCAGGGAGTGAGGAAGACCACCACCAGAATCACTTGCCCCACCGACTCGAAGAACAGGCTGACGCTGCGGTCCAGGGCGCGCCACAGCGGGGCCAGGGGGCCGTACTCGTGGGGCTCCACCCAGCGCTGCTGCTGGAAGCTGGCGGTGACCGAGACGCTGTCGGTGACCCGGGAGAGATGGCGCTGGCGACCCTGCATCGATTCGATCTCGCCCTGCACCCGGGCGAGCTCCCGCTCCACCTGCAGCAGGTCCTGGATCCGGCGCTCGCTGAAGCCACGCCCCTCCAGGGCCAATTCGGCGAGCCGCTCGCGCAGCACGACCTGCTGGGCCAGGCGCGCCTCGAGGTCGATGATCTGCTGGGTGCGATCCTCGCGGGTGATCTCCACGCCGCTGAGGGCCGGGGATTCGTTGATGCGCTGCACCGGCTCGGCCTCGTCGACCCGATCCCGGTCGATGCGCATCACCAGGGTGCCGCTGGCCAGGCCCTGGCGGGGAGTGCTGAGCCGCCCTTGCTCCACCTGGCAACCGCTCATGCCCAGACAGGCCTCGTGGGCCTCGTGGTAGGTGGCCATCAGCGCCTCGGCAGCATCGAACTGCAGCTGGTAGTGGCGCCGCTCCTCGATGCGCGATTCGGCCGTCTCGGCGCCGGCCTCCGGCGCCGAGACGGTACCGACCATGTCGGCCTGGCGCACCATGGCCTCGCCGGCGAAACCCTTTTCGGAATAGTCCTGACTGGAAAAGCCGTCGCCCTGGCTCGACATGCCGGGGTCGAAATAAGGGGAGACTTCACCGCCATCGAAGGCGTCGCAGCCGGAGAGCCCCAGCGCGACCAGCAGGCCCAGACCCAGCAGACCAGGGCCGAGCAGACCAGAACCCAGCAGGCGGAGGCGAGAAGTGAGAGAAGCGCGGGCGGGCATGCCGGGGTCGTCCATGACGGGGAGAAGGCCTGAAGCCTACCATCTCGCCACCGCCGGCGGCTGCCCCCCAGTGCCGAGGAACCGATGAACCTAGGAACCGATCAACCGATGCCATTGCGCGCCGATGCGCCGACGGCGGGCTCTCCACGGCCGGCGGTGCTAGGCTTTCCTTCCCGGCTCCCGACATATTCCCGATGAGTCACGATTCGCTGGAGATCGCCATGCCCCGCCTCGCTCGCCTCGCTCGCCTGACTCGCCTTGGCTGCCTGATCGCCCTGCTGCTGCCGCTTCCCGCCCTGGCCCAGACCCCCGGTGACGAATGGCAGGCCTACGAGACGGCCCTGGCCGACGGCGCCCGCCAGGCGAGCTATTGGCAGGCGGGCTGGACGACGGTCTACGCCGGCAGCCTGGCACTGAACGCCTGGCAGGCCAGCGAAGCTAGCGACCGCGACGACCGCTATGACGCCCGGGTCGGGGTGGTGAAATCGGCGCTGGCGCTGGGCGGCATGTTCCTGGATCGTCAGCCCCACCCCGCCGCCTACCGGGAGCTGCAGGCCGGTGAGCCCGGCGATATCGACGGCGCCCGGACCCTGCTCACGGCGGTGGCCGATGAGGAGCGCCGACGGCGCAGCTGGGAGGCGCGGCTCGGCTCGCTCGCCGTGAACACCGCAGCGGGGCTGCTGATTGCCGTGGGCGACGGCCGCGAACGCGACGGTGCCATCAACTTCGCCACCGGCATGTTGATCAACGAGCTGCAGCTGCAGACCCAGCCACGCCAGGCCACCTCCGCCATCAACCGCTTCCAGCCGGCCCGGGTCTCCCTGGGCGAGCTGCACCTCGAAGGCGAATACGCCCTGCTGGTGGGGCCGAACCAGTTGGGAGTAGCGCTGCGCTACTGAGCCACCACGCGGCCATCGTAGCCTCTACGTGACGGTGGTCAGGACCGCTATTGTTATGTTATAACCTCCGCCATTACGACGGAGGTTTTCCCATGGCACACCGTGCACACCGGCACCGCCCGGAAGGGCCCTGCCACTTCTCCCTGATGTCCCTCTCCGCGACCCGCCGCCTGCTGCTGGCGGCGGTTCTGCCCCTGGCCGGCCTGTGGCTGACGGTCTCCTGGGCCGCCGGGTGGTGGTCCTGATGTCGCGCCTTCAGCTCGAGGACCTGCAGCTCGCCCGGGGCGGGCGCACCGTGCTGGAGCACCTGGACGGCCGCTTCCAGGACGGCGCCATCACCGCCCTGATAGGCGCCAACGGCGCCGGCAAGAGCACCCTGATAGCGGCGATCATGGGCATGCTGCGCCCGGTGGCAGGCCGCGTGGCGTGCCAGGTGCCCAGGGAGCGCAGCGCCTGGCTGCCCCAGCAGCTGGCCCTGGACCTTGGCTTCCCGATGAGCGTCGAAGAGCTGATCATGACCGGCACCTGGCCCAGCCACGGGGCGCTGAAAGGCTATTGCGCGGCCCACTACCGGCGCGGCCGCGAGATCATGGCCCGCCTGGGCATCTCCCACCTGGCTCACCGCCAGCTCGGCGAGCTCTCCGGCGGCCAGCGCCAGCGCGCCCTGCTCGGCCGCACCCTGATGCAGGAGGCCGAGCTGCTGCTGCTGGACGAGCCCTTCGCCAACGTCGATATCGAGACCGTCGACGTGCTGATGGACGTGCTGCGCGACATGGCCCGGGAAGGCGCCACCATCATCGTGGTGCTCCACGACATGGAACAGCTCTCGCGCCTGGCCGACGACGTGCTCTTCCTGGCCGGCGGCCACGGTAAATGGGTCAGCCCCGACTCGCTGCTCGACCGCTACGCCGGCCAGCCGCCCCGCGCGCCGCGCCTGCCCCTCACCTTCCCGGATACCCTGCATGCTGGAACTGCTTGACGCTTGGCTGCTCGCCCCCTTCGACTACGGCTTCATGCGGCGCGCCCTGGTAGCGGGCCTGGCACTCTCGCTGGCCGCCCCGCCGCTGGGGGTCTTTTTGATGCTGCGCGGCATGAGCCTGATCGGCGACGCCATGGCCCACGCCATCCTGCCCGGGGTGGCACTGGGCTTTTTGTTCGCTGGCTTCTCGCTGCCGATGATGAGCCTGGGCGGCGTGCTCTCGGGCCTGCTGGTGGCTGTGCTGGCCGGCAGCGTGTCGCAGATGACCGGCCACCGCGAGGACTCCGCCATGGCCAGCTTCTTCCTGATCTCGCTGGCCGCCGGGGTGATGTTGGTGTCGCTGGGCGGCAGCAGCGTGGACCTCACCCATGTGCTGTTCGGCTCGATCCTGGCCGTGAACACCACCGCGCTGGTGCTGATCGCCGGCATCAGCAGCCTGATTGTGGTCACCCTGGCGGTGATCTTCCGCGCCCTGGTAGTGGAGTGCCTGGACCCGCTGTTCCTGCGCGGCCAGGGGGTGCACAGCGGGCTGATCCAGGGGGTCTTCCTGGGCCTGGTGGTGCTCAACCTCACCGCCGGCTTCCAGACCCTGGGCACACTGATGGCGGTGGGCCTGATGATGCTGCCGGCCACCACGGCACGCTTCTGGAGCAAGCGCCTGGAGGGGCTGATCGGCATCGCCGTGGCCATCGCCCTGGTCGCCAGCACCGGCGGGCTCTTGCTCTCCTACCATCTGAGCCTGCCCTCCGGCCCATCGATCATCCTGCTGGCCGGGGCGGCCTACCTGCTCTCCGCGCTGCTGGGCCGCCACCACAGCCTGCGCGAGCGCCTGCAGCGTCGCGCTGCGCCCCTGGGCGCTCCCGAATCCCACTGACCGCGATCCTACGACACGCGACTCTTGCTGACATAAAACCAAGGAGCCCTTCCCCATGCGCATCCTGAACGCCTCCGCCGCCCTGCTCGGCGTCTCCGCCCTGCTGGCCCTGCCTGCCGCCTTCGCCGCCGAGCGCGTGCAGGTGGTCACCAGCTTCAGCATCCTCGCCGACATGATCGAGAACGTCGGCGGCGACCACGTCGAGGTGACCTCCCTGGTCGGCCCCGACAGCGACGCCCACGTCTACTCGCCTCGTCCCACTGACGCTCGCGCCCTGGCCGAGGCCGATCTTGTGGTCTTCAACGGCCTGCAGTTCGAGGGCTGGATGGAGCGCCTGATCGACGCCAGCGACTACGCTGGCCCTCTGGTCACCACCACCGAGGGCATCGACCGAGTGGCGGCGACCCATGACGACCATGACGACCATGACGACCATGACCATGGCGATCAGGATCCCCATGGCTGGCAGGACCTGGGCGTGGGCAAGGTCTATGTGGCTAACATCCGCGACGGCTTGATCGAGGCCGACCCGAACAATGCCGAGGCCTACACTGCCAACGCCGAGCGCTACATCAACGAGATCGACGCCACCGACGCCGACATCCGCGCGCTGCTCACCGAGATCCCGGCTTCCACCAGCGTGATCACCGGCCACGACTCCTTCGGCTATTTCGCCAGCGCCTACGGCCTGCGCTTTCTCTCGCCGGTGGGGCTCTCCACCGAAGCGGAACCGAGCGCGGCCAACATGGCCCAGCTGATCGACGTGATTCGCGCAGAAAACGTCCAGGCGCTGTTCCATGAGAACATGACCAGCCCCGCGATTATCCACCAACTCGCCGAGGAGACCGACCTGCCCATCGCCGGCACCCTCTACGCCGACGCCCTGGCCGCGGAAGGCGAGGCCAGCACCTGGCTGGGCATGATGCGCCACAACGCCCGGACCCTGCACGGCGCCCTGGCCCAGCCCGGCCATGATGATCATGGGCATGACGACCACGATGACGACGATCATGGCCACGGCCATCGCCACTGAGCCAGAGGCCCAGTAACACCGTCAACGCCACCTCGGGGTGGCGTTGTTTTTTTGTGGCCGCCGTTTTTATGGGACTATCGAACACTCATCCCCTGGAAACCCGCCATGCTGGAATTTCGCCAGGTCCACAAGGCCTATCCCACGCCCCAGGGGCCGCTGACGGTGCTCGCCGGGGTCGACCTGGCGCTGGCTCCCGGTGAGAGCCTGGCGCTCATGGGCGAGTCGGGCAGCGGCAAGTCGACCCTGCTGCATCTCGCCGCAGGGCTCGACCTGCCCGATGCCGGCGAGGTGCGCCTGGCCGGCCGGGCGATCTCGTCGCTCAGCGAACCCGAGCGGGCCCGGCTGCGCCGCGAGGCGGTGGGGCTGGTATTCCAGCAGTTCCACCTGGTGCCGAGCCTCTCGGTGCTCGACAACCTGCGCCTGCAAGCGCGGCTGGCCGGCGTGGAGGACCCGGACTGGTCGGCGGAGCTGATCCGCCGGCTGGGCCTGGAGGGGATGGAGCGGCGCTACCCCGAACAGCTCTCCGGCGGCCAGCAGCAACGCCTGGCCATCGGCCGCGCCCTGGCCCCGCGCCCCGCCCTGCTGCTGGCCGATGAGCCCACCGGCAACCTGGACGAGACCACCGCCGGCGAGGTGCTCGACCTGCTGCTCGGCCTGGTGCGCCAGACCGGCTGCGCGCTGCTGATGGTGACTCATAGCCCCCAGGTGGCGGCCCCGCTGGATCGCTGCCTGCGGCTGTCACAGGGCAAGGTAGAGGTCATGGCGGAGCTCCCCAATGGCCCGAGGTAGCTGGCTCTTTCGCGGTGGCGTGCTGCTTGTCGTGGTGATCAACACGGGGCTGATCTGGCTGCTGCTCAGGGAGCTGGGCATGCCCGACTCCCTGTCGCCGGGTGCCCTGTCGCAGTGGCTCAACGCTCAAGGCCTCCTGGGCCCGCTACTGCTGATGGCGCTGATGGTCATGGCGGTGATCGTCGGCCCCCTGCCCACTCTGCCCATCACCTCCGCCTCGGGCATGGCCTTCGGCGTCCTGCCTGGTTCCCTGCTGGCAGCCACCGGGGCTCTGGCCGGGGCCATGATCGCCTTCCTCCTCGCCCGGCTGCTGGGGCGCGACCTGATACGCCAGCGGTTCCACGACAATCCGCTGTTCGGTGCCGAGGGCTCGCAGCGGCTGCTGTTCATCATCGTGCTGCTCACCCGGCTGATTCCGATCTTCTCCTTCGCGCTGATCAGCTATGCCGCCGGCGTCACCGCCATCACGGGGTGGCGCTTCGCTCTGGCCACCTCCCTCGGCATGCTGCCCATGACCCTGGTATTCGCGAGCCTCGGCCACACCTTCGACCTGCACCCGGTACTCACCATCACGGCGGCGATCACCATCCTTGCCGTGATGAGCCTGCTGCCCTGGTACCTGCGCCGCCACCGCCAGTCTCGCCTGGCGCGCTGGCTGCACCTCGACTGACTCAGGGGGCCTTGCCTTCATGCTCACCACCCTTGCCACCCTGCTCTCCCACTACCGGCGCCACCCCGGCCAGCTGGTGATGCTGCTGCTGGGCCTGTGGGTGGCCAGCGCCCTGTGGAGCGGGGTCCAGGCGATCAATGCTTCGGCCCGGGACAGCTACGCCCGCGCCGAGTCCCTCTTCTCCACCGGTCTGGACCGCCTGGAGCGCCGCGACGGCGAGGCGCTGACCCGGGATGACTTTCTGACCCTGCGCCGGGCGGGGGTGCCCGTCTCGCCGCTGCTGGAGGGCACCCTTGAAGCGCCGGACGGCACCCGCCTGACGTTGATCGGCATCGACCCGCTGACCCTGCCCGGGGAAAGCGGCCTCGCCACCGCCGGCAGCTCTTCCTCCTCAAACCCGGGTGAACTCACTGGCTTCCTCTCGCCGCCCTGGCAGACGCGGCTGGCGCCGGATGCGCTGGCCGCCTTCGACCTGGCCAGGGCCGAGGCCGAGGGTGCCACCCCTCGGCTGGCCGATGGCCGCCCGCTGCCGCCGCTGACCCTGGCCCCCTCGCTGCCGCCAGACACCCTGGTGATGGACATCGCCGCCGCGGCCGAGCTGCTGGCGAGCGGCCAGCGGATCACCCGACTCGTCACCGCCCCGGGGGCGCTGGCCCAGGCGCCACCGGGGCTGGCGCTGACCCGCGCCGACGTGCTGGTCTCGCCGGGCCAGCTCACCGAGAGCTTTCATCTCAATCTCACTGCCCTGGCCCTGCTGGCGCTGGTGGTGGGGCTGTTCATCGTCCAGGCGTCGCTGGGGCTGGCCCTGGAGCAGCGCCTGGGGATGCTGCGGACCCTGCGCGCCCTGGGGGTCTCCGGCCGCGCCCTGGTGGCGGCGCTGGCGCTGGAGCTGATGCTCCTCGGACTGCTCGGCGCCCTGGCCGGCATCGCCGGTGGGGTGTGGCTGGCCCGGGCGCTGCTGCCCGACGTGGCCGCCACCCTGGGCAGCCTCTACGGCGCCGAGGTGGCGGCCGAGCTGAGCCTGCCCTGGCACTACTGGGCCGGCGGCGTGGCGGTCACCCTGGGCGGCCTGCTGCTGGCCGGCAGCGGCGTGCTGTGGCGGGCGGCGCGGCTCAGCGTGCTGGGGCTGGGGCAGGCCCAGGCCTGGCGCGCGGGCTTCCGGCGCCAGCTGACACTGATGGCCGCCGCGGGCGGCGTGACGGCCATCATCGGCCTCGCGCTTTCGGCCTGGCTCTCCCGTCTACCGCCAGGGGAGGGGCTGGTGGCCGGCTTCGGCCTCGTCGGCGCCCTGCTGCTGGCCAGCGCCCTGTGGCTGCCGCCGCTGCTGGGTGCCGTCCTGGCCGGCCTGACCCACCTGGCCAGGCGTCGTCCCCTGGCCCAGTGGGCCCTGGCCGACCTGCAGCTGCAGCTGCCTCGGCTGTCGCTGGCCATGATGGCGCTGCTGGTGGCGCTCTCCGCCAACCTGGGGGTGAGCAGCATGGTAGGCGGCTTCCGCCTGACCTTCCTGGAGTGGCTGGACCAGCGCCTGGTGGCCGACCTCTACCTGCGCCCGCCGGCGGAACAGTTCGCGGCGATCGACGACTGGCTGACCGAGCGCCCGGAGGTGGCCGAGCGCCTGGCCACTCGGCGCAGCGAGACCCGACTGCTGGCCATCGAACCCGGCGGCGCAGGGGGAGGCGATGGAGAGGCAAGCCAACCGCGGGAGCGCCGCCTGCCGGTGGGGCTCTACGCCATTACTCCCGGCGAGACACTGACCCCGCGCTGGCCGCTGGCCGCCACCTGGGACGGGCGCGAGTCGGCCTGGGCGGCCTTTCGCGACGGCGCGGCCTTCGTCAACGAGCAGCTGGCAGTGGCCGAGGGCATCGTCCCGGGAGACCGACTGCGCCTGGAGGCGCCGGGCGGCGAGGCCCGGATAACCGTGGCGGCGATCTACCCGGACTACGGCAATCCCCGCGGCGAGGTGCTGCTGGCCGCACCGCACCTGGCCGAGCGCTTCGGCGCACCGCCCGGCTCGCTGGGCATCGTGCTGGCCAGTGGCGCCGACGACGCGGCCCTGGCCGTTGAGCTGACCGACGCCTTCGCCCTGGGCAGCGACAGCCTGCTGGACCAGCGCGAGGTGAAGCGCATCGCCACCGGCATCTTCGAGCGCACCTTTACCATCACCCGGGCGCTCAATGCCCTGACCCTCGGCGTGGCGGCCCTGGCGCTGCTGGCCAGCCTGCTCGCCCAGGCCGGGGAGCGCCGCCGACGGCTGGCGCCGCTGTGGGCGCTGGGGGTGCCCCGGGCACGGCTGGTGCAGCTCCAGCTGGCCCAGCTGGGCGGCGCGGCCCTGGCCGTGGGCCTTCTGGCGGTTCCACTGGGCATCGCCATCACCTGGGGACTGGTGGCGGTGGTCAACGTGGCGGCCTTCGGCTGGCGCCTGCCGCTGCATCTCTTTCCCGGCGAGATCGCCCTGACCCTGGCCACCGCCGTGGTCGTGGCGCTGGCCGCCGCGGCCCTGCCGGTGCTGCGCCTGTGGCGTACGCCGCCCCGGGCCCTGCTGGCCGAGGAGGCTTCGTGATGCGCCCTGCCCTGCGACCACGGCTCGCCACCCTGCTGATGACGTCTCTTCTAGCACTGGCCGGGTGCGGAGAGACGCCGCCCGACGGCGGCGGGGCGGGCTTCGCCGGCCTGGGCGAGAGCGCCGAGGGCTACGCCCAGGCCCGTGCCGGCACGCCGCTGCGCTTTCCCGAGGATCACGGCGCCCATCCGGACTACCGCATCGAGTGGTGGTACCTCACCGCCAACCTGGAAGACGAAACCGGCGAGCCGCTGGGCCTGCAGTGGACCCTGTTTCGCCAGGCCCTAGCCCCACCGAAGGAGACACCGTCGACCGAGCGCCTGGCGCCAGGCGACTGGGTCGCCGACCAGCTGTGGATGGCGCACCTGGCGGTATCCCGGGGCGAGCAGCATGCGGTGGCCGAGCGCTTCGCCCGCAGCCACTCAGCGGATGACAGCGGCCAGGCCGGCGCCGTGGCCCAGCCCTTCCGTGCCTGGCTCGACGACTGGGAACTGGCCACCCGGGTGGAAGACCCCGACGCCGACACCTTCGAGCAACTGACCCTCACCGCCTTCCACGGCGAGGACGAGTCTCGTGTCGGCTACCGCCTCGCGCTCACCGCCGAGGGCCCCCTGGTGCGCCACGGTGACGCCGGCTTCAGCCAGAAGTCCGCCGACGGCCAGGGCTCGATGTATGTCAGCCAGCCCTTCTGGCAGGTGGAGGGAGAGGTGGTGCTGGCGGGGGAGACCCATGAGGTCAGCGGTCAGGGCTGGCTCGACCGGGAGTGGAGCAGCCAGCTGCTGGGCCCCGAGCAGGCGGGCTGGGACTGGTTTTCGCTGCACCTGGAAGACGGCCACCGGTTGATGGCCTTCCAACTGCGCGGCGGCGGCGAGGCCGGCGGCGACTACCGCTCCGGCACCTGGATCACCCCCCGGGGCGAGCCCAGCCCCCTTGCCCCGGATGACCTGACCCTCACGCCGCTGGCAACCTCGACCGTGGCGGGCCGCGGGGTGCCCACCCGCTGGCGGCTGGAGGTGCCCTCGGAACGGCTCGACCTGATCGTGGAGGCGCCCCACGCCGAGCGCTGGATGGATACCTCGGTGCCCTACTGGGAGGGCGAGGTGGTCGCCCGCGATTTCGAAGGCGGAGAAACCCTTGGCATGGGCTATCTGGAGATGACGGGCTACTGACACCATGGAGCGGAAATGAACCTGCTGGAAGCCATGACCGCCTTCGTGCGCGTCGCCGAACTGGACAGCTATACCCGCGCCGCCGAGTCGCTGGACCTGTCGCGCACCCGGGTGTCGCGGTTGGTGATGCAGCTCGAGGCCCACCTGGGGGTACGCTTGATCCAGCGCAGCACGCGGCGGCTGCATCTCACCGAGGTGGGTGAACGCTACCTGGCCCGCGCCCAGGGCATCCTGCAGGCCCTGGAGGAAGCCGAAACTGAAGTCGTACAGGGCGCCAGCGAGATCCGTGGCAGGCTGCGGGTCAATGGCCCGATGAGCTTTGGCACACGCCACCTGGCCCCGCTGGTCGTCCGCTTCATGGTCGAACAACCGGCCCTGGAAGTACGCCTCGATCTCAACGACCGCCGGGTGGACCTGCTCGAGGAAGGCTACGACCTGGCGATCCGCATCGGCGAGCTGCCGGATTCGAGCCTGGTGGCCCGCCGCCTCACCCGCTGCCGGCTGCTGCTGTGCGCCTCGCCGAGTTATCTCGTCAAGCACGGCGAACCGAAGAACCTGGAGGCGCTGGCCGAACATCGCTGCCTACGCTATCGCACCGGCGGCAGTACCGACTGGCAACTCGGCGGGCATCGCCTCGCGGTGCAGGGACCGCTGGACAGCAACAATGGCGACGTCCTGACGCTGGCGGCCGAGGCCGGGCTTGGTATCGCCCACCAGCCGAGCTTCCTGATCACCGAGAGCATCCGCAGTGGCCGGTTGGTGCCGCTGCTCACCGAGGAGGCGCCGGTCAACCTGGGTATCCACGGGGTCTTTCCGGCGCGCCACCACCTTCCGGCCAAGATTGAACTGTTCCTCGACTTCCTGGCCGAGGCCTGGGGCGACCCGCCGGCCTGGGAGCGCGACATGGGACTGTCGCAAATTACGCAACAATGATTTTCATATAGGCCAGATTATCTTCGCATGGGCCGGGTATAGAGTGATCACCATCAACACACACCTACCCCGACGGAGATTACGACCATGACCACTCAAGCCCTTTCAGCGACCCACACCGAGACCCTGCAGCCCCATGCCATCGCCTTGCTGCGCATCGCGCTAGGCGTCATGACCCTGGCCCATGGCCTGATGAAGGTGTTCCTCTTCACCGTGCCCGGCACCGTGGGCTACTTCGAGTCCCTGGGCCTGCCCGGCTTTCTCGCCTACCTGACCATCCTCGCTGAAGTCGGCGGCGGCCTGGCGCTGATCCTCGGCTTATTCACCCGCTGGGTGAGCCTCGCCCTGGTACCGGTGCTGCTGGGTGCCGCCTGGGTCCACCTCGGCAACGGCTGGGTATTCTCCAACGAAGGCGGCGGCTGGGAATTCCCGGTGTTCTGGGCCCTCGCCCTGCTGGTACAGGCCGGTCTCGGCAGCGGCAGCCTGGTCCTCAACCGCCGCTTCGCCTGAGCCCTGAAAACGGAAAACTGAAAACTGAAAACTGAAAACCACCCTGCGTCTGTCCACCCCGGGCAGGCGCACCCCTTTTACGGGAGCGTTGTCATGCAAAGCCTCTTCATTTCCCACGGTTCGCCCATGCTGGCCCTGACCGAAACATCGGCCCACGACTTCCTGCGCGAGCTCGGCCAAACTCTTAAGCCCCGCGCCGTGATCGTGGTCTCGGCTCATTGGGAAAGCCGCCAACTGCTGGTCAGCACCAGTAAAAGACCGGAGACGATTCATGACTTCGGCGGCTTCCCCCGAGCGCTCTTCGAAGTCCAGTACCCCGCGCCCGGCGAGCCGGAACTGGCTCTGCGCCTGGCCCGCGAACTCAACGCCGTGCCCGTCGAGCGCGGCCTGGACCACGGTGCCTGGGTGCCGCTGTCGCTGATGTTCCCTGAAGCCGACGTGCCGGTGGTCTCGCTGTCGCTGCCGGTAGCGTGGAGCAACGCCGAGCTGGTGGCCCTGGGCGAGAAGCTCGCCACCTTGCGGGAGGAAAACATCCTGGTGGTCGGCTCGGGTAGCCTGACCCACAACCTGATGGAATTGCAGGCCCTGGCGGCACCAATGCCCGCCTGGGTCGGCGAATTCGCCGACTGGGCGCATGCCCGCCTGGAAGCCGATGACCGCGACGCCCTGCTCGACTGGGAATCCGCCGCCCCCAAGGCCCGCGAGAATCACCCCACCCCGGAACACTTCCAGCCGCTACTAGTCGCCATGGGCGCCGGCGGCAAGGCCGAGCGCCTGCACCACAGCGTCGAGCACGGCGTGCTGGCCATGGATGTCTATGCCTTTGGGTGAAAGCCGAGGTGCTTGTCGGTATCAATCCGCCTTGCCGGCCATCCTCGCGGGCTCGACCACCTCGATCCAGTAGCCGTCGACGTCCTTTACGAACACCACGTTCTTCATCTTGCCCTGGTCGGAGCGCTTGACGAACTCCACGCCGTTGGCGTCGAGCCAGGCCTCGGCGGCCGCGAGGTCCGGCACGCTGAAGCAGATATGGCCGAAGCCCTGGGGCTCGGCGTTGCCGTCATGGTAGGCGAAGTCGGCCTGGTTCTCGGTGCCCCAATTGTGGGTCAATTCCAGCAGCCCCGTCTGGCTGAAGGTCCAGACGGTGCGCGCGTCCGAAGCCTCGGGTACCGCGTCATCCTCCTCTAGCCTAGCCAGGAAGTAGAGCGAGAACCGCATCTCCTCGACGTCGAGGCGACGCACGACCCGCATGCCGAACACCCGGGTATAGAAGGCCAGCGCCTTCGCGGGGTCCTTCACCCGCAGCATGGTGTGGTTGAGGCGAAAGCCTGCGGAATCGGCGGTGGGGGTCTGGACGCCGGGGTGCTGCTCACCCTGGAAGCTCATGGGCAACTCCTGTCTGCAAAAGAAGAATCTTCCTCTGAGCATGGAGACAGCGGCGGGAGTTTTCCAGTCATGGCGAAACGGATCTTGTACAAAATATAAATAAAATAAAAGAAAATGCTCGGTTCACGAAATAATCGCGGTAACATCGGCAAATTAGTTCTACAATTGCTGTACAATAACGCCAACACCCAGAGCCCGGAGATTCCCCATGTCTGCCCATGCCTACCAGCTGAGTGACCATATCACCCTCAAGGAGCTGGCCCGCGCCCTCTCCCAGGGCTTCTCGCCCATCGTCGAGGTGGAGTCCATGGATGGCATCTACACGGTGCGCCTCCACCATGGCACCGGCGTCTCGGAGCTCTCAAATGCCGCGGGGCATACCCTGACCTTCCTTGGCACCGGCGAGATCCGCGACCAGCTCGGCGGGATCGGCCTGACCCACGGCGTGCTGACCTGGTCGGACCAGTGCGGCGACGAGATGATCGGCGTGCCGGGCCATGCGCTGACGCCGGACGAGATGCTCGCCAATGGCACCCGCATCGCCTTTCGCTGAGGCTTCCCGAGCCGAGTGGCAGGGGCTAATGTAGAGGCATGTCCGACTCAGCGGAGTTCACCGCATGCCTCTCCTGCCCCGCCCAATCGCCTGGCGAGCCACCGCGGCGATGGCCAGATGATCCACGCCCCGGGCTGCGGTCGTCGAGTGGAAACGGCGCTGGTGGAAATCGCCTACTGGCAGAAGCGCTTCCTGGGCGCGGCTCAGGTGGCGCCCTGAGCCTTCGATAGCGGCCCTGCCGGCAGCCAGACCCGAGACGCCAACCCGCCCAGCGGTGAGCGCCCAAGCGCGAGACGGCCTCCATACAGGGCGGCCAGATCGGCTACGATGGCCAGGCCCAGGCCGCTGCCGGGCTCCTGCTCGTCGAGCCGCGCCCCACGCGCCATGGCCTGATGGCGCTGCGCCTCGCTCATGCCGGGGCCATCGTCGCTCACCTCGATCCAGCACGCGCCCCCCTCCTCGCCGCCGCTCAGGATGACCGTGGTCGCCACCCAGCGCAGGGCGTTCTCCAGCAGGTTGCCGACCAGCTCCTGGAGATCCTGGGGGTCCATGCGCAGCATCAGCTCGGGTGGCAGCGAATGGCTGAGGCGGATGCCTCGCCGCTCGGCCAGACGACCCAGCCCCTCGAGCACCGGCGCCAGCACCTCCAGGCAGCGGCTCGGCCGATGCAGCCCGGCATCGCCCGCGGCGGAGGCCCTCGCCAAGTGGTGGCGCACGGCCTCGTCGATGCGTCTGAGCTCGGCCCTCATGCGCTGGCGCAGCGGTTCCTCGAAGCTATCGGCCTGGGTGGTCAGCACGCTCACCGGCGTCTTCAGCGCATGAGCCACGTTGCCCGCGGCGTGGCGGGCCCGCTCCATCAGCCGCCGATCCCGCTCCAGCACGCCGTTGATGGCGCCGGCCAGCCGGGACAGCTCACCGGGCAGCCGGGTGTCCAGCCGCTCGGCCTCGCCGTTCTCGACGTCGCGCAGGTCACCCTGCAGCCGGCGCAGCGGCGCCAGGGCCCAGCGCACCTGGGCCGCCAGCGCGACCAGCAGCAGCAGGGCCAGCCCCAGCAGGGAGAGCACCAGCAGGCGGGTGAAGCCGGCCAGCTCGGCGTCCAGCCCCTCCCGGCTGAGCGCCACGCTGACGTGCAGCGGTCTCTCGAGGGGGGCCAGGCGAATATCGCGCTCGATCAGGCGCAGGGGCACCCCGCGAGGCCCCATGACATCACGCACCTCGGGGCCTGAGGCCGGCACCACCGGCAGCCGCTGGTCCCACAGGGAGCGCGACGCCAGCAACCGCTCGGCGCCGTCGCTGACCTGCCAGTACCAACCGGAGAAGACCTGCTCGAAGCGCGGGTCGCCCAGCGAGCGCTCGTGTCGGAGCCGCTGTTCCAGCGCGTCGTAGCGCACCTCGACGATGACCACATTGAGCAGGGCCTCGAGGCGCTCGTCGAAGGCGGCGGTGGTGGAGGCGCGAAAGTGGTGGCCGAGGCCGAGGCCCGCCAGGGGCAGCGAGACCAGGATCACCAGCAGGGCGGCCAGCAGCAGGCGGGTGGCCAGGGAGGCCCGCGCCAGCGAGGGTAGGCGGCTCATGGGGTGCTGTCGCCGCCCGTCAGCCGGTAGCCCTGCCCGCGCAGGGTCTCGATGTGCGCCGCCCCCAGCTTGCGGCGCAGCCGACTGACCTGGACATCGATGACGTTGGAGTCGGGCTCGTGATCGCGGTCGTAGACGTGCTCGGCCAGCTCGCTGCGGCTGACCACCCGCGGCGCGGCGTGGGCCAGGTAGGCAAGCAGCCGCGCCTCCTGGGCGGTGAGGCTCACCGGGCATCCGGCGCGGGTCACGCTGCCGGTGTGGGTATCGAAGGCCAGCTCGCCGATGCGCAGCACCGGATGGGCATGGCCGTGGCTGCGCCGCACCAGGGCGCGCAGTCGAAACAACACCTCGGCGGTCTCGAAGGGCTTGGTGACGTAGTCGTCAGCGCCCGCCGAGAACCCCGCCGCCTTGTCGGCCCAGCGGCTGCGGGCGGTGAGCACCAGCACCGGCAGCGCGATGCCGTCCTCGCGCCACTGGCCGAGCCAGCGGGTGCCGTCGCCATCGGGCAGGCCCAGGTCGAGGATCAAGGCGTCATAGACCTCGGTGCGCACCAGGAAGTCAGCCTCGCCGCCGCTGGACGCTCGCTCGACCAGCACCCCGCCCCCGGCCAGCGCCTCGGCCAGCGCCTCGGCCAGGGCGGCATCGTCCTCTACCAGCAGCACCTTCATGGGCGGCGCCTCATGTCGTCGATGCCGACCCCCTCGATGCCGGTCAGTTCGCCGCTGGCGGCATCGAACTCGAACTCCACCCGCTGACCGCGGGGGCCGAGCATCTCGACCTCGTAGACCAGCCGACCCTTCTCACGCTCCAGCTCCACCTCGAGCACCTGCCCCCGGTAGTGGGCCTCCAGCCAGTCGAGGATCTCGGACATCGGGACCAGCTGGCCGCGGCTCACCCGCTCATGGAGGTCGTACCAGTCGTCGTCGCCCGCCGCCGCAAGGGGCAGGCAGGCCAGGGCGATCAGCAGCGCCAGGGCGAGAACTGCGGCGCGGCCCTGAGGCAAGAGGCGAGGAAACAGCAGGCATCGAGTCATGGACAGAGCTTGCCAGCCGGAAGATGAATGCAGCATGAACGAGGCTGTCAGCCCCCGGCAAGGTCGCGGGTGATACAAAGGTGGCGTACCCGACCGAGGTACCCAACCGAAGGAGTTGTTCCCATGACCATCAAGATGCTGATTGCCGGTTCCCTCGCCACCCTGGCGTTGGGCGCCACCGCCGCCCAGGCCGAGGACACCCTCCCCGTGGGCAGCCTCGACGCCGTGCTGGAGCGAGGCGCCGCCTACGGCTTCACCCACTACCTGGAGATCGAGGGCAAGGAGCGCGGCCAGGTGGAGATCGAGGGCTGGCTGGACGACGAGTGGAAGGCCGAGGTGCGGCTCTCGCTGGAGAGCGGTGAGCTGTTAGAGGAGGAACGCAAGCGGAGAGACGACGGCCCCTGGGGCATGAGCGAGGCGGACATCCGCCTGGCCATGGAGGTCGCGGTGGCCGAGGGCATGGCCGAGTTCGAGGAGATCGAGATCGATCGCGATGACCTGATCGAGATCGAGGGGCGCGATGACAGCGGCCGCGAACTCGAGGTGACCACCCGACGTGGCGAGCGGGAGCTGGTGAAGGTCGAGCGCGACTGAGCCACCGAAAGACCAGCCACCGAAAGACCAGGCAGCAACACTAACAGCAAGAGAAGAAGCCCGGGGCGCCACTACCGCTCCGGGCCTCTTGCCTCTTGCCGTTTGCCGTTTGCCGTTTGCCGTTTGCCGTTTGTAAATGCTGCGATGCAACGCGGTTCGAGGCCGCAGCCCCGAACCGCGTACCGCTCAGGTCATGCGCTGCAGGGTGCGGTCGGCGAACAGCCACTGGTGGCCCAGCACCGCCACCACGTGTCCACCGATCACCAGCCACAGCAGGTTGGCGGCCACCTCATGCACCTCCTCGAAGGCTTCCTCCAGCCACTCGATCTCCGCCCCGGCGGGGACCAACGGAAGGCCGAAGAAGGCCACCCCGTGTCCGCTGCCAACGGCGGCCAGCAGGCCGGAGACAAGGATCAGCCCCAGCAGGCCATAGAGGGCCAGGTGGCCCAGCAAGGCCGCCCACTGCCAGTGGGCGGGGGGTGCCAGGCGTCCGCGGTTGATCCAGCGCCAGACCAGGCGGAAGGCCAGCAGCCCCAGCAACAGCAGGCCAATGCTCTTGTGCAGACCCATGGCGCTGCTCTTGCTCAGGGCATCCATCCACCAGTCGCTGACCAGCATCAGCAGCAACAACGGCACCATGGCCCAGTGGACCAGGCGGGAGACGACGCCGTAGCGTTGTTCGGAATCGAGCCAGTTCATCGTGATCACTCCTCTGTGGGTAACGTGATCCTTGTACGACGCGGCGCCTGTCCACAGGCTGACAGGCGCGTTCATGCGCCATTCATCTGCGGCCTTTACAGCCGTCCGGCCGGCGGGGATAGTGGTGCCATGACGACAGGGGCGCCGCGGTGGAGAGCTGCCGCGGCTGAGAGGCACCCTTGGCACCTGACCCGGATAATGCCGGCGTAGGGAGTCGTGCAGCCGAGGCTCCGCCTGCCTGCACCTCCCGCGCCCGGGAGGCCGCATGTCCCATACGAAATTCCCCTCGCTCGACCCCGCCGCCCACCTGGCCCGGGTGCGCGCGCGTGCCCCGCTGGTCCACAACATCACCAACCTGGTGGCCATGAACACCATGGCCAACGTGCTACTGGCCATCGGCGCATCGCCGGCCATGGTGCATGCCCGGGAGGAAGCCGCCGAATTCACCGCCATCGCCGACGCCCTGACGGTCAATATCGGCACCCTCTCGCCCCATTGGGTCGACGCCATGATCGAGGCCGCGGAGGCAGCCCGCCTGACCGGCAAGCCCTGGGTGCTGGACCCGGTGGCGGTAGGTGCCACCGCCTACCGGCGTGAGACCGGGGCGCGCCTGCTGGAGCGCCTGCCCACGGTGATTCGCGGCAACGCCTCGGAGATCATCGCCCTGGAGGCCCGCGGGGCCCGCGGGGCCGGCGGGCGCGGCGTCGACAGCAGCGACCCGGCCGAGGCCGCCGAGCAGGCCGCCATCGGCCTGGCCCGCCGACTCGGTTGCGTGGTGGCGGTGACTGGCGAGGTAGATCTCGTCACCGACGGCCGGCACCTGACGTACGTGCACGGTGGCCACCCGCTGATGCCGAGGGTCACCACCCTGGGCTGCTCGCTGACCGGGGTGGTAGCCGCCTTCCTGGTCGGCGCCGAGGACCCCTTCGAGGCCACCGTGGCGGCCCTGGCCTGCTACGCCGCGGCCGGGGAGCTGGCCGGCGAGGCGGCCAGGGGCCCGGGGAGCTTCGCCGTGGCCTTCCTCGACGCCCTGCATGCCCTGGACGGCGACACCCTGAGGGGTCGCCTGCGACTGGAGATGACCGATGCGACTTGATCTCTCCCTGTATCTCGTCACCGACCCCGGCCTGTGCGCCGGACATGGCCTGATCGAGACCGTGGTGGCCGCGGTGCGCGGCGGGGTGACGGTTGTGCAACTGCGCGACAAGCACGCCTCTGATGACGAGATGATCGACCAGGCCCGGCGGCTCAAGGCGGCGCTGGCCGGCAGCGGCGTGCCGCTGATCATCAACGACCGCCTGGCGGTGGCGCTGGAGAGCGGCGCCGACGGCCTGCATATCGGCCAGGACGACGGCGAGGTAGCCGCCGCCCGCGCGGCGCTGGGCGAGCGCGCCCTGCTCGGCCTCTCGGTGCAGACCCCAGCGCAGCTCGCCCGGGTGGATGCCGAGCGCCTCGACTACCTGGGGCTGGGGCCGGTGTTCGCCACCCCAAGCAAGCACGACCACGCCGAGCCGCTGGGCTTCGCGGGGCTGGCCGCACTGGTGGCGGCCAGCCCCCTGCCGGCGGTGGCCATCGGCGGGCTCAAGGCCGAGCACGCGATGGCGGTGCGCCAGGCCGGCGCCGGTGGGCTGGCGGTGATCTCGGCGATCTGCGGCCGCTCCGACCCGGAGGCCGCGGCGCGCCTCATCTTCACCGAAAGATGAGGACAAAAGAGGAGGTTTATAAACGTTACGAGCGAAGGTCAGGCAAGGCGAAATCAGACGAAAAAGCGGAGTTTACGAGCTGTAAATGAGCATTTTGAGTGTGATTTCAACACAGCATGGCTCAGCGCAGTCGTTTGTAGGCCTCCTGTTCAGGAGGTCGGCCGGCGCTTGAGCGACGTGCGGCCTTCCCGGTAGGCAATGGCCAGGCCGCTGCCGATGATCAGGGCGCTGCCGACGAAGACCCAGATATCCGGCATCTCGCCCCAGAACCACCAGCCCAGCAGCACCGCCCAGAGCATGGCGCTGTAGTCAAAGGGGGCGGCGATGGCCGCCGGGGCATGGCGGAAGGCCAGGGTGATGAAAGCGGTGGCCCCCACGCCGAACAACCCCGAGCCCAGGAAAGCCAGCCAGTGCCAGGGGTGGGGCGTCTGCCACACCCAGGGCAGCGCCAGGGTGGTCAGCAGGAACGGCACCAGGGTCATGTAGAAGACCATGGCCCAGAGGTGCTCGCTGCTGCCCCAGCGCCGCGCGGTGATCATCATCAGCGCATAGAAGACCGCCGCGCCGATCAGCGCCAGGGCGCCGGGGTCGAAGGCCGCGCCCCCGGGGCGGACCACGATCAGCACCCCCGCGAAGCCCACCAGCGACGCCGCCAGTACCGGCCCCTCGATGCGCTCGCCCAGCAGCGGCACCGAGAGCAGGGTGACGAACAGCGGTGCCACGAAGGCGATGGCGGTGGCCTCGGCAAGGGGCAGCAGGGTCAGGCCGAGCACGAAGCAGAACATGGTGCCGGTGTAGATCAGCCCGCGTAGCAGGTGCACCCCGGGGCGCCGGGTACGCAGCTTGCGCAGGCCGCCGCCGAAGTGAGCCAGCAGCGCGATCATCGGCAGCGAGACCAGGGTGCGGAAGAAGATGATCTGCAGCGGCGAGTGCACCTCGCCCAGCCACTTGGCGATGGCGTCGCCGATGGCCAGGCAGAGCACGCCCAGGCACATGAACCCGATCCCCTTGAATGACGATGACATATCTCCTCCCTGTGGACCCTCACGCTGACCCAAAAACACCACCCCGCCGACCAGAGGCCGGCGGGGTGGTTGTCGTGCGAGGCTAGCGGCTCTGCCGGCGGGCGGCAAGGCCGTGCTGAAGGGCTCAGAGGCTCGCGTTGATCACCATGCAGTCCATGCCCTCGCTGGCCAGGCTGCGACAGGCCCGATAGGCCTGGTTCTCGTCGAGGTTGACCAGTCGGGCGCGAAAGAGGGCCTGGGTGCCGCTCACCTCGTGGATATCCACCCGGGCATTGAAGAGATCCTGGCTGAGCCGGTCGGCGGCGCGGCTGGCATGCTGGCGCGCGTTATCGGGATTGGAGAAGGCCCCGACCTGAACGCCCCAGCTGGCGCTTGACCCCACCGGCTCGAGCCGATGCAGGGTCTCGCTGCGCTGGGCGGCGGAGGGCTCCGCGCGGGTCATCAGCTCGCGGATCGGGTCGTTGGCGGAGCCCTGGGCGGTCTGTGGTAGCGAGGGCCGGGCCGAGGGCAGCGGCTCCGGGGCCGGCAGGCTGGCCAGTTGACGGACGGGCTCGGGCGCCGAGCGGCTGGCCAGTTGCATCTCGGGCTGACGGGCCGGCGCCGCCGGTGCACCCTCCATGCTCATGCGGTCGCCGGAGAAGTCCGCCTGGGCGACCCAGTCGCCGCGACCATAGAGCGAGGCACGCACGAAGCCGCGGTCGAGCAGGTCGGCCATGTGGGTATCCCGCGAAGCCGCGGTGAAGCCCCCCATCACCACCGAGACGAGGCGGCGTCCGTTGCGTACCGCCGAGGTGGCCACGTTGAAGCCCGAGGCGCGAATGAAGCCGGTCTTCATGCCGTCCGCCCCGGGGTAGCTGCCGAGCAGACGGTTGTGACCGGTGATGGTCTGGCCATTCCAGGTGAAGCGGGTCTGGGAGAAGTAGTGATAGTACTGGGGAAAGTCCTGCATCAGCCGGATCGACAGGGTCGCCATGTCCCGGGCCGTCGTGGTCTGAGCGGCATCGGGCAGGCCGTTGGGGTTGCGGAAGGTGGTGCGATGCATCCCCAGCTGCCGCGCCTTGTCGGTCATCATCCGACCGAAGTTGGCCTCGTTGCCGCCCAGCGCCTCGGCCACTACCACCGCCACATCATTGGCGGAGCGGATGACCAGTGCCTGGATGGCGGTCTCCACGGGCAGGGTCGAACCGGCTTTCACGTAGAGCTTGGACGCCTGCTTGGACGCCGCATAGGAGGAGACCTGAAGCGGCGAATCGAGACGCAGCTCACCCCTCTCCAGCTTCTCGAACAGCAGGTAGAGCGTCATCATCTTGGTCAGAGACGCCGGATAGCGGGTCTCGTCGGGATTTACGGCGTGCAGCACCTCGCCACTCTCCATGTCGACCACGATGGCGGCGTAGCGTGGATTAGCCTGGGCCGAGGTCGTGGTGGCCATGGACATGGCCAGGCACGCCAGCAGCACGATAGCGCCGATGCCATGGCGCCGGATTCTGATTATGGTTGCGGTCACCATCTGCGTTCCCTCTGCGTTCCCCTGCGTGCCGAACAGGCGGCACTACCTCACTAGGCATTATGAACAGGAAATTCCTACTGTACAGGGCGCCAGGGCAGGAAAGGCGGCGATTCTTATGCGCTTTCACAATTTTCTTGGCCCTCGCCATGCCGACAGCGTGCGCAAGGGGGGCTCGCGGCTAGCCGCCCTGGCCCAGCAGGCGGGCCAGCCCCAGCCAGGTCAGACGCAGCGCCAGCAGGGTCAGCGCCCACTTGAACAGGGTATCGAAACGGTGGTCGGAGAGCCGGTGCAGCAGGCGCAGACCCAGCCAGGTGCCTAGGAAGCCCGAGGCCACCATGACCAGCATCAGCGCCAGCCAGTCGCGGAACACGAAGCCGGCCACCCCGAACACGAAGGCCTTGGTGAGGTGCTGGGCGCTCATGCAGGCGGAGAAGGTGGCCACCTTGCCCAGCCGCCCCTCGGCCCCCTGCTTGATGAAGGCCGCCACCATGGGGCCGCTGGCCCCCACCAGGCTGGAGAGCAGGGTGGTCACCGCACCGGCCAGCAGGGTGCCGACACGCCCCAGGGCCCGCCTGGGCAGCCCCGGCCCCCAGCAGGAATAGAACACGAAGGCGGCGATGCACAGCTCCAGCACCCCGCTCGGCAGCCGCACCAGCAGCCAGGCCGCGGCCAGGGCGCCCAGCACCACGCCGGGCAGGAAGGCCGCCAGCAGGGTACGATCCACGTGACGCCAGGTGAGCACGGTGCGCCCGGCATTGGAGCCGAACTGCACCATGCCATGCACCGGGATCAGCGCCGCCGCCGGCATCACCTGGGCCAGCGCCATGATCATCAGCAGCCCGCCGCCCACGCCCACTGCGGCGGTCAGTGCCGAAGTGAACGCCGAGACCAGCACCAGCACGCCGTTGACGCCGCCAGACAGAGGCGAGAGCGCCTCCAACAGCGCCGTCATGAGGCGATACGCCCCTCCTCCACCGCGTGACAGGCCACCTCGCTGCCGTCGCTTCGCGCGATCATCGATGGCACCTCGGCCCTGCAGCGCGCATCGGCATGGGGGCAGCGCGGGTGGAAGGCGCAGCCCGAGGGCGGATGCACGGGGTTCGGCACCTCCCCCTCGATCATGGTGCGCTCGCGGCCCTCGCCCTCCAGCGAAGGCACCGCCGCCAGCAGCATCCGCGAGTAGGGATGGTGGGGGGTGGCGAACAGCTGGTCGGCGGGGGCGATCTCGGCGATGCGGCCCAGGTACATCACTGCGATGCGATCGGCCATGTGCTTGACCACCGCCATGTCGTGGCTGATGAACAGATAGGTGAGCCCGTACTGCTGCTGCAGGTCCTTCATCAGATTGAGGATCTGCGCCTGCACCGAGACGTCCAGCGCCGAGGTGGGCTCGTCGCAGACCATGAACTCCGGTTCGTTGGCCAGCGCCCGGGCGATGGAGATGCGCTGGCGCTGGCCGCCGGAGAACTCGTGGGGGTAGCGCAGCGCATCCGCCGGCGACATGCCGACCTGCTCGAGCAGCTCGCCCACCCGACGGCGGCGGTCGGCACCGCCCATCTCGGGGCGGAAGAAGCGCAGCGGCTCGCCGATGATGGTGCCCACCCGCCACAGCGGATTGAGGCTGGCGTAGGGGTCCTGGAAGATCATCTGGAAGCGCTGACGGATCGGGGCGGCCTGGCGTCCGCTGCGCCCGGCCAGGTCG
Organism: Halomonas salsilacus; assembly: GCF_051216275.1. Taxonomy (NCBI): domain Bacteria; kingdom Pseudomonadati; phylum Pseudomonadota; class Gammaproteobacteria; order Oceanospirillales; family Halomonadaceae; genus Halomonas; species Halomonas salsilacus. The sequence continues at coordinate 107,453 of NZ_JBPKAQ010000011.1, forward strand.
CTGATGTCCTGGCCGTCGAAGACGAGCCGGCCGCGGGTCAGGCCATAAAGCCCGACGATCAGCCGCGCCACCGTGGACTTGCCGCAGCCGGATTCCCCCACCAGAGCGACGGTCTCGCCGCGGCGAATGGTCAGGCTCACCCCGTCCACCGCCTTCAGTGTCAGCTTATCGGCGCGCTCCAGCACCCGGTTGAGCCAGGGCTTGGAGACATCGAAGTGGCGCGCCAGGTCGGTCGCCTCCAGCAGCACCTCGCCGCTCTCGGCGGTCGGGATCGGCCCGGTCTGGCGAGACCCGGTCTGGCGAGACCCGCTATGAAGGGGTTGGCTCCGGCTCATCGCGCTGTCTCCCTGGGGCTTTCCTCACCTGGCTCGTCCTGCCGTTGGCTGAGTGCGTCGCGGCGCGGCAGCGGATTATCCGGGTCATGCAGCCAGCAGGCGGCCTGGCCGGCGCCGGCCGGCAGCAGTTCGGGGCGCTCGGTGCGGCAGCGCTCGGTGGCGTGGGGGCAGCGCGGGTTGAAGGCGCAGCCCTCGGGAATCGCCGCCAGGCGCGGCATGGCCCCCTCGATCTGGTAGAGCCGCTCGCGGCGCTTTGCCAGGCCCGGGATGGAGGCCATCAGCCCCTCGGTGTAGGGGTGTTGCGGGTGGCGGATCACCTCGTTCACCGGGCCGATCTCGATCAGCCGCCCAGCGTACATCACCGCGACCCGATCGGCGGTCTCGGCGATCACCCCCATGTCGTGGGTGACCAGCATCACTGCCGCGCCGCGCTCGGCGCAGACCCGCTTGAGCAAGGCGAGGATCTGCGCCTGGACGGAGACATCCAGCGCCGTGGTGGGCTCATCGGCGATGATCAGCTCGGGTTCTGCGGCGAGCGCCAGGGCGATCACCACCCGCTGACGCATGCCGCCTGAGAACTGGTGGGGATAGGCGCCAAGCCGCGCCGCCGGTGCCGGGATGCCCACCTCGGTGAGCAGCGCCAGGGCCCGCTCCCGGGCCTCCTTCTCGCCGATCGGCAAGTGGGTGCGCAGGGTCTCCATCAGCTGGTCGCCGATGGAGAACAGCGGATTGAGGCTGGTCAGCGGGTCCTGGAAGATCATGCCGATATGCCGCCCGCGCAGCGGCACGAAGTCGTCTTCCGCCAGGTCGTCGATGCGCCGACCGGAGAGACGCACCTGGCCGCCGGCGATATGACCGGGCGGCTCCAGCAGGCGGATCACGGCGTTGCCGGTCATCGACTTGCCGGCGCCGGACTCCCCCACCACACCCAGCACCTCGCCGGGGGCGATATCGAAGGAGATGTCGTCCAGCGCCACCAGGATGGCGTGCCGGGTGGGGAACTCCACGCGCAGGTGGCGCAGGCTGAGCACGGGTTCCTGGGCGCCATCCGGCTTTTGGCCGGCGCCGCTCTTGCTATCGGAGCTTTTATTATCTGAGCTTGGGGTTGAGGACATCACGCAACCAGTCTCCCAGCAGGTTGACGGAGAGCGCCAGCAGCAGCAGGGCGACCCCGGGGAAGAGCAGGATCCACCACTCTCCCGAGAACATGTAGTCCTGGCCGACCCGAATCAGGGTCCCCAGGCTCGGCTGGGTAGCCGGCATACCGACCCCCAGGAACGACAGCGTGGCCTCGGCAATGATGGCGAGCGCGAGGCCAATGGTGCCGATCACCAGCACCGGGCGCATCACGTTGGGCAGGATGTGCTGGAAGAGGATGCGGTGATCCGGCAGGCCGATCACCCGGGCAGCCTGCACGTACTCCTTGCCCTTCTCCACCATGGTCGCCCCGCGCACGGCGCGGGCGTACTGCACCCAGTCGGAGAGGCCGATGGCCACGATCAGCACGATGATCGCCACCTCAGCGTGCATGGAGCGCGGCAGGAAGCCGCGGATCACGCCGAAGATCAGCAGTGCCATGAGGATCGACGGGAAGGTGAGCTGGACATCGGCGATGCGCATGATCAGGGCATCGCGCCAGCCGCCGCGGAAGCCCGCCATCAGGCCGAGTGCCGTGCCCAGCGCCAGGGCGAAGAGCACCGCGGCGAATCCCACCAGCAGCGAGATTCGCGAGCCGTAGAGGATCGCCGAGAAGACGTCGCGGCCCTGACTGTCGCTGCCCATCAGGTAGAAGTTACCGGTGAAGTCCGAGGTGGTCAGCGGCGGCGTAAAGGCATCGATCAGCTCCAGCTGGCGCGGGTCGAAGGGGTTCTGGGGCGCGATCCAGGGGGCGAACAGGGCCCCGGCGAACATCACCAGGGTAACAACGGTGGCGAGTATCACCACCGGCTGGCGCTTCCAGGAGTAGACGATGTCGCTGGCCAGGAAGGTCCGCAGGGCACCCGGCGGCTTCGACACGACGACTGCCGCTTCTGTGCGTTGCACATCCTGGCTCATTCGGCACCTCCCTGCACGCGCAGGCGCGGGTCCACGGCGTAGTAGAGCAGGTCGACGATCAGGTTGATGATCACGAACACCAGGGCAATCATCATCAGGTAGGCGGCCATCACCGGGACATCGACGAAGCGCACCGCGGTGATGAACAGCGCCCCCACGCCGGGCCACTGGAAGACCGTCTCGGTGATGATGGCAAAGGCAATGATGGTGCCGAGTTGGAGGCCGATGATGGTGATCACCGGGATCAGGGTGTTCTTCAGCGCGTGGCGCAGGTTGACCACCCGTTTCGACAACCCCCGGGCCCGGGCGAACTTGATGTAGTCGGTGCGCAGCACCTCCAGCATCTCGGCGCGCACCAGGCGCATGATCAGCGTCAGCTGGAAGAGCCCCAGGGTGATCGCCGGCAGGATCAGCGACTTCAGGCCACTGGCGGTGAGCAAGCCGGTGTTCCACCAGCCCAGTTCGACCACCTGGCCGCGGCCGAAGGCGGGCAGCCAGCCCAGTTCCACGGCGAACAGGTAGATCAACAGGATGCCGATCAGGAAGGTGGGCAGCGACACGCCGATCAGCGAAGCGGTCATGATGAACTTAGACAGCCAGCTGCCGCGCTGGATGGCGGTGTAGATGCCGAGCACGATGCCCATGACCACGGCGAAGATCGCCGAGATGATGGCAAGCTCCAGGGTGGCCGGCAGGCGCTCGAGGATCAGGTCACTGACCGAGCGGGCCGAACGGTAGGAGATACCGAATTCGAACTGGGCGGCATTGACGACGAACTGCCAGAACTGCACCACCACCGGCTGATCGAGCCCGAGCTGGACGCGCAAGGCTTCACGGTCGGCCTCAGTGGCCTCCTGGCCGAGCATGTTGAGCACCGGGTCGCCGACGTAGTGGAACAGCGAGAAGGAGATGAGCGCGACCACGAACATCACGAAGATGGCCTGCAGCACGCGCTGGATCAGGAAAGCGAGCATGAGGTGTCCATAACGTTGTGCCCCCCGGCCGCTTGTGGCGGCCGGGGGGCTTGGGCGTTACCAACGAATCAGTCGTTGAACTTCAGGTACTTGAAGTGCGGCGTGTTCTCGCTCTGCACCTTGAAGTCGATATCGTCGCGCATCGACCAGGTAAGCATCTGGTGGTGGATCGGGATGTAGACGATCTCGTCGTGCACAATCTGCCAGGCCTCACTGATCATCTCGTTGCGCGTCTCTTCATCGGTCTCCTGGCCCATGGCCACCGTCAGCTCATCCACCCGCTCGTCGGAGTAGCCGGTGAAGTTCCAGCTGCCGCGGTCGCCTTCCTTGGTGTGGTAGAGGTAGTTGAAGACGTACTCGGAGTCCATGGTCGGCACGCCCCAGCCGAGCATGTAGAAATCATACTCCTCGCGGGCCAGCTCGGCGAAGTGCAGCGAGCGGGTCTGGGCGATCAGATCCACGGTGATGCCGATGCGCGCCAGCATGCTGACCACCGCCTGGCAGATCTGCTCGTCGTTGACGTAGCGGTCGTTGGGACACTGCAGGGTGACGCGGAAACCGTCTCCATAGCCGGCCTCGGCCATCAGCTCGTTGGCGCGGGTCATGTCCGAGGGCACGACCTCGTCGAGCTCTGCGGAGTAGCCGTTGACGAAGGGCGGCGCGATCATCCCGGCGGGCTCGGAGTTGCCACGCATTACCGCGGTACGGATCGTGCCTTGGTCCACGGCCAGGTCGATCGCCTCACGCACCCGGCGGTCGGCGAAGGGGTTGTCGTCGGTATCGGCGCTGCGCAGCTCCGCAGAGGCCAGGTCCATGCCCAGGAAGATGGTGCGGTTCTCGGCGCCCTGCTCGTTCTTGAGGCCCGGGGCGTTGCCCAAGCGCTCGATGTCCTGCACCGGGGTCTCCTGGAGCAAGTCCACCTCGCCGGAGAGCAGCGCCGCCACGCGGGTGGCCGCCGACTCGATGGGGGTGAAGATCAGCGCGGTGATCTCCATGGGGTAGTGGTCGATTCCCCAGTAGTCGTCGTTGCGCTCGAAGACGGTGCGCACGTCCGGCTCGCGGCTCACCACCCGGAAGGGGCCGGTGCCATTGGCGTTGCGAACGGCATGGGTCTCTTCGCCGGCGGCGTAGTTCTGGGGCTCCTCGACGCCGTGCTCCTCGGCCCATTCACGGCTCATGATGAACAGGTTGGTGAGGTTGTTGGGCAGCAGCGGGTTGGGGTCGTGGGTCTCCACGTGCACCGTATAGTCATCCTCGGCGCGCACCTCCTTGATGGAGGTGAGCAGGCCACGCATGTCGGCGTGCTCGTGACGCGCGCGGTTCAGCGAGAAAACCACATCGTCGGCGGTCAGCCCCTGGCCCTCGTGGAAGGTCACCCCCTCGCGGATCTTGAACACCCAGATGTGCGGGTCGTCGCCGTGGACGAACCATTCGGTGGCCAGGCCCGGCTGGTACTCCACGTCCATGTCCTGGTAGATGAGGGTGTCGAAGATCTGGTGGTTGACCGAGTGGGTCGGCCCCTCGTTCTGGGAATGGGGGTCCATGGTCAGGCTGTCCGCGGAGCGGGTCCAGCGCAGGGTCTCGGCATGGGCAGCGGAGGCGACCATGGCGGCCGCCACGGCGGTAACGAGCAGTGTCTTCCTGAGCATCTTGTTGTTCCTCGTTCAAGCGTTTGATGGGCGCATGCCCTGAACAGGTTCTCCCATAACGTAGACGAGAAGGAAAGCACCCCGCCGGAACAGATTTTCAGCGCTGTTTTGACTCTCCCTCCGTCAACGCTGCCTCGTGCTAGCATCCGCTTAACACGATTCTTTCCGGAGCCTTCCGCTGATGGTCGATCGCAGCCCCATGGTTGGACTTCTATGGTTACTACTGCTGGTGGGCGCCGCTCCGGCCTGGGCGGCCAGCCTTCAGGTGGTTGATGCCCGTGACGGCTCCCCGCTAGTCGATGCCGTGGTAGAGGTAAATCACCCCGGCCCCTCACGGCCCGACACAGAGAACGACATCATCCAGCGTGATGCCACCTTCATCCCTCACGTGTCGCTGGTACCCAGGGAAAGCCGAGTGAGCTTTCCCAACCGCGACACCACACGCCACCATGTTTTCTCCTTCTCTCCCGCCAAGACCTTCGAGCTGGAGCTCTACTTACAGGAGACCCCGCCGCCGGTGTCCTTTGATCGGGCCGGCGTGGTGGTACTGGGGTGCAACATCCACGACCACATGCGTGCCTTCATCGTGGTCAGTGATGCTCCTACCATGGCCATGACCGACGCCGATGGCCATGTGTCGCTGGCGGACCTGCCACCCGGCACCCATACGCTGCGGATCTGGCATCCGCATCTGGAGGATACGCATCTGGCGTGGTGGGAAGGGACGATCACCGCTGGCGAGCCTTACTCCGTGGCCCTCGAACTGCGTGCCACGCCCCCTGCCCCGCCCGAGCCTTCGGCACTGCAGCAGCGATTTCGACAGGCGCTCGAGTACCGGGAGCAAGAATGAGTTTTCGTCGTCGTCTCCTGCTGGTGATGCTGTCAGTGGTCATGCTGGCCCAGCTGGTGACTGCCGGCGCCACCCTCAACACCCTGCAGCGCGACGTCCAGGAGAAAGCCAGCCATGACCTGTCGGTAGGGCTGGATGTCATGCAGCAGTTACTCATCGAGCGTGGCGCCCGCCTCCGCCACAACGTGTCAATACTTGCCAACGACTTCGGCTTCAAGAGTGCCGTCGCCACCGAGGACACCCCGACGCTACAGAGTGTGCTGGCCAACCACGGTGACCGTGCCGGTGCCGATCTGGTATTCCTGGCAGCTCCGAGTGGCGAGCTTCTGGCCAGCAGCCATCATTCTCCAGGTATCCCCCTTCCCTATCCTGAACTCTGGGAATATGCCCGCGACACCGGAGAGAGTGTGCAGGTGGTCATCGAGGCAGGCCGCCCCTACCAGGTCGTTCTGCTACCGGTTCGCGCCCCTGGCCTGATCGGCTGGGTGGGCATGGGGTTCTTGCTGGACGATGCCCTCGCCCGCGAAATCGGCGACCTGACTGGCCTGGAAGCCAGTGTGCTTGCCTTGGGCGACGCCAGCACCACGCTCTTTATCGCCTCCCCTCTTCCCCCCGCGCAGCAGGCAAGGCTGGGGACGTTGGAAAGCGCACTGCTAGAAGGCCGCTACCTCGACCATAGCGCCTATGATGACCAGGGCGACTACCTAACACGCGCCAGCCTGCTTCACGAAGGCGAAGGAGGACGCGTCTATGCCATCGCCCAGCAGTCCCGTGCTGCCCTGATGGCGGTCTACGGCGAGCTGCGCTGGCAGCTGCTGGCGATCTTCGCCTTCGCACTGGCCCTGACGGCGCTGGTCGCGGCACTCAGCGCTCGCCGTATGGCCCGCCCGCTGACGACGCTGGCCGATGCCGCAAGACGAATCGGCCGCGGCGAACGGCTGACCACGCGACCGGTAACGGAGAGCGGCGAAGTCGGGCTGCTGGCGGACACCCTGATGTTGATGCAGCAGGATATCGACCGCCGCGAGCACACCCTGCTCTTCCAGTCGCGACATGATCAGCTGACCGGCCTGGGCAACCGCCACTCTGCACAGCAGGATATCGACGACCTTATCGCATCACCACAGCCGTTCACCCTGCTGCGCCTGTCAGTGAACGGTTTTCGTGCCATCAATGACACCTTTGGCTATGACATCGGCGACCAAGCACTGCGTACCCTGGCGGAACGCCTGGAAGCGGTACCGCCCCCCCGGATGGGGTCCTATCGATTGAGCGGCGACGAATTCCTGCTGATCATAGATACGCCCGCTGCCGATGCGGGAATGATCGAGAATCTCCATCAGCGGCTGGACGCCCCCATGGACATGCAGGGTTCCCCGATCCGCCTGACGCTCGCTATCGGCGAGGTTCGCCATCCGCAGCATGGTGACAGCGCCGCCCTGCTGCTGAGGCGCGGCGAGATCGCTCTGGACATGGCCCGCCATGCCCGACAGCCGCACCAGTGCTATGTGGAGGGATTCGACGAACTCCACTTGCGCCAGCTCACCCTGGTGCGTGACCTTCAAGGCGCCGCCCGGAATGGCGAGCTGACCCTTGTGTACCAACCACAGCTCGAGACGCTCAGCGGTCAACTGGTCAGCGTGGAGGCACTGATGCGCTGGCGGCATCCCGAGCTGGGCTTCGTTCCCCCCGATGAATTCATTGTCCTGGCCGAACGCTCGGGTCTGATACACGGCATGACCGCCTGGATGCTGGAGACCGTCTGCGCACAGCTCGCGGCCTGGGAAGCCGAAGGCATGGCACTGGCAGTCGCCGTCAACCTCTCCGCCCAGGACATCAACGACCCTGGCCTCCCCGTCCGTATCGCCGACTGTCTGGCGTTGCACGAGCTAGCCCCCTCCCGCCTGCGCCTGGAGATCACCGAGAGCGCCATCATGCAGGACCCGGAGCACGCCCGCGAGCAGCTCAACCGCCTGCGCGAGACGGGACTGCGCATCGCCGTGGACGACTTTGGGACCGGCTACTCCTCGCTGGCTCAGTTGAAGCGCTTGCCGGTCCAGGAGCTCAAGATCGACAAATCCTTCATATTGCGACTCGACGAGAGCCCCGACGACGAGATCATCGTGCGCTCGACCATCGAGCTGGCCCACAACCTGGGGCTCGAAGTCGTCGCCGAGGGCGTGGAGACGTCCGCTTCTCGGGCCCTGCTGGAAGCCCTGAGTTGCGATCTCCTGCAGGGCTATCTTTTTTCGCGCCCCTTGCCACCGAATGACCTGCTGAGCTGGGCACGTGCGCACCGACTCGATCACACAGGAGTCGCCCTGTGATCTATCGCCTGCCCACCCTGACCGCCCTGGCCCTTGGCCTGGCATTGCTGCTAGCCGTCGTCAACCCCGCCGCCGCGGACAGCCGCCTGCTCGGCACGGGTGGCGTGACTGCCGTGGAAGGGGCCGCCGGCGGCGGACTATCGCCGTGGGGGGTGCTGACCGGCACCGCCAGCGAGGGGGAGTGGTCCATCACAACGACAAGAACGGCGGCGCGCCTGGACGACTATCGCCTGGACGTCAGCGGCATCGCCACCAACTGGAACGACCGCATGGAAGTCTCCTACGCTCGACAGCGCCTGGGGCTCGACACCCTGGGTGGGCAGCTCGATCAGGACATCCTTGGCCTTAAGCTGAAGCTGCTGGGCGATGTGCTCTATCACCCCTGGGGCATCTGGAGCCTGGGCGTTCAGCACAAGGAGCTGGTCGATGGCCAACTGCCCCTGGCAGTGGGTGCGAGGGACACCCGCGGCAATGACGTCTATCTCGCCGGGAGCAAGCTGTTCTTCGATGCTCTGGCGGGGCGAAACCTGTTGGCAAACCTGACCCTGCGCTCGACCAAGGCGAACCAGGGCGGCCTGCTCGGCTTCGGAGGCGACCGCAAGGCCTCTCGCTCGCTGGTCGCCGAGGGGTCGCTGGGGCTTTTCCTGTCACCCAGTTGGGTGGTCGGCGCAGAATACCGCCAGAAACCCGATAACCTGGACTTCGCCGGTGAAGATGACTGGCAGAGCCTCTACACGGCCTTCTTCTTCAACAAGCATGTTTCCCTGACCGGGGCATGGCTGGACCTGGGCAGCATCGCCGGCCTGGACGATCAAGGAGGCGGCTACCTGTCGCTCCAGGTCGCCTTCTGATCTATCGCATTTGACCTATCGAGGTAACCCATGGAGCCATTCAGTCGTGCGACGAGGCCACTCCTGCCAGCTCTGCTGGCTTTATTCCTAATGACCGGTTGTGCCCCCACCAGTCAACAGGAAAGCCTCTACACCCGGCTAGGCGGTGAGGCCGGCATCACCGACATCGTCGAGGACTTCACCTTGCGCCTGGCCGATGACCCCGAGATCGTCATCTTCTTCGCCAACTCCAACATCGACCTTTTCGTCGCCTCCCTAAAGGAACAGCTCTGTGACATCGCCAACGGCCCCTGCCGCTACGAGGGGCCACCCATGGACAGGGCTCACCAGCACATGGGCCTGACCGATGCCCACTTCAACGCGGTGGTGCAGCATATGCAGGACGCCCTGATCCACCAGGAGGTACCGGTCGGGGCACGCAACCAGTTGCTGGGTAGGCTGGCGCGGCTCCATGGAGACATCATGCGCCTGCAGTGACGCCGCTCTCTTTTGATATGCTGGTTCCATGGCAACTCAACCTCCTTCCCGCCGGCACCCTGGCCCTGGCCGTGGTGGGCGGCCTCTCCATTTCCATGCTGCTGACGCTATTCGTGTTGCCCTGCCTCTACCTGATCGTCAACCGCCTTGCCGAGCGCCTCAAGAGCTGGCTGACCGGGCGGGCATCGCCCTGGTAGCGGAGTCTTTCCCGTGCGGCTGCCCGCGCTCAGCACTCGATGGCGTTGACGGCGAGCCCGCCCCGGGAGGTCTCCTTGTACTTGGCCTGCATGTCGGCACCGGTATCGCGCATGGTGCGAATCACCTTGTCCAGG
>NZ_JBPKAQ010000012.1:0-110047 GCF_051216275.1 Halomonas salsilacus
CGGCTGCGCCGTGTTTACCTCAAGCGAACCGCCTTCGCCCAAGCCCAGGTCAACACCATCCGCCTGAAGCTGCTGAAAATCGGCGCCGTCATCACCCGCAACACGCGGACCATCCGGTTGATGCTGAGCAGCCAGTACCCGGAGCAGGACCTCTTCCTGACGCTGGCCAGCAAGCTGGTGCCCGGATAGCGTCGCGGCGTGCTGTCCCCGGCACAGAAAAGACATGGGGGTTGGGGGAAGTGCGCCCTGAAGCCAAGAAATTGATCAAAAAGTAGCCAACCTCAAACCCAGAGCGCCATCATTCCCACCGAGCCTAGAATCTGGGTGTTTCTGACAGGCCCGGTGCAATATCCGGGCTAGCACTTTCCCTTGCCGGGCGTGCAGGGGACTCATCCGGGGCACCACACCCGGGAACAGCGCCAGTCAGGCGCTGCGCGCCATGCCGGGCGCACCAAAAAACAACCCTCGCGGGCGGCCTGGAGGGTTGTGCGCTAAGGGGAAAGGAAGCAACCGTTTCTAAGCTGTAATGGTTTTGATCCTGGGTGCTGGCGGGACACGTCCGACCACAGTTCCCCTACTGCGTAAGGCCCCAGAAATGCGCTATATGGCGGGTCGAAGAAATGCCGACTTCTAGCATATACTTGTCTTCTTCCCCGAGGCCCTCGTCCCCCTCGGCCATGATCGGCGTGCCGTGGCCCATTCCCTCGATGATGTATTCATCGATCACCTCCCGCTCGTCCGAGTTGCACCAGACCTGTCGGGTAAAACCATCGACCTCCTCCTCCCGTGTCGGTGGTCCTTCCACCTCGTGGATCTGCTGCCACTGCCGAACGATGGAATCAGCGTTGGAATTGTCGACGGTCGAATCGCTGCCGCCATGCCAGACCGAGATCGTTGGCCAAGGGCCGGCGAAAGTGGAGGCATCGCGCACAAGCGCGTCGAGCTTATTATCTGACGGGCCGCCATATCCCTTCATGCGAACCATCGCCTCCATCAAGTTGTCCGCGCTGCCGTAGGGGAGTCCGGCGATGATCGCGCCGCCTGCGAATACCTCCGGATAGGTCGCCAGCATCACGGATGTCATGGCACCCCCCGATGACATCCCCGTGATGAAGACGCGCGACGGGTCGATGGTGTAATCATCCACGACCTGCTCGATCATATGGCGAATAGAGAGTGGTTCACCGCCGCCACGGTCGGTGTCGCCAGACTTGAACCAGTTAAAGCTGCTAAGGGGGTTATTGGTTTTTCTTTGCTCCGGATACAGGAGCGCTATCCCGCATTCGTCGGCGAGTTCAGACCAGCCGGATCCACGATTATAGCTTTCCGCCGACTGAGTGCTGCCGTGCAGCACGACGACGAGCGGCCCGTTCTTCGGGAAGTTCTCCGGGATATAGATATCCGCATGCAACGACCCGGGATCGGTTCCGAATTTTTCCAAGTGCGTCAGCTGATTGTCGCTACCTGAAGAAGTTGGCATAGGACCTCCTTGCCAGTTACGTATAATGCATGATGCTGCCCGCAGAGAAAATCCGCTGTGTACAGCATCATGCAAAATAGATCGCTAGGTTGCCTCCGTCTGTTCGATAGCACTCAGACAGCGGTAGCGCTGTGCGATCCAAGGCTGGAGCGCGTTGTCGTAGTGGTGGATGTGGTCGATAACGACGCCAGTGCGGGTTAGCGTGCGGCGGATAATGGGCGGGAATTCAATCAGGATCGCCGTGACATGAGTCACGACAGCCAGCGCGCCCCCACTCGCTCCCACGTCAGCCCAGCGCGCAGCCGGCGATTGGAGCGTTCAAGGCGGCAGGTAGCCACCGGCAGGTTGCAGGTCCAGGGACGCCTCCCGGCCTTCCCGGCAGCGGACGGTTATTACCGGGTCGAGGTCGCCGATCCGACGGGCACGGTGTTGCGAGCCGGCACCCGTAGCTTCTGCGATTTGCACGCCTGGGTGTACTCGCGGTCAAATGTCGCCAGGCTGCGCTTCTGCTTGGTCATGAGTACCTCCATTGCCTCCATTGCCTCCATTATGAGGCTTATCGGGGTGCCCGCTCCAATTAGACCAGTTCAGGGTTCGCTGCCGGCTCGATATGATATCTGTCGGCATTGACCGTCATGGTGGCGTGCCGATTATCCGTTCCAGCTCATGGTTGAAGGCCTCAGGCTTGGCCATGTGCAGGAAGTGGTCTGACTCTTCGATGATCACGGCCCTGAACTCGGGCTGCAGTTGCCGGTTGGCCTCGATGTCGGTGGGCCACAGATCGGCGTTGATCGCCACCACCTGGATCGTCAGCTCCTCGAAATGCCGCTCCGCTTCCCCGTCGGCATGCCGCAACAGCATGTCATCCATGGCGCTGATGGCCACCTCCGGCGGAGCGGCCGCGATGTCGTGCATGACCCAGTCGCGTAGCTCCGAGTCAGTGCTCTCGATGAACATCGACGCCACGAACTGACTTGCGGCTGGCGCAAAGTCCTTCTGGAGCGGTTCCAGCATCTTGTTGTGCTGCTCCTGGCTGATCTCCGAGGCCAGGTGGTGAAAGGTATCGACACCCACGATGCCGATGACGCGTTCCGGCATCAGGCGTGTCGCTTCCACGCTGACCGGTCCGCCCATGGAGTGTCCGATGAGGATCGCGCGCTCCACTTCCAGATCCTCCATCACCGCCTTCACGTCCTCCCCGAAGGCCGGCATGGTATAGGCGTCACGGCCCAGCCCGGAGTGGCCGTGCCCCGCAAGGTCGAGCGTGATCACTCGATGATTCTGCGAAAAGTACGGGAGCTGCCCGCGCCAGTACCGCCCATCGCTGCTCCAGCCATGGATGAAGACGAGCGTGGGTTCGCCACTCCCCTGCACCTCGTAGGCAATCGGCACGCCGTCCGCCGAGTCGGTCATTCGCGGCCAGTTGACCTCGGCTGCCAGCGCCTGATTGGCCATCACCAACAACAGTGCCAGTCCCAGGTAACGCACGCCGTGTAACGCAACTCTCCTCATGACGCTCTCCTCGAGTTACCGTGCTTTCCGCAGCATAGACGAGTGAGAAAAAGGATATCCCCTTTTTGGGTGGAGGCGTCTGCGCCATAAGGCCATTGGGCCGAGCGTGAAGGGCGCCTTGCCCTCCTGGCTGGCCAGGCGGGCCTCCACCTTGCGGTAGGTGTCGGCAAGGCCTCCAGGCCCTCCTCGCGGTGCCTGGCCACGTCCGCCTCGGCGCGTGCCGTGGCGAAGACCCGCCAGCCTCGCGCCGCCATGGCATGGGCCGCGGCATGGCCGATGCCGCTCGAGCAGCCGGTGATCAGCAGGCTGCGCGGTGGGTTCGCTCTTGCATCCGACATTTTGTCTCCTCTCTATCTCCCGCAGGGCTTGTCGATCTCCGCAGGGCCTGTGTCAGGACGCCTTCATGGCGCTGCGCTACAGCAGCTCCCGAGTCGCCTCCATCACCCGCCCATCCACGGCGCGCTGGATCTTGTCCTCGATCTCGGCGAGCAGGGCCTCCACCTTGGGGATGCTGGTGGCGACCGACACGAAGGTCCACTCGCTGGCCTCCAGGCGATCGAGTTCGCCGCTCTCGCAGACCGCTACCGCCGGGTTGCGCCCGAAGCGCTCGTGCAGGCCGCCCATGCGCTGGCGCTTCTCCTTCAGCGACTGACAGCCGGGCAGCGAGATGTGCAGGGTGAGGATGCCGATATGCATTTGGGGCCCTTTAGTGCAGTTGACGTCCAGTGTTGCATGGCTGAGCTATACCACGAGGCCGATGCCACTGAGGAGAGGCGGGTCGAATTGGCCTAAGCTTGGCACCACACCTTGCGGCTCGGAGCGACCCCATGCGGCACCTCTTCTTGATGCGCCACGCCAAGGCGAAACAGGGCAGCGGCGACATGGCCGACCATCAGCGGCCACTGCGCAAGCGGGGCCGGCGCGAGGCGGCTGCCATGGCACTTCCCCTGCAGCGGTGGCAGGCCCTGGACGGTGAGCTTCACGTCAGCGGCGCCACGCGCACCCGGGAGACCCTTGACGAGATCGCTGGGCAGCTGCCCGAGCTCTCCCTGACCGAACGGGCATTCGTCGACGAGGCCCTCTTCACCTTTGATGGCCAGGTGCTGTTCGCCTGGTTGAAGGCGCTGCCGGACGAGACCAAAAGGGTACTGGTGATCGGTCACAACCCGGCGCTGCTGGAGTTGGCCCACTGGCTCTGCGCCGAGGCGCCTGCGTCGCTGCCCACCGGCGGCGCGCTGCACCTCACTCTGCCGGTGACCACGTCCTGGTCGGCAGTGGGGGAGCATGGGGCCATGCTGGCGGCCAGCCTGGCCCCGGAGGAGGCCAGCCATGCACTCTTCCAGCGCCAGGAGCCCGAGCCCCCTGACCTGATCAAGGCCGGTCTGAACCAGCGGATCCTTGGCCTGCTTGGCCACCAGTACCTCCTGGTCAGGGCCCTGGAGCCCGGGGTGATCGCCGGCGCCGATCCCGAGTTCCTGCACCAGTACCGCGTCAACCTGCGCCGCAGCCGGGCGATCGGCGAATCCGCGCTGGCCACCGCCCAGAAGCCTGTCGGTAAAAAGAAGTCCGCAGGTAAACGGGCGCTCGAACGGAAAAAGATGCCCGGCTTCAAGAAACGGCTGAAGCGGCTCAAGCGTCGAGCCCAGGCCACCAGCGACCTGCGCGACCTGGACGTCTTCCTGGAGAGTCTGAACAAGACCCCGCCACCGCTCTCGACGCGGAGCCGCCGGGCCCTGAAGCACTGGCTGCAGGCACGCCATCACGAACAGCACGAGGCGCTGTGCCAGCAGCTCGGCGATGCCGATTACACCAAGGAGATGCTGGCCTGGCAGGCCTTTCTCAGCTCCAGGGGGTTTCGGCAGTCCCTGCGCAAGCTCTCGTCGAAGCGCATTGAGAAGGTGTTGGCCGAGCGAATCGCCAGGCACGACCGTGACCTGGCCGAGCTCTCTTCCGAAGCCGCCGATGAGGCCTTTCACGACCTGCGCAAGAGCGTGAAGCGCATCCGCTACCTGGCCGAGTTGGAGCCGAAGCGCCACCGCGCCTTTCTGACCGGATTGAAACACCGTCAGACCCTGCTGGGTGACTTCCAGGATCGGTGCACCCGCCAGGTATGGATCGGTACCTTTGCCGCCGGCTCACGCAACGCACCCAGGCGTCAGGAAGAGTGCGAGGCCTGGCGCTCCGCGCTCGAGAAGGAGAAGCTGGCGCTGCGTGGGGAGGTCATGGCGCTGGCGCCGTTGGCCTACTGACGGCCGGCGTGAGAGATATCGCGGGCAGCCCGTAGTATGGTAAATGCCTTTCATTTCTGGGGGTTTCCCCTCCATTCACACGTCAATCGACCATGAGAATGCCCATGACCGAAACCGCAGAATTCATGCCCAACACCCTGTATATCGAAGTATCCGGATCCGGCCTGCCGGAGGTCGATGGCCTCTACGTGCCTTCCGAGGCGCCTCCCGCCAAATCCGAATCGGGCGTGGTCTCCAGCCCCGGCTACTGGAACGGCAAGATGGCCTGGGATCGTGCCGATGGCAAGGCGGCCAGAAGCCCCGCCATTTCCTACTCCAATAGCTACGCCTCCTGGCGTATCTGCCGCCTGGACGGACATCTCGCCTACGAATTGACCTGCGATGATGAATTGCCGCCCACGGATCGCGAGTGGAACGTCTACAAGATGGGGGTTGCCCCGGGTCCCAGGGTGGTGATCCACCACTGTGACCCGCGAGAACCTTGCCCGGAACCCAATGTCGTCTATGTGCTCGGTGGCCCCGGGGCTGGCAAGGGCACCATGTGTGAACTCGCGGAACTTCAGCTGGGCTGGACGCATCTCTCCACGGGTGATCTGCTGCGTGCAGAGCAGAAGGCTGGAGGTCCCACGACCGAGGTCATCAAGGAATACATCGCCGCCGGCAAGCTGGTGCCCAACGAGATCGTGGTTCGTCTGCTCAAGGACGCCATGGAACGGACCACTCGGACCACCGGCAAGAGAAACTTCCTGATCGATGGCTTTCCCCGTTCGCTGTCCAACCTGGAGGCATGGTACGAGGTCTTCGGCAGGGAGGCAGAGCTGCCCACCATGCTGTACTTCGAATGTCCCTTTGAGGTTCTCGAGCAGCGCATCATGGGCCGTGCCAGGTACTCGGGTCGGGCCGATGACAACGTCGAGGCCATGAAACTCAGGTTTGATACCTTCAAGGCCGAAACGCTGCCAACGGTTGAGCTGTTCAAGAGCAAGGGAAAGTGCGTTGAAATCGACACCAGCCAGGGCCGCGAAGCCGTGTATGCGCTGCTTCGGGATCAACTCGCCCAGTACACCGACAAGCATCTTATGGATCAACCGCTTACCGAGAAATCCGAGACCCTTCTTGGCCTTAGGCCCTATCCGAAAGACGAGTGAGTGGTCGGCTTCACTGCCTGCCTCGGGCATGCCGTCGCCGTTGGTCTGGGCCGAGCGCCCATCTCTGGTTTATCGACAGCGGCAGGGACGCATCATGGCAGTTACCAACCGATACTGTATGAAAACGTGCCGGCCGCCATGCTTAGCATTTCGGTAGGTTGGGGAGGGGCGCTCGATGAGCGAAAATTCTGACGAAAAAACCGCGGACGAGGAGGAGCTCGAACGAGAGCGATACCAGCTGCTCCAGCGTCTGGAGGGCTGGCTGGAAACGCCAATGCTCGTTCTCGCGTTCGTGTGGTTGGCGCTGTTGGTCGTGGAGTTGATCTGGGGCGAGAGCCGGTTGTTCTATTATCTCGGAACGACTATCTGGGTCGTCTTCATTGTCGATTTTTCTGTGAAGTTGTTGCTGGTCCCGGATAGGGTTGGTTATCTCAAGGGTAACTGGCTGACCGCTATTTCGCTGCTGATCCCCGCGCTGCGAATCTTCCGCGTCTTCCGGACATTTCGGCTACTCCGCCTGGCCAGGACGGGGCGTGGGTTGCGGCTGTTTCGCGTCGTCAGTTCGTTGAATCGCGGGATGAAGGCGCTGGGTGCGAGCCTGAGCCGACGGGGCTTCGGGTACGTGATCGCCCTCACCCTTCTGGTCACCTTCGCCGGTGCGGCGGGGATGTACGCGTTCGAGAGCGAGGTGCCCGGCGGCCCGGACAGCTACGGCGAGTCGCTGTGGTGGACCGCGATGATCATGACGACGATGGGCTCGCAGTACTGGCCTCAGACGGGGGAGGGGCGTGTGCTGTGCGTCTTACTGGCGCTCTACGCCTTCGGTATCTTCGGCTACGTGACAGCGGCGCTTGCCACCTTCTTCGTCGGCCGTGACGCCGATAGTATCGATGCCGAATTGGCGGGGGCCAGACAGTTGGACCTGCTCCGGAATGAGGTGATCGCCTTGCGCGATGAGATCCGCGCCCTGACGCGACTGCCGCCACCGTCGTGAAATGTGCACGCTCAACAGTTAGGGACGGCTACACTTGTGGCCGACGAACACGGCTCGGAGCTCATGAATATAAAGAAAGAATCCATTAGCCGGAAGAGGATCTTGTCATGAATAAGACCGTCTTGATCACAGGTGCAACATCGGGCATGGGCAAGGCAACAGCGCTGCTGCTTGCCCAGCATGGCTACAGCGTTTACGCGGGCGTGAGAAACAGCAGTCAGGAACTGATGGAGGAGGCTGAAAAGCTCGGTGTCCAACTTAATGCAGTGACGCTTGATGTACAGGATACGACATCTATTCAGGCAGCAGTCCAGCATGTCATGGACAAGGAAGGGAAGATCGATGCCCTGGTGAATAATGCGGGATTCGGCCTTCTGGCGACGTTGGAAGAAGGGACTGATGAGGAAATATTCAAGCAATTTGATGTGAATGTGTTTGGTCTGATAAAGATGACCAGGGAGGTCCTGCCACATATGCGGGAAGCGAGAAGTGGCGTTATTATCAATATTTCTTCCTTCCTGGGCAAGATGGGACTCCCCCTGCTGTCCCACTATAATGCCAGCAAATATGCTGTCGAAGGTATTACCGATTCCTTGAGGTTCGAGGTTGCTCCTTTTGGTATAAGAGTGCATTCAATTCTTGCCGGATTGTTCGGGACAAACTTCGTGAAAAAAGGGCTTGTCGCCAATAGCAAAACAACCGCCGACAGCTCTCCCTATAGGGGATTGGTGTCTCATTTTGTGCCGATTGTTGCCAAGGCAATCAATGAAGGGCCTGATCCGCTTCCTATAGCTCAAGCCGTGAAACATGTCATTGAAGATGATGATAGTGATATTGCCATTGAGGTTGGCAAGGAGGCAGAGCAGTTCGTGCCAATGCGTAAGCGCATGGATGACAAGACGTTCGAAGAGAAGGTAAAGGAGACCTTTGGATTGTAGGGAGTGTGTCAGCCGTAACGAAAGTCTATCGGGCACATCCCTGCTCCCGGAGGTGGAATCACTTGGTTTATTACATCACGAAAGTGGCGATAACCGCTGTCCTGGTGGTGCTGATAGCGGAGATCTCCAAGCGCAGCTCCTTTGTCGGCGCTGTGCTTGCGTCGATTCCGCTGACGTCCGTCCTGGCCATGCTCTGGCTCTACATCGATACGGGCGATAGTGGGAAGGTCAGCGAGCTTTCCGGTAGCGTGTTCTGGCTGGTTTTGCCCTCCCTGGCGTTGTTCATTGCGCTGCCTCTGCTGTTGGCGAAGGGAGTCAACTTCTACCTTGGGCTCGCGGGTTCGATCGGGATCACCGCCATCTGCTACTGGCTGATGGTGACGGTTCTGCATCACGTTGGCATCGAGCTTTGATGCGGTGTCGGGTGGTAAAAATTTAAGGTGTACCTAATTGTTCCACTCGGCTGGCAGGCAAGTACTACGTTGCAGCTTCGACATCGGTACATTCCGCCGGTCGGATGAGAGGAAGTTGGCAACAGCCTCTGCCTGACAAGGTGCGAGAATTGCACCGTCCAGTTCCCGGTGCGGCCGCTTTAAAACTATCCAATTCCGCTTTGCGTTCTGTGCGGTAGCGCACAGATCCGGCTATCCCCGTCTCTCAAACTGATTGCGCAGGTTCCTGCCAATGTGTGGTGATCGGGCCATATTGGCAGGCTGGTGCAGCGCAAACAGGGTTTGAGTCATGTCAATACAGATAAAAATAGATACGTTATTTCCGGATTTTTTCTTGCAAACCGTCGGTGGCGAGGCATTGGTGCCTGGTCGGCCGCCCCCGGGGAAGTGGCGAATGCTGGTCATTTACCGCGGTTTGCATTGTCCCATCTGTAAAAAATATCTAAGCCAAGTCAATGGCATGAATCCAGACTTTGAAAAAATGAACGTTGAGGTCATCGCGGTATCCACCGACCCTGAGGAGAAGGCTGAAAAATTCGCCTCTGAATTGGGTCTGAATTTCAAGGTAGCCTATGGCCTTAGTACCGATCAGGCGTGGGATTTGGGGCTGTATATTTCTACCCCATTGGATGAGGCGGAAACCGATCAATCTTTTGCCGAGCCCGGTTTATTTTTCCTCCGACCAGATGGCAGGCTGCATTTCGCTGAAATCTCCAGCGCCCCTTTCTGTCGTCCCGATCTGGAGACGATCAAGAAGGGAATTGGCATTATTCAGGAAAAGGACTACCCACCACGTGGTATTGGATAAATAACGATAGGCCCCGCTTGGGATGGCTAAGCCGGCATCCGGCCTGCCATGCGCAGTGTGGACATCCATGGGATGGGCCCACTCAAGTGGGCCCTGATCTCTTGACCACCCGGCATGGAGTCTACATTCAGACCAAGTTGTCATAAGGCGCCAGGCTGCTCATTCCAAACATGTTGGTATAGGTAATCAATAGTACCCATGCACGTCATGCGAGTGTGGTTTGGCGAGCTGATATTATCGGCCCTTTGCACTTGCAGATGGTCGGTTCATTACTTCAGAAGACGTAAAGGTGAAACGACCATGAAACTTGACAGCAAGGTTTGCGTCATTACTGGTGGCGCCAGTGGCCTCGGCCTCGAAATCGCAAAATACTTCGCCGCTGCAGGCGGCAAGGTGACGATCGCCGACATCGATATTGACGCGGCGAACAAGGCTGCAAAATCACTCGGCGAAGGGCATATGGGTGTCGACATGGATGTGACCGACCCGGACGCCGTCCAACAGGGTATCGACAAGGTGATCGAGACATATGGACGCGTGGACGTTCTGTTGTCCAACGCTGGCATTCAGATGGTCAAACGGGTCGAGGAATTTACCTTCGACGAGTGGCGCAAGGTTGTGTCGATCCATCTCGACGGTGCCTTCCTGACGTCCAAGGCCGTGCTGCCACAGATGTACGCACAGGGGTCGGGCACGATCCTCTACATGGGCTCGGTCCATTCTCAGGAGGCGTCCGCCCTCAAGGCGCCCTACGTCTCGGCCAAGCATGCCCTTATGGGCCTGGCACGGACGATTGCCAAGGAAGGTGGCGACAAGGGTGTGCGCACCAACGTGATCTGTCCCGGCTTCGTCAAGACGCCGCTGGTGGAGAAGCAGATTCCCGAACAGGCCAAAGATCTCGGTATCTCGGAGGAGGACGTCGTCAACAAGGTGATGTTGGGCGAGACCGTGGACAAGGAATTCACCACGGTCGAGGATGTGGCGCATACCGCATTGTTCCTCGCCACCTTTCCAAGCAATGCGCTGACCGGCCAGAGCATTGTGGTCAGCCATGGCTGGCGGATGGACTGAGTCATGAACAAGGAAGACATCCTGTCACTCTCCGGCATGCCGCCGGGAAATCCAAGCTATCCCCACGGCCCCTACCGCTTCATCGACCGGCAATATTTCAACATCATCTATGCGACCGACCCCGAGGCGATCCGCAACATGGTGCCCGAGCCGCTGGAACCCGATGGTTCTGGCACGGTGGTCTATGAGTGGATTGCGATGCCCGACAGCTCTGGTTTCGGCGCTTATGAGGAATCAGGCATCGTCATCCCCTGCACGCTGGACGGCAAGGCGGTCAACTACACCGCGATGATGTTTCTGAACATCGAGCCGCCGATCACCGCCGGGCGCGAGATCTGGGGGTTCCCCAAGCGCTGGGGTGAGCCTTCCCTGCGGGTCGAGAAGGATACGCTGACCGGCACTCTCTCCTATGCCGGCCAGCGGGTGGCCATGGGCACGATGGTCTACAAGCACGACACCGCCAGTGACGACCCCGATGAATGCGCGGGCAAACTTGGCAAGACTGCCGTGAACCTGAAGCTGATCCCCTGCGTCACCGGCGGGCCTCGGATCGCCGAACTCGTAGCGTTCGAGATGACGGACATCACTGTCAAGGGTTTCTGGCGCGGGCGGGCGCGGTTACATCTGGTGCCGCACGTCAACGCGCCGGTGGCCGACCTGCCGGTGCGACGGATCGTCGAGGGCCAGCACATCATCGCCGACCTGTCGCTGCCCTACGGGCGTGTCGTGCACGACTATCTGGCCTGAGTATCTCGTGGTCAGCGCCTCCACAATTGGAAAGGACCTATCCCATGGCACAGAAACCGAAACTCGTTAACCTCGCCTTGCAGGGCGGAGGCTCCCATGGCGCTTTCACCTGGGGGGTGCTGGATCGGATCCTGGAAGATGGCCGATTGCAGATCGCCGGTGTCTCGGGCGCATCGGCCGGGGCAATGAACGCCGTGGCGCTGGCGGATGGTTTCACCCGCGACGGCCCAGAGGGCGCTCGCGCCGCACTCGCCGATTTCTGGCGCGCCATGAGCGATGGTGCAAAGAACAGTCCGCTGAAACGCATGCCGATCGACGTGCTGATGGATAATTGGGGGCTGGAGAACAACCCCATGTATCACGCCATTGATGCGATGTCGCGCGTGGCCTCGCCCTATCAGCTCAACCCCATGGATATCAATCCGCTGCGTGATCTGGTGGAGGCGAGCATCGATTTTGACATGGTGCGCAAATGCAACGCTTTCAAACTCTTCATCTCCGCTACCAATGTGGAAAGCGGCACGGTCAAGGTTTTCCCGCGGGAGACGTTGACCGCGGACATGGTGATGGCCTCGGCTTGCTTGCCTCAACTCTACCAGGCGGTGGAGATCGACGGCGTACCCTACTGGGATGGCGGCTACATGGGCAATCCGTCGCTGTTTCCGTTCCACGGCAAGACCGGCACCGACGACATCGTGGTGATCCAGGTCAACCCGATCGAGCGTAAGGGGGCGCCAAGCACGCCTCAGGAGATCCAGAACCGGATGAACGAGATCAGCTTCAACGGCAGCCTGCTCAAGGAGCTACGAGGCATCGATTTCGTTGACCGGTTGATCCGTGAGGGCAAGTTATCGGAGGACGAATATCGACAGGTGCGTGTGCACATCATCGAGAACCAGGCGGAGCTGAAACCCCTGGGTGCCTCGTCGAAGATGAACGTGGAGTGGGCGTTCCTGACCAAACTCCGCGATATGGGCCGCGACACTGCCACGCGTTGGCTGGACGAGAATTTCGCTGCCATCGGCGAGCGTTCAACCGTCGACTTGCATGCGATGTTCCAGGGTACTGGGGCTGAACATCAGGGTGGATAAGCCAACCTAATCCGGCTCGTGCCATTGCCCAGCGGTTCTACCTGGATCTGCACCGGGATGCGTTCGTGCATCTCCTGCACATGGGAGATCACGCCCACGCGGCGGCCCAGGGCCTGCAGGCCATCCAGGGCCTCCATGGCGAGTGCCAGGGACTGTGGGTCGAGGCTGCCGAAGCCCTCGTCGATAAATAGCGATTCGATGGTGAGCTCCCCCGAGGCCATCGATGCCAGCCCCAGGGCCAGGGCCAGGGAGACCAGGAAGGTCTCGCCGCCGGAGAGGGAATGCACCGAGCGGCGCTCATCGCCCATGTCATGATCCACCACCAGCAGGCCCAGTGGTGATCCACCCCGCGCCAGGCGGTAGCGCCGGCTGAGACCGGATAGGTGGGCGTTGGCGTGCTCCAGCAGCTGCTCCAGGTTGTAGGCCTGGGCGATGCGCCGGAACACCTTGCCGTCGGCGGAGCCGATCAGCTCGCTGATTCCGCCCCACCGGCGATGCTCGACGCGTGCCGCCTCCAGTTTGCTCTGGCCGGCCTGCTGGCGCCGGCGTCGTCGCTCGTCGTCGCTCAGGGCGAAGGCGGCGGTGTCGCGGGCTTTCTGGGCTTCATCCAGCCGCGGGGTCAGCTCGGCGTAGGCCTCGGCCAGGGCGGCCTGGCGGCGCTGCAGGGCATCGGCCACGGCCTTTTCCAGCAGTGCCTCATCCTCGTCGTCGTCGATCAGTTCCTGGCCGCGGCGGTGGCGCAGCAGGGCGTCGCGTCGCTCGGCGAGGGTGGCGGCGGCGCGCTGACGGGTCTGGTCGGCCTCCTCGAGCCGCTTCTCCTCCTCGATGGCCTCGTCGTCGCTCTGGGCCAGCAGGCGGTGGAGGGTGGCATCACTCAGTTCGGGATGATACCCACGCCATTCGGCGAGGGAGCGGGCTAGCTCGTCGTGCTCCTGCTGCAGGGCGGTGAGCTGTTCCTCCAGATGCGCCAGTTGCTGGGCCAGGCGCTGCTGCTCGCGTTCGGCGTCGTGTCGGCGGGTGAGGGCGGCATCCTGGGCCTGGCGGGCTTGCGTCTCGGTGCGGTCTAGCCACTGCTGCCAGGCCTCCGGCGTGGGGTGGTCGCCGAGCAGGGCACACAGGGCGTTGGCAGTATCATCGTGCTGGCGCTGCAGGTCGGGGCGGCGCTCGTCCAGCTCAGCCAGCCGCGCCTCGGCGCTGGCTTTCTCGGTGATCAGGCGGGTGAGTACCAGCTCCCCCTGGCGCAGCGATGCCTCCAGCGGGGCGAGTTCGGCTTCGGCGCGCTGGAGCATCTCCAGGCTGGTTTGGTGGGCGCTGCGTTCATCGAGGCGGCGCTGGCGCTGCTGGTTCAGCCAGGTGTCTCGCTCGTCCACCGCCACCTCGGTCAGCGCTGGGTGCAGTGGCTGGGCCTCGAGCGCCTGGCGAGCGGATTCCCGCCGCCCCTGGACGGTCGGCTGTTCTTCGTTCAGTTGCTGTCGGGTGTCCCGGGCAAGCGTGTACTGCGCCTGTAGCGCCTGGTGATCGTTCAGCGCCTGTTCATAGGCCTCGCGGGCGGCGGTGAGTTCGCGCTCTTCCGCTTCCCGCTGGGCGACGAGCTGGGCCACCTCGGGGCTGGCGGGCGGGTGCTGGCGCCAGGGGTGGTCCAGGCCTCCGCAGACTGGGCAAGGTTCGCCTTCCGTAAGGCCGTCGCGCAGCATTGCCACGCTCTCGCTCCTGGCGGCGCGGGCGCGCTCGATAAAGGCCGAGAGGCTCTCGAGGTGGGCCTGGCGCTCCTCCAGGTGCCGGCGGGCGGCCTGTCCCTCGCGGGTCAGGCTCGCCAGGCGCTCATTGACCCGGGCGAGGCGCGTCTCGTGCTGCCGGTGGGCCTGCTCGGCCTGGTGGAAGTCGCGCCAGGCGGCCTGCAACTCACCCAGCGACAGCTGGCGGGCGGCGGCCAGGTCGTGGGCCTGCTGGATGGCCTGGCGGGCGGCGTGGTGGTGGGAGTGCTCACCCACCAGCTCGGCCAGGGTGGCCTGCCATTGGCGCTGCTGCTCGAGCCGCTGCCGCTGTGCCGCGTGCTGCTGGCGGTGTTCTTCGCCTTGCTTTCTCGCCTGTTCACGGGCGCGCTGTTGCTCGGCCTCGAGCTCGCCCAGCTCGCGCTTGCGCTGGGCCAGGGCATGATGAAGCTCGCGGGCCTGGTTGAGGGCGGGCTCCGCCCGGCGGCGCGCGGCGCTGGCCGCTTCCAGAGCCTCACTGGCCTTGCGGTGGGCAGCGGTGGCGTTATTGGTCTGCTGCTGTGCCTCGACCCGGCCCTTCCGGGTGGTGTCGCGGGTGCATTCGGCCGCTTCGATCAACCTGGGCAGGCGGGTCTGTCGGGCGAGATCCTGGTGGCGGGGACCAATCAGCCGGCGCCAGTCGCGGTCGGCGCGCCGCCCGGCCAAGGACTGCCAATCGGCTTCGGCGGCCTGCTGCCTTGTTACCCCGTCAGCATGGGCATCGCGCAGGCGGGCATCGTCATCGTGCCAGCGTTGCTGCGCCTTGAGCGATTCCGCCTGGGTCTGCAGGTGCGCGAGGGCTTCCCGGGTGGCCTCGGCGGCCCGCTCCAGTTCGGCGCGGGCTTCGGACTCGGCGGGCAGGTCGTCGGCGAGCTTCGTTTCCAGGGCATCGACCGCCTTTCTTGCCTCGTTGGCGCGCCGATAGGCGGCCACGGAGATCTCGGAATACTCGCTGGTGCCGGTGAGTCGCTCCAGCAGGTCGCTCCTGGCGTTGTCGTCGGCCTGCAGGAAGGCGGCGAACTCGCTCTGGGCGAGCAGCACGGCACGGGTGAACTGGTCGAAGCTGAGCCCGAGCCGCTCCGGTAGCAGACGGTCGAACTCGCGCTTCTGAGCGGTGAGCAGGCGTTCGTCGTCGAGGTCGGTGAGCGATTGCTCCACCCCCTGCAGGCGGCCAGTGGCCTTCTCCCGGGCGCGGCGCGCGGCCCAGCGGGCGCGGTAGCGGCGCCCGTCGCGGCCCAGGAAGTCCACCTCGGCGTAGCCGCTGGCGGTGCCGCGGCGCAGCAGGGTGCGCGCATCGCTGGTGGTGAGCTTGGAGTCCGGGGTGTCGTCGATCTGGCTGTCGCGGGCCGGCGCCTGGCGCAGCCTGGGGGTGCTGCCGTAGAGCGCCAGGCACAGGGCGTCGAGCAGGGTGCTCTTGCCTGCCCCCGTGGGTCCGGTGATGGCGAAGAGGCCGGCATCACTGAGCGGCGGCGCGGTGAAGTCGAGTTCGAGCGGTCCGGGCAGGGAGGCGAGGTTCTCCAGGCGCAGGGCGAGAATCTTCATGGGCGGGCATCCCGGGCGCTCGCATCACTGTCATCGGCGTCAAGCACCTCCTGGCGCAGCGTGTCGAAGTCGGCCAGCACCTCGTCGCCCGGCGGCTCGCCCCAGCGCGACGCCCAGGTGAGTTCGAAGAGCCGGCGCGGGCCAAGGGTCTCGAGATCCACTCGCGCCGGCGACGCGCCGTCCTCCCCCTTCGGCAGACGGCGCTCCAGGCGCAGCAGGCGCAGGGCCTTGTCCTTGAGGGCGGCCTCCACCCGGGCGCGCAGGTCGGGGATCGGGGCGTCGAGCTCCACGCGCACCTCCAGCCAGGGCCACCGCTCCCTTGGCAGCGCTGGGTCGTCCTGCAGGGCCTCGAGCGCGGCGAGCGCCTCGTCCAGGGGAGCGGGGCCGATGCGGTGCATGGCCACCGGGCGCGGCACGGGTATCGCCGTGGTGTCGACCAGCGCCTCGCCCTCGAGGATTACCTCTACCACCTGGTGGGGATAGGCCACCTCGCTGAAGTCCAGCGGCAAGGGGCTGCCGCTGTAGCGGATGCGCGACTCGCCAACCTGTTGGGCGCGGTGCAGGTGGCCCAGCGCCACGTAGGCAATCTCCGGCGGGAAGAGGGCGGCGGAGATCGACTCCTCGCCGCCGATAACGATGGGTCGCTCACTGGCCTCGGAGACCGATGCCCCGTGCAGGTGGGCGTGGCTCATGGCCACCAGGGCCTGGCCAGGCTCGCGACGCTCGCGGGCGGCCTTGATGAGCTGGCGATGCACCCGGCTGATACCGGCGACGTAGCCGTTGCGTGGCGTGTCGCTGGGCGGGATGTCGCCGGCGTCGTCACGACTCCCCAGCGCCGAGCCGGTCACCTCGGCGGGGCGCAGGAAGGGTAGCGCCAGGCACCAGGCGCGCGTCTCGCCCTCGGCGTCGGTGAGCGGCACCAGCAGGCGCTCGGTGTCCAGGGTGCCGTCGTCCAGCCAGTTCACCCGCCCCAGGGCGTGGGTGCGCAGGCGGCGCATCAGGGGGGCGGGCAGCTCGATGCGGTTGCCGCTGTCGTGGTTGCCGGCGATCAGTACGATATCCAGGCTCGGCAGCCGTTCGTGGGCGGCGACGATGAAGTCATAGAGCAGCTCCTGGGCGCGCAGTGAGGGGTTGACCACGTCGAAGAGGTCGCCGGCCACCAGCAGGGCATCGGCTTGGCGTTCGAGGAGATTGTCGAGCAGCCAGGCGAGGAAGGCGCGATGCTCGGCATGGCGTTCCTGGCCGTGGAAGCTCTGGCCGAGGTGCCAGTCGGCGGTATGGATCAGCTTCATGTGGTCTCCTTGTCCCCCTGACCAGGCCCTTCACAGCCTGCGTCCCGGGGGCGATAGTCTACGCGACTGGAAAGCGGCTGTTCAGGAGTCCTCATGCCTAATACCCCCCTTCACGACTGGAATCTCGCGCCCCGGGAGGCCATCGCCCTGCAGAAGCGCCTGGCCGGGCGGGTGGAGCGTGCGGATCGCCTCGACCCGTTGCACCGCATCGCCGGGGTAGATATCGGCTTCGAGCAGGGAGGCGAGATCACCCGAGCAGCGGTGGTGGTGCTGGCCTGGCCGCCGGGGGAATCGAACGAGTTTGAGGTGGTGGAACGGGTGGTGCATCGCGAACCCACGCGGATGCCCTATATCCCAGGGCTGTTGTCGTTTCGCGAGGTGCCGGCGGCGCTGGCCGCCTTCGAGAAGCTGACCCTCCGCCCCGAGCTGGTGATGGTGGACGGCCAGGGCATCGCCCATCCGCGCAGGCTCGGGGTGGCGTCTCATCTTGGGCTGTGGCTCGACCTGCCGACCATTGGCGTGGCCAAGTCGCGGCTCTGTGGGCGGAACGAAGAGCCGGGGCCGGCCAGGGGCGATTGGACGCCGCTCACCGACGGGCCGGATAACGAGGTGATCGGCGCGGTGCTGCGCTCGCGGGAGAAGGTAAAGCCGATCTTCGTCTCGCCGGGGCATCGCGTGACGCTTGCCACGGCGCTGGACTGGGTAGTGCGTTGCCTCGGGCGAACCAAGCTGCCGGAGCCGACCCGTCTGGCCGATCGGCTCGCGTCACGCAGGTGCTAGACGATATCCAGCGGTGTCTTGCGGCCGGGTGCCGGAAAGGCGTCGTCGAGGCGGGTCAGCGCCTCGTCCGGCAACGGGATCGACAGCGCCCCGGCGTTCTGCTCGACGTGCTCCAGGCGGGTGGCCTTGGGGATGGCGATGACATCGCGACATCCGTTGATGGGACGGACCGCCCAGGCCAGCAGCAGTTGGGTGGGGGTGATGCCGAGCGACGAGGCGATCTCGAGTACCTCGGGGTGGGTGAGCAGCCCCCGGCGAAGCTGGCCCGCCTGGGCCAGCGGGCAATAGGCCATGGTGGGAAAGCCGTGCTCGCGTTGCCAGGGGAGCAGGGCGTGCTCGATGCCCCGGGAGCCCAGGTGGTAGAGCACCTGGTTGACGGCGCAGGCCTCGCCGCCGGGCAGGGCGTTGAGCTCGGCCATCTCGTCCACGTCGAAGTTGGAGACCCCGAAACGGCGGACCTTGCCCGCTTCGCGCAGCCGCTCGAAGGCTTCCAATGTCTCTTCCAGAGGGATGCTGCCCGGCCAGTGCAGCAGGTAGAGGTCCAGGTGATCAGTCTTCAGGCGCCTAAGGCTCGCCTCGCAGGCGGCGATGGCCGAGTCGCGCCCGGCGTTCCAGGGGTAGACCTTGGAGACCAGGAAGGCCTCGTCGCGCCGGCCCAGCAGCGCTTCGCCCACGACCTCCTCAGCGCCGCCATCGGCATACATCTCGGCGGTGTCGATCAGCGTCAGGCCCAGGTCCAGGCCTAGCTGCAGGGCGTGTACCTCGTCCTGGCGTGGGGCGGGTCTCTCGCCCATGTGCCAGGTGCCCTGGCCGATGGCAGGGAGCTCGACGGCGGGCTCATGGGCGGTGGCGGGCAGGGTGACGGTAGATGGCGCGGCAGAGGGCAGTGGGACGGCGGGCATGGGGACTCCTTGGCGGCTGATTGGCGCCTGATCAGGATCGCTTCCGGCTGGACAGGATTGCTGACGGTGGCTGAACGCGTTTCTGTCGGGGTTTCTGAGGGCGTTTCTGCCACAATAGCAGATCCCATTTCCCCGCTGCCGCGAGAGTCTCCATGTCCGCATCCACCGAGCCCCATCAGGATCAGGCCCTGGCCGCCACGCGCGCCTGGGTCGAGACCTTCGTGGTCGCCCGCAACGTCTGCCCCTTCGCCGGCCGGGAGGTAGCCGGCGACACCATCCGCTACGTGGTGGTGAAGGCTGGCGACTGGGAGCGCGCCCTGCTTTTGCTGGTGGCCGAGTGCGAGCGGCTCGACGAGACCCCCGCCATCGAGACCACCCTGCTGGTGCTGACGCCCGGGCTCGATGACTTCGACGATTACCTGGATTTCCTGGCCATCGCCGAGGCGCTGCTCGCGGACCAGGGCTTTGAGGGCACCTACCAGCTGGCCAGCTTCCATCCCGATTACTGCTTCGAGGGGGCAGAGCAGGAGGATGCGGCCAACTTCACCAACCGTTCGCCCTTTCCGATGCTGCACCTGCTGCGTGAGACGGGACTCGAGCAGGCGCTCGAGCACTACCCGAACCCCGAGGCGATCCCCGAGCGCAATGTCGCCACCATGCGCGAGCTGGGTCACCAGGCGCTGGCCGCTGCCCTGGCGGCGCTGCGTGACGGCAAGCGTTGACGCCAACGTTGGCCGTGCCAGCGGCGTCTCGTTAGGCTCGTTTTTCCCCATGATGACCCAGGAGTGTGCTGCATGAGACAGGTAACCCGCGCCGGCGACCCGGTGGACGTGGCCGGTGATTTCCCGGAGATGGGCCAGGCGGCTCCCGCCCTGACCCTGACCAACACCGACATGGCCGACGTGACGCTGGCCGACTTCGCCGGCCAGCGCAAGGTGCTCAACATCATCCCCAGCGTCGACACCCCGACCTGTGCCTTGTCGACCCGCACCTTCAACAAGTTGGCTTCGCAGATGGCCAACACCGTGGTGCTGGTGGTCTCTGCCGACCTGCCGTTTGCCGCCAAGCGCTTCTGCGGCGCCGAGGGCCTGGACAACGTGGAGACCCTTTCGACCTTCCGCCATCCCGAGTTCCATCGGACCTGGGGCGTGGCCCTTTGCAGCGGCGTGATGAAGGGACTCTGTGCGCGGGCGGTGGTGGTACTCGACGAGCGCGACCGCGTGATCCACAGCCAGCTGGTCGGGGAGATCAAGCACGAACCCGACTACCAGGCGGCACTCGAGTCGCTGGCTTGAGTGGGGCTGGCTCGAGAGGCGCAGACTTAAGAGGCGAAGACTTAAGAGGCGCTGGCGTGAGAGGCGACTACACTGGGTGTGCCATTCACCTCATCAACGCCATTCATTCGGGAGAGTGACCCATGAGCATTACCAAGACGGCTTCGGCCCGCTGGCAGGGCGGCATCAAGAACGGCAAGGGCACGATGTCCACCGAGAGCGGCGCGCTGAAGGAGACGCCGTACGGCTTTCGCCAGCGCTTCGAGGGCGAGGCGGGCTCCAATCCGGAAGAGCTGATCGGCGCCGCCCATGCGGGCTGCTTCTCCATGGCGCTGTCGCTGATCCTGGGCGAGGCCGGCATGGAGCCCGAGAGCATCGATACCCAGGCCACCGTGACCCTGGCCGAAGACCCGGAGGGCGGTTTTCATGTCCCGAGCATTCACCTGGTGACCCGGGTGAAGATCCCGGGGGCCGATCAGGCGGCCTTCGAGGAGTGCGCCGAGAAGGCCAAGGCCGGCTGCCCTGTCTCCAAGCTGCTCAATGCCGAGATCACCCTGGAGGCCACCCTGGAGAGCTGAGCCTGACCCGCAAGACCCTCGACGGCCACCCTCGGGTGGCCGTCGGCGTGTCAAGGTGCCGGCGGGTCAGCGAGCCGGTCGCGATGGCGTCCGGAGGCCTTGACCAGGGCGCGGATCAGCCGCTGCTGGGGGCGGTTGAAGATCAGCCACTCCGGGTGCCACTGCACGCCGATCAGGAACTCGTGGTCGCGGGACTCGATGCCCTGCACCAGGCCGTCGCGGTCGCGGGCGACGATCTCGATGCCGCGACCGGCCCGTTGGACCGCCTGGTGGTGCAGGCTGTTGATGCGACACCAGCTGACCCGGAGGATGCGGTGCAGCTTGCTGGCGCCGACGATGTCCACCGTCTTGCGCGGTAGCACGGTGCGGCGCCGCTTGAGCCCCTCGTGAGTGGTATAGATGTCCGGGTCCAGGGTGCCGCCCAGGTAGACGTTGATCAGTTGGGCGCCGCGGCAGATGCCGAGTACCGGGGCGCCCGCGGGGATGAAGCGCTCCAGCAGCTCGAGCTCGAGTTCGTCGCGCTGGGGGTCGAGGCGCACGTCGAACTGCACCTCGGCGTTGTAGAGATGCGCCTGGATGTCGTCGCCGCCGCCGATGATCAGGCCGTCGAGGTAGTCGGGCAGGGGGCGCGAGGGCGACAGGCGACGGGGGCGGCCGCCGTGTCGCCACACCGCGAACCAGTCGAAGAGCCAGGCGATCTGGCTCTTGTCGTCGGAGGTGGTGATGCCGATCAGGGGGCGGGTGTCGCTCACGCGGCCCCCGCCCAGCCGCGCATGCGCAGCCATAGCCTGGCGAGCGGCGAGCGGGTGTGCTTGGCCACATAGCCGGCGCTGCGTTCATGCAGCAGGTCCTTGTCGGCGGCCAGTGTCTCGACCTCGAGCCAGCGATTCCACTCCGTCACCGAGCCCCAGCCGGGCTCGGAGAGGCGGGCGTCCGGCAGTCGGTAGTGGAAGGTCGGGCGGGCCTTGACCAGCTTGTTGTGAAACAGCTCGTGGGGATAGTCCGGCCGAAGGTGGGCAAACAGCGGGGTCATGTCCAGCTCGCGGTTGCGGGTCGGGTTGTCCGCCAGGTAATCGCCGATCAGGGTATCCAGGTCCGGCGCATAGTTCGGCGCCAGGACCTTCAGCGCATAGGCCTTGGGGAAGGGGTTGGCGTGGGGCAGCACCTCGCGGGTGATGTCCACGTCGATCTGCTCGCGCAGCCACTCGGCGGTCAGCAGGTAGGCGCGCAGGTGGTCGAGGAGGCTCGCTGTCTCTAGGGTTGCCACCTCGGGGTTGAGGTGCAGGCCAAAGCCATAGAGCAGGCTGGCGTCGGTGCCCTTGGCGCCGTGCTCCCGCAATCCGGCGAACAGGGCGTCGAGCTCCTCGAGTTCGTTCCAGGGCACCGGCGGGCAGATGATCTCGGTGGGGACGAGGCCGGTGACCACGTCGCCGATCAGCTCGCGGGCGCGGGTGTGAAAGTCGACCCGCATCTGGTGGCGCTGGCGCTCCCACTCGGTGTCGTCCTTCGGCTTGGCGTCGAGCACCTGACTGTCGGGGTGGGCATACTGGGTATCGAGCTCGATGACGAACTCTCCCCAGCGAGTCCCCCGGACCTTCAGGCGGTGGGCGCTGATGACCACCAGTTCACCGCCGAACAGCTCGCGTACCAGCTCGGCGGTATCGCGGGGGGGCAACCCGGCGAACTCGATCTCGACCCCGACGCGGCGTGTCTCGCCGTCGGGATTCCGGGGTTCGGGTGGCGGTAGCGGCGTCATGGCGGCATCCTGTGCGTGACCGATGGGCTCGCGAGGAGCCTAACATATTGGCGACCCGCGTCGCCGAGGGAAGACGGAGAAACGATGTCCCAACCACTGCGTAGCCTGCTTGTCTGCCTGCTGTGGCTGCTGCCTCTGCTGGCGCTGCCCGCCCAGGCCCAGCAGCTCGGCCTGTCCGGGCTGCTGGGGGCGGGAGAGGAGCCGGCCGCTGAGCATGACCCCCAGGCGTTCCAGGCCTCCCTCGAGCAGGTAATCGCCACCCTGGAGGACGCCGAACGGCGGGGCCAGCTGCTGGAGGGTCTGCGCGAACTGCAGGCGGTGCACGGCGAGGCGGCCGAGGAGGCGGCCCTGGCGCCACGGCAGGGGCTGCTCGGTGCCCTGGCCGAGACCCTCAGCGACCTCGGCGAGCAGGCCGAGTCGGGGCACTCCCCCGTCGATCGCTGGCGTGACCAGCTTGAGCAGGGCTGGGTGGACCTCAGTGGCCTGGTGACCGGCACCGGTAATGCCGACCTGATGCGTTTCCTGGTCGAGGGGGCGGTGCTGCTGGGCATCTGGGTCGGCCTGCTGGTGATCCTGATCGCTCTGGGGCGTCTGCTGGCGCGTCGCCGAGGGTGGCCGCTGGACCTGCCCCGGGACCCGCGGGCCTGGCTGCTCACCGTGCACTTCCTGCGCCGGATGTTGCCCTGGGCGCTGGCCTTCTTCCTGGTGCTGGGCCTGGCGCAGCTGATTCCGGAGAGCGCCGGGCGCACCATGGCTCTGGTGGCGGCCTATATTGCCCTGTGCGGGCGAACCCTCTCGGTGGTGGTGGAGACCTTCGTCTCGGTGTTCACCCGCGGGCACCGCTTCGTCGCGGTACAGATCCTGCAGCAGCGAGCCCTACGCCCACTCTTCGTGATCGGTGCGCTGATCGCCCTGGGTGATGCCTTCAACTCCGGGCGGCTCACCGACCTCATTGGCGACGAGCTGGCCGGCCTGCTCTCGGTGCTGGCCAACATGCTGGCGGCGCTGCTCAGCATGCGCTTCATCCTGCGCTTCAAGCGGCCGATCCAGCACATCATCCGTCACCGCCCCTGGCATGAGCGCCGGGAGAGCCGCGGCAGTGCCAGCGTGGTAGGAGTGATGGGCAAGCTCTGGCACGTGCCGGCCCTGCTGCTGGTGGGGGGCTCGCTGGTGGCGATCTTCGTCACCGGTGGCGACGTGGGGACGGCACTTGCCCGCTCGATCATCTCGGCCTCGCTGCTGGTGCTGGCGCTGGTCATCACCGGGCTGCTGCGCCGCCACGGGGAGGGGCGCAGCAAGCACCAGAAGCGTCGCCGCATCAGCCAGTACCGCCTGCGCCTGGAGCGCTTCGGCTATGTGCTGGCCCATGCCACCACCTGGCTGGGTTTCGCCGAGCTCTCCACCCAGGTGTGGGGCGGCTCGCTGATGGGTATCGGTCAGCAGGGGGTAGCCAGCGCGCGCATCGGCCAGGCCCTGCTGGCCATGGCCTTCACCGTGCTGCTGGCCTGGCTGGCGTGGATCTTCGCCGATACCGCCATCCAGCGGGCCTTGACCAGCTCGGCACGCACCCGTGGACGGCGGGTCAACCAGGCTCGGGCCCAGACCATCACGCCGATGATCCGCAACGTCATCTTCATTACCATCGTGATCATCGCCACCATCGTCGGCCTGGCCAACCTCGGCGTCAACGTCACGCCGCTGCTGGCCGGTGCCGGTGTGATCGGCCTGGCCATCGGCTTCGGGGCCCAGACCCTGGTGCAGGACCTGATCACCGGCATCTTCATCCTCATCGAGGACTCCATGGCGGTGGACGACTTCGTCGAGATCAACGGCCATATCGGCACGGTGGAGGGCTTGACGCTGCGCACCGTTCGCCTGCGGGACCTGGATGGGATCGTGCACATCATCACCTTCAGCCGCATCGCCTCGATCCACAATATGTCGCGCCAGTTCGGCATCGCACTGATGAAAATCCGCATCCCCCATGACATGAAGATCGACGATGCCATCAGCCTGATGCAGGAGACCGCCCAGGCGCTGCGCCAGGATCCGATGATGCGCCATTACATCTGGTCGCCGCTGGAGATGCAGGGCATCCAGGCCTTCGAGGAGGGCTGCCCGATCCTGCGCATGCGGTTTCGCACCGCGCCGGAGATGCAGTGGGACGTGGCCCGCGCCTTCAACCTGCTGTTGCGTCAGCGCATGGAAGAGCAGGAGATCGATCTCGGGGTGCCGCGGCTCAGCGTCAGCATGGAGGGTCGCGGCGGCGGCCGCCTGGATGGCAGCAGCGAGCGCGGCGACAGCCGTGATGCCAGCGGGCGCGAACCCGGCCAGGTCGGCGTTGCGGACCCCGAGGGTGACACCAATGCTCGGGGTGCCTCCCCGGATCCTGGACAATGATCAGCGTCGATCGCCCGGACAGTCTCTCCCTGCGCATCTCCCGGGTGCTGCAGGAGGAGACGTCCCACCAGCTCGACCTCTTCCTGTTCGTGCCC
Organism: Halomonas salsilacus; assembly: GCF_051216275.1. Taxonomy (NCBI): domain Bacteria; kingdom Pseudomonadati; phylum Pseudomonadota; class Gammaproteobacteria; order Oceanospirillales; family Halomonadaceae; genus Halomonas; species Halomonas salsilacus. The sequence continues at coordinate 24,861 of NZ_JBPKAQ010000012.1, forward strand.
GGCGAACTGGGGCTCGGTCCCCGTGTGCTCGCCGAGGAGGCGTTCTACCACGCGGCGATCCACGTCAAGCGAACCTACTACAGCGATCGCTACCGGCTGCCGATGGTGCTCAGCCGCCTGGCGGAGCGTGGCCGGCTCGACCCGGAGCAGTACCGCCTCGGCATGAGCCTCTATGCCTATCAGTACGTGGTGGCCCTTGAGCGTTCCAACCAGCCACTGCTGGAGGCCGCCCGCCGGGTGCGCCGGGACGAGAAGGCTGCCGCCGGCAAGGAGAAGCCCTCGGCTGTGAAGGCGACATCCGGCAAGGAGAAGGAGGCGCCCGCCAGGGATAGGCAGGCACCCGACAAGGAGAGAACAACGCCCGACCAGGAGACGCCTTACTCCGGCAAGGAGAAGGAGGCCACCGGTCGCCCAGCGAAGCAGGAGAAGGAGGAGACGCCCCTGGAGGCCAGGCTCGAGGAACACGCCGAGCTGGCCGCGGGCATTCTCAAGCGGCTGCGTCGCCAGCAGCCCGCCGAGGAGAGCCTCAGCCGCTACTACGTCACCATCGACAACTACCTCTCCTGGTTCACCGAGCAGCGCCTGCTGGCGCTGGTGGCCGTTCTGCCCAGGGGCGCGCGCTTCCGCGAGATTCGCGAGCGGCTGCTGGCGATCTGCCGGGAGGAGGGCGCCTACCGGGAGGCGCGTGAGTACAACGCCAAGCGGGTGACCCGGGACCCGACGCGCATGTCCAACAAGATGCGCCTGCTGCGCCGGCTGATCGAGTACCCGGTGACCCTCAAGCAGAAGACCCAGGAGCTCGGTGGCGGCGAGCAGAAGGCGGTCAAGGCGCTGGCCACCGCGGTGGTGATGGTGTTCGTCTCGCTGGGGCTGCTGCAGGTGCGTGACACCCTCTCCGACATCACCGCCCTGTTCGTGCTGGCCATGGCGGTGATCTATGCGCTGCGAGAGGTGTTCAAGGATGACCTGCGCAATACCCTGTGGCGGTTGCTGCGTCGCGGGCGTCCCAAGTGGCGCCGGCAGTACCTGGACCCCACCCGCAACGTCCAGGTGGGACACCAGCTGGAGTGGTTCGACTATGCGCGCTTCCTCAAGCTGGATGAGGAGATCCAGCGGGTGCGCAAGCGCAGCGTGGCCCAGCGCGAGGAGGTGGTGCTGCACTACCGCTCCCGCTCGCGGATGTCTCCGACCCGCTTCCTCAGCGGCTACGAGCATACCCGCGAGACCCTGACGCTGAACCTCGCGCCGCTGGCGCGGCTGATGGACAAGGGCAGCCACCGGGTCTATCGGCTGGAGGAAGGGCAGGTGGTGCGCGAAGAGGTGGAGAAGCGCCACCTGATCAACCTGGTGATCCGCGAGGTGCAGGGCGACCGGCCGCCGACCCTGGAGCGCTGGAAGGTGGTAATGAGCCGGTCGCGGATCGTCGACCTGGAGCGGGTCCACGCCGAGGGGCCGGGCTACGAGGAAGCCGGCCCGGAAGTCGTTTGATCCCCGTGAGCTCAGTGGCCGGGGAGTGTCTCGGGCCCAAAGGCACCGTAACACAGCTGACTTAAGCTGCGCCCCCGGCCGGCGCGACACCCAGGCCCAGGGTGACCAGCAGGTCGTCGAGCAGCGCCGATGCGCCGAAGCGGAAGTGCTCGGGGGTGATCCAGTCGGCGCCCATGATCCGCTCGGCCAACAGCAGGTAGGCCTGGGCCTCTTCGGTGGTACGAATACCACCGGCGGCCTTGAAACCGATGGGCCGCGCCAGGGCAGGGCCGCGTTCGCGGATGACGGTGAGCAGGATCTCGGCGGCTTCGAGGGTGGCGTTGATCGCCACCTTGCCGGTGGAGGTCTTGAGGAAGTCGGCGCCGCCTTCCAGGGCCAGCTCGGCGGCGCGTCGTATCAGCGCCGGCTCCTTGAGCTCGCCGGTCTCCAGGATCACCTTGAGGGTGGCGTCGCCGGCGGCCTGATGGCAGCAGGCGACCAGTTCTTGGCCGGTCTCCTCGTCGCCGGCGATCAGGCAGCGCCAGGGGAAGACCACATCGACCTCGTCGGCACCGGAGGCTACCGCCTCACGGGTCGCGCGGGCGGCGGCCATGATGTCGTCATTCCCGTGGGGGAAATTGGTCACCGTGGCCACCTTGACCTTGCCCTCCAGGTCCAGGGCCTTGAGGGTGCGCCGGGCGGTCGTCACGAAGGCCGGGTAGACGCACACCGCCGCCGGGGTGCCGACGGGAGTCTTCACGCGGCGGCACAGCGACTCGATGGCGGCATCGGTGTCGTCGTCGTTGAGGCTGGTCAGGTCCAGCAGGGCGAGGGCCTGGCGAGCGACGCGTTGGCTATCATTGGTCATGAGAGCTCCTTACCAGTTGTCGTGGGGTGTGGTGAGTCGTGGTGCAGAGTTGAAAATGACGTCGAACAACCCTGCCTCGGGTCAATGCAGTGGCGCCGGCGGGTTGCTATCTTCAAAGAGTGATTCTGATCAATCCGTGGAGAACGCCCGATGCAAGCTGCAGATGTCATGACCCAGAATGTCATCACCGTGTCACCGGACAGCGAGGTGAGCGAGATCGCCACCCTGCTGCTGGAGCACGGCATCAGCGCGGTACCCGTCGTGAATGGCGGTGGCAAGGTGCTCGGCATCGTCAGCGAGGGTGACCTGATGGGGCGAGTGGAACAGGATGCCAGTCGCCGCAAGTCATGGTGGCTGAGGCTGTTCGAGGGCCAGGACGCTGCCGACTATGTGAAGTCCCACGGCCGCCGCGCCAGCGAAATCATGACCAAGGACCCTATCACCATCGAAGAAGATATGCCGCTGCACAAGATCTCCCGGCTGCTCGAGAAGTACCGCATCAAGCGGGTGCCGGTAGTCAGGGGCGACAAGCTGGTGGGCATCGTCAGTCGTTCCAACCTGCTGCGCGGGTTCTCCGTGGTGGCCACGGAGGCCAGCGTGACCGCAGACGATCGCGAGATCCGTGAGGCCATTCACAAGGAGGTCGACGAAAATACCGGCGTGATGGTCGACAGGATCAACATCATCGTCTCGGAGGGCAAGGTACAGCTTTGGGGGTTGGTGGAAAACCAGCAGGAGAAGATGGCCGTGCAGGTGGCTGCCGAGAACACGCCCGGCGTCACCTCGGTCGACAACAACCTGGGCTTCATCCCTCGCGGCGTGGGCAGCCTGTGAGGGGCGGCATCTCGGCGCTCTTGCACTAGGATGTCGGGGAATAAACGGCCGGGGATGAACGGCCAGGGATGAATGGCCACGAGATCAACGAGAGGGGGCGGCCATCGGGCTGCCCCCTCTCGCATATTTGCAGGTCTCGCGTTGTCGCAGGCGCTATCCCCCGGTCAGGCCTCGGCGGGGGGCACCGGCTCCGCCCGGGCGATCGCCTCGAGGGCTGAGCGCAGGTTGGCCAGGCTGCGCTCACGGTCATGGAGCTTCTCCAGGCCGAACAGGCCGATGCGGAAGGTCTGGAACCCCTCGCCCTCGTCGCACATCAGCGGCACGCCGCCCGCCACCTGCAGGCCCGCCTCGGCGAACTTGCCCACCAGGCCGGCGTCATCGGTGTAGCTGACCACCACGCCGGGGGCCTCGAAGCCGGGGGCCGCCACGCTCCGGTAGCCGAACTCGGCCAGTAGTTCGCGCACGCCGTCCCCCAGCGCCTGCTGCTCGTCGCGGACCTTCTTCAGGCCGTAGCCCTCGATCTCTTCCATCACCTCGCGCAGCGTGACCAGCCCATCGGTGGGCAGGGTGGCGTGGTAGGCGTGGCCGCCGCCCTCGTAGGTCTCCATGATCGAGAGCCACTTCTTGAGGTCGCAGGCAAAGCTCGAACTGGTGGTCTCGTCGATGGCGTCGCGGGCATGGCGCGAGAGCATCACCATGGCGCAGCAGGGCGAGGCACTCCAGCCCTTCTGGGGGGCGCTGACCAGCACGTCGACGCCTAGGTCCTGCATGTTGACCCAAATGGCGCCGGAGGCGATGCAGTCGAGCACCAGCAGGCCGCCCTCCTGGTGGATGGCATCGGCTACCTGGCTGATGTAGTGGTCGGGCAGCATGATCCCGGCGGCGGTCTCCACGTGGGGCATGAAGACGATGTCCGGCTGCTGTTCGCGGATCGCCTCGATCACCTCCTCGATGGGGGCCGGGGCGAAGGGCGAGCTGGTGTCACTCTCGTCGAGGCGGCGCGCCTTGAGCACGTTGATGTCGGCGGGGATGTGTCCCATCTCGAGGATCTGGCTCCAGCGATAACTGAACCAGCCGTTGCGGATCACCAGGCAGTGGCGGTCCTGGGCGAACTGGCGAGCCACCGCCTCCATGCCGAAGGTGCCGCTGCCGGGCACGATCACCGCGCTGTGGGCATGGTAGACCCGCTTGAGATGGCCGGAGATATCGCGCATCACCTCCTGAAAGCGGGCGGACATGTGGTTCAGGGCGCGGTCGGTGTAGACCACCGAGTATTCCAGCAGCCCATCGGGGTCGACGTCGGGAAGCAAGCCGGGCATGTGAGTCTCCATAATGAAGCGGGTGACCTTCAGGAAACCGAAGGCGGGTCCATGGCCAGAGGATATGCCCATTCGACAGCCGGGGCCAGCGGCCCGCCACGGGTGCTTGAGGTGGGTCAGGGCGCCTGCGTTTGGTGGGTCAGGGCGCCTGCGTTTATCGCTTCGTCAACGGTCCCCCTTGACGGGGGAAGAGCGGCGTCATAGCTTGGAATTTAGACATTTTCTGCGAACGTCTGAATTCAGGCCTGGAGCCCCGATGTCCGACAACAACAAGATCGCCGATGGCAACGACACCCCGGTGCCGGATGGCCCATCGCCACTAATCCGCTTCGCGGCGGTGCAGAAGACCTATGATGGCGAAACCCTGGTGGTGAAGGACCTCAACCTGACCATTCATCAGGGCGAGTTCGTGACCCTGCTCGGCCCCTCGGGCTCCGGCAAGACCACCTGCCTGATGATGCTCGCGGGGTTCGAGAACCCCACCGCCGGCGACATCTACCTGGGCGATCAGCGCCTCAACACCGTACCGCCCCACAAGCGCAACTTCGGCATGGTCTTCCAGAACTATGCCCTCTTCCCGCACATGACCGTGGAAGAAAACATCCGCTACCCGCTCAAGACCCGCCGCCTACCCGCTGCCGAGGCCGACCGCAAGGTGTCGGAGATTCTGGACATGATCCAGCTCCGTGAGTTTGCCAAGCGGCGCCCCACCCAGCTCTCCGGCGGCCAGCAGCAGCGCGTGGCGCTGGCTCGCTCGCTGGTCTTCGAACCCAAGCTCGTGCTGATGGACGAACCCCTCGGCGCCCTGGACAAGCAGCTTCGCGAGCAGATGCAGCTGGAGATCAAGCACCTCCACGAGGAGCTCGGCCTCACCGTGGTCTTCGTCACCCACGACCAGGGAGAGGCGTTGACCATGTCCGACCGGGTGGCGGTGTTCAACGATGGGGTCATCCAGCAGATCGATACCCCCCAGGCGCTCTACGAGCACCCCTCCAACACCTTCGTGGCCCAGTTCATCGGCGAGAACAACACCCTGCCGGGGCGCATCGAGTCGGTGAACGGCGAGCAGTGTCGCGTGCTTTACGGCAACGATCAGGCCACCGGGGCGCTGGTGGGGCCGGGGCTAGCCAGCGGCGACGCCACACAGCTGTCGATCCGCCCGGAGCGGATCAAGCTCAACGGGGCGAGCCGCAACCTGCCCAACCGCCTGCAGGCCCGGGTCCGCGAGTTCATCTACCTGGGCGACCACCTGCGCATCCGCCTCGAGGTGGCCGGCAACGACCAGTTCGTGGCGCGCCTCCCGGTTGCCGAGGTCCAGAGCAGCATGCGCCCGGGGGATGTCATCGAGGTCGGCTGGCGCGACGAGGATGTGCGCGCCCTGGACATGCCCGGCCCAGGATGACGGCCCGCCGGGGCGCCATGGGGGACGGCAGCCGCCGCCACTCCAAGGCATCACGGCACTCACAACGACCATCACAACGACCATCACAACAACCATCACAACAACCATCACAACAACCATCACAACAACCATCACAACAACCATCACAACCACCCTCGGGAGCGTCCCATGACCCATCAGCCTTCACCCCTCAAGCCCCTGGCCCGCGGCATCGCCGTCGGCAGCCTGCTCGCAGCCGGCCTGGCCCTGTCGGCCAATGCCCAGGCGCTTACCGTCATCTCCTTCGGCGGCGCGTCGGGGGACGCTATGCAGGAAGCGTACTTCGGTCCCTTCGCCGAAAGCACCGGGGTCGACCTGACGCCGGGGGACTACAACGGCGAGCTGTCGCGAATCCGTGCCATGGTCGAGACCGGCAATGTCAGCTGGGATCTGGTGGAGATGGAGTCGCCGGAACTGTCCCGGGGCTGCTTCGAGGGGTTGTTCGAGCCCATCGACTGGGATCGCCTCGGGCTTGCCGACGTGCTCATCGACTCGGCCGTCGAAGAGTGCGGCGTAGGCACCTTCGTGTGGTCCACGGTGCTGGCCTATGACGCCGACGCCCTGGACGCCGCGCCCGGCTCCTGGGCGGATTTCTGGGACGTCGAGCAGTTCCCCGGCACCCGCGGGCTGCGCCGCGGCGCCAAGTACACCCTGGAGTTCGCGCTGATGGCCGACGGCGTGGCCACCGATGAGGTCTACGAGGTGCTGGCCACTGACGAGGGCGTCGACCGCGCCTTTGCCAAGCTCGACGAGATCAAGGCGCACATCCAGTGGTGGGAGGCCGGCGCCCAGCCGCCCCAGTGGCTGGTGGCAGGCGACGTGGTGATGACCTCCTCCTACAACGGCCGCATCGCCGCCGCCCAAGAGGAGGGCAACAACCTGGAGATCGTCTGGAACGAGAGCCTCTATGACCTGGACTACTGGGCAATCGTCGCCGGCAGCGAGCATGTCGACGAGGCCTATGACTTCATCGCCTTCGCCAGCCAGCCGGAGACCCAGGCAGTCTACTCCAGCGAGATTCCCTATGGCCCGGTGCATCCCGACGCCATCGCCCAGCTGGATGACGCGCAGGCGCAGCGTATGCCCACCCATGAGGAGAACCTCGAGGGCGCGTTGGCCATCAATACCGGCTTCTGGGTCGACTACGGCGAGGAGCTGGAGCAGCGCTTCAACGCCTGGGCGGCGCGCTGATTATCCCCCGGCAGCGGCGGTCGCCGCTGCCCCTCTTCTTTGTTGCCGCGGGACCGCCGCGGCAGCCGTCTGACCTCAGCGGGAGGACCCCATGACCACGACCGCGGCGTCGATGCCGGAGGCCAGGCCCGCCGGCAACCTGAGGGCCCAGTTGCGGCGGGCCGAGCGGAGACGAAAGTTCCGGGCGATGGCCCTGGTGGCCCCCCTGGCGCTGTTCCTGGTGGTGGTCTTCGTGGTGCCCATCGGCAGCATGCTGTGGCGCAGTGTGGACAACAGTGAGCTGGAGTCAGTGATGCCCCAGACCGCGGCGGCGCTGCGGCAGTGGGACGGCACCGGCCTGCCCGACGAGGCCGCCATGGCGGCCCTCGCCGCCGAGCTGCGCGACTCCCGCCAGGGCGGGGGCCTGGGACGCATCGGGCGCCGTCTCAACTACGAGGATACCGGCTATCGCGGCCTGCTGATGCGCACCCTGCGCGGGCTGCCGGTGGCGGCCGTCGATGACTGGACGGCCACCTTGGTCGAGATCGACCCCGCCTGGGGCGAGACCGCCACCTGGCTCGGCATCCAGCGCGCCGCACCGGCCACCACGGATCGCTACGTGCTGGCCTCCCTGGATATGGAGCGCGGGGCGGATGGCGAGATCCAGCGCGTCGACCGGCAGGACCGCCTCTACCAGGCCGTCTTCCAGCGCACCATGGTGATCGCCGGCGGGGTGACCCTGATCTGCCTGGCACTGGGCTTCCCGCTGGCCTACCTGCTGGCCACGCTGCCGGCGAAGACCAGTAACCTGCTGATGATCCTGGTGTTGCTGCCGTTCTGGACCTCGTTGCTGGTGCGCACCGCGGCCTGGATCATCCTGCTGCAGTCCAACGGCCTGGCCAACCAGTCGATGGTGGCGCTGGGGCTGATCGAGTCCCCCATGCAGCTGGTGTTCAACCGCATTGGGGTATTCTTCGCCATGGTGCATATCCTGCTGCCCTTCATGGTGCTGCCGCTCTACAGCGTGATGAAGGGCATCTCTCCCAGCTATCAGCGCGCCGCGGTCTCGCTCGGCGCGCACCCCTTCGCGGCCTTCTGGCAGGTCTATGTGCCCCAGACGGTCTCCGGGGTGGCGGCGGGCACCATCCTGGTGTTCATCATGGCGCTGGGCTACTACATCACCCCGGCGCTGGTGGGTGGTCCCGCCGACCAGATGGTCAGCTACTACGTGGCCTATTACACCAACACCACCAACAACTGGGGGATGGCCGCCGCGCTGGGCAGCATCCTGCTGGTGGTCACCCTGCTGCTCTACCTGGTCTACCACCGCCTGGTGAATCGCCGGCAGCTGATCCGGCGCTGAGCCCGGGAGGAGAACGATATGGCACTGCCCCCCTACGCCTCACCGGTGGAGAAGCTCTGGTTCTGGACGTTCCGGATGTTCTGCGGCCTGGTGCTGCTGTTCCTGATCACCCCGGTGCTGGTGATCATCCCGCTCTCGTTCAGCAGCGGCTCCTTCCTGACCTACCCGCTGCCGGGCTTCTCGCTACGCTGGTACGAGGCGATCTTCGATACCTCCGGCCCCTGGCTCGCGGCGCTGAAGAACAGCCTGATCGTCGCGCCGCTGGCGACCCTGCTGGCCATGGGGCTGGGCACCCTGGCCGCGGTGGGCCTCAACCGGGCGGACTTTCCCGGCAAGGGGCTGATCCTGGCGCTGCTGATCTCGCCGATGGTGGTGCCCCTGGTGATCGTCGCCGTGGGCATGTACTTCTTCTTCGCCCAGGTGGGGCTGCTCAACTCCTACACCGGCCTGGTGCTGGCCCACACCGTGCTCGGCGTGCCCTTCGTGGTGATCACCGTGAACGCCACCCTTCAGGGCTTCGACTTCAACCAGGTGCGCGCCGGGGCCAGCCTGGGGGCGAGCCCGCTCCGGGTCTTCTTTACCGTGGTGCTGCCGCAGATCCTGCCCGGGGTGATCTCCGGCGGGCTCTTCGCCTTCGCCACCTCTTTCGACGAGGTGGTGGTGGCGCTGTTCATCGCCAGCCCCACCGAGCGCACCCTGCCGATCCAGATGTTCTCCGGCATTCGCGAGAACATCAGCCCGGCCATCGCCGCCATGGCCACCATCCTGATCCTGCTCTCGACCCTGCTGCTGGTGACCATGGAACTGCTGCGCCGGCGCAGCGAGCGGCTCAAGGGCAGCGTGGAGTAGACCGCCCCCCCCTGGGAAGGGCCGCCGCCTCAGCCGCGCTGGGCGGCCTGGATGGCGGTCAGGGCGATGGTGTAGACGATGTCGTCCACCAGGGCGCCGCGGGAGAGGTCGTTCACCGGCTTGTTGAGGCCCTGCAGCATGGGGCCGACGCTGACCACCCGGGCGCTGCGCTGCACCGCCTTGTAGGTGGTATTGCCGGTGTTGAGGTCGGGGAAGACGAACACCGTGGCGCGCCCGGCTACCGGGGAATCCGGCGCCTTCTGGCGGCCGACGCTCTCGATGGCCGCGGCGTCGTACTGCAGCGGGCCGTCGATCAGCAGGTCCGGGGCCTGCTCCCGGGCCAGCTGGGTGGCCTGGCGCACCTTCTCCACGTCGGCGCCGGAGCCGGACTCGCCGGTGGAGTAGCTGATCATCGCCACCCGCGGCTCGATGCCGAAGGCCTGGGCGGAACGGGCGCTCTGCAGGGCGATCTCGGCCAGGGCCTCGGCGTCCGGGTCGGGATTCACCGCGCAGTCGCCGTAGACCACCACCTGCTCGGGCAGCAGCATGAAGAAGATCGACGACACCTGCTGGTAGCCCGGCGCGGTCTTGATCAACTGGAAGGCCGGGCGCACGGTGTTGGCAGTGGTGTGGATGGCGCCAGAGACCAGACCGTCCACCTCGTCGAGCTGCAGCATCATAGTGCCGAGCACCACGTTATCCTGGAGCTGGGCCTCGGCGGTGAGCGTGTTCACCTTGCCGCTGCGCCGTGCCACCATGGCCTCCACGTAGCGTTCGCGGATGCTGTCCGGGTCGATGATCTCGAGCCCCTCGGGCAACTCGATGCCGCGCTGGCGGGCCACCTCCTCGATCTCCTCGCGCTTGCCGAGCAGCGCGCAGCGGGCCAGCCCGCGGCGCTGGCAGATGGCGGCGGCCTCCAAGGTGCGCGGCTCGCTGCCCTCGGGCAGGATGATGCGCTTGTCGGCCTGCTGGGCCAGCTTGACCAGCTGGTGACGGAAGGCCGAGGGGGAGAGGCGGCGGGTATAGCCACGGCTCAAGTGTTCCTTGAGCCACTCCAGGTCGATGTGGGCGGCCACGAAGTTCGCGACTCGCTCGGCCCGCTCGAAGTCATCGATGGGGATGTCGTTGCCCATCTGGCCGAGGTTCCTGGCGGTGGTGAAGCTGTCGGTGTCGACGCTGATTACCGGCAGGCCGGTCTTCAGTGCCGGACGACACATCTCGATCATGTTGTCGCCGGGAAGGAACCCGTTGGTGAGCAGTATGCCGGCCAGGGGCACGCCGTTCATGGTGGCCAGCGCCGAGGCCAGCACTACGTCGTCTCGGTCCCCGGAGGCCACCACCAGGGTGCCGGGCTTGAAGATGTGCAGTGCATTGGCGGCGCTGCGCGCGCACAGGCTGGTAGCGAGCACCCGTCGCTCGGGCTCTCCCTCGTTGAGGAAGATGGCTTTCAGGGAGCGGGCCACGTCCAGCACCCGCGGGGCGGAGAGGGCGGGGGCGAAGGGCACCATGCCGATCAGGTGGAAGCGCTCGGTGGCCAGTGCGGGGGAGTGGAGACGCAGCTCGGCGAGCAGCGCCTCCTCCAGGGCCGGGGCGGCAGTGCCGGGAGCCAGGCCGCTGGGGTCCTCGCCGCCGGGCATGTTGTGCATGCGCATGAGGATACAGCCCAGGGTGCGGGCCGAGCTGACCCCGCCGAAGGCGCGGGCATGCATGTCGAGCTGTTCGGCCAGCGCCTGAGGCTCGGCCAGGTCGCCGCTGCCCACCAGGATGATCCGCGCATTGAGCGCATCGGCCAGCTGGGCATTCACCTGGGCGGCGTAGCTGGCGTGGCGCGTCGGTACCAGGCCCTCCATCACCAGCAGATCGGGCGCCCCGTCGCGGAAGGCCTCCAGGGCGATTTCCTGGAGTCCCACCACCTGCTCCATCAGCACGTCGAGGCGATCCTGGCGCAGCAGTCGCTCCATCTCGGCCTGGGCGATCGGCGCGGGGGGGCGCAGCCCCAGGGTGCTGTTGACCAAGGCGCAGGAGCGATCCGGTCCCGGGCCGTTGAGCTCGTCCTGGCGCAGCGGCTTGAGGAAGCCGGCCTTGAGGCCGATAGTGTCCAGCGCCTGAATCAGGCCGAGGCAGGCCGAGGTGAGGCCGGCCCCCTCGCCGGTGGGCACGAGCAGGATGGCCTGGGGAGCGGGGCGCGGTGTCATCGGGGGGTGTCTCCCAACAGCTGGCGGGTCTCGTCGGCGATGCGGCCCTCTTCGTCGGTGGGGATCACCCACAGAGCGGGCCGGTTCGGGGTCAGGGTGTCAATGCGGCCCTCGCGGCCGCGGACCGTGGCGAGGTTGGCCTCGGGATTCAGCGCGAGGCCGAAATGGGGCAGCAGATCGATCACCTGCTGTCGCACTCGCGGCGAGTTCTCGCCGATGCCGCCGGTGAAGAGGATGCCGTCCAGGCGGGGCAGGGCGCAGGAGAGTGCAGCCAGAGACTTGGCGATACGGTAGCAGAACACCTCGATGGCCAGGGCGGCGCCGGCGTGGCCCTCCGCGGCGGCGGCCTCCAGTTCGCGCATGTCGTTGGTGAGGCCGGAGAGGCCCAAGAGGCCGCTCTCGCGGTTGAGCACGCGGTCGATCTCCTCGATCGACCAGCCCAGCTGGCGCACCAGATGGACGTGCAGGCCGGGGTCGACGTCGCCGCTGCGGGTGCCCATCGCCAGGCCCTCCAGTGGGGTCAGGCCCATGCTGGTATCGAGGCTCTTGCCCTGCCAGACGGCGGTGATGGAACAGCCGTTGCCCAGGTGGGCGGTCAGCCAGCCGCCGCCCGGCAGGCCGCTAAGGGCGTTGGCGCGGGCACTCACGCAGGCATGGCTGGTGCCGTGGAAGCCGTAGCGGCGGATGCCGTGGTCGCGGTAGAGCGCCTCGGGCAGGGCGTAGCGGTAGGCCCGCGGCGGCAGGCTCTGGTGGAAGGCGGTGTCGAAGACCGCCACCTGGGGCAGATCCGGAAACAGTGATCGAGTAGCGGCGACGCCCAGCAGGTTGGCCGGGTTGTGCAGCGGGGCCAGGGCGGCGGTCTGCTCGATGGCGGCCACCACCTCGTCGTCGATCCGCGTGGCACGCGTGAAGCGCTCGCCGCCATGCACGATGCGGTGCCCCACGGCGAAGGGCTGCCGTCCCTCGAGCCCCTCAAGAATCGCCTCGAGAGCCTGGACATGGCCGGCGCCACCCAGGGGGCGGGTGAAGGCATCCCCGCTGCCGTCGACGCCCTTCAGGCGGGCATCGCCGCTGCCCAGCCGTTCGACCAGGCCCGTCAGGCGCGGCTGATCGGCCGTTGCCGGCACCAGCGCATATTTGATGGAGGAGGAACCGCAGTTGATCACCAGCACCGGATCGTTCATCGACGCCCCTTGAGGGATAACATGTTGACTTTAGTCTAACATGAGGCCGCCGTCGGTCGTCTCCTCGACCGATCGACGGCCATCATGCTGCGCTGCATCTAACCCTACACTCTGCACGGAAGACATGACATGTCGACCCCTTCCGCCGAATTCACGGCGCCTGCTCCCTTCCCACGGCCGCTGGCCCTGGCGCTGATGTGTGGCCTCGCCACCCTGTTTGCCGCCAACCACGTGTCCGCCCGAGTCGCCTTCGATGCGGGTGCGGGCCTGCTTCTGGCGATCGTACTGCGCTCCGGGGTGGCCACCCTGGCGCTGGCGGCGCTGGTGGTCTTCCAGCGCAAGTCGCTGCGTATGCCCGCCGGAACCGGCCGCTGGCAGCTTACGGTGGGACTGCTGGTAGCAGTGCAGAGCCTGTGCCTCTATTCGGCGGTGGCGCGCATCCCGGTGGTGGTGGCGCTGCTGCTGATGAACACCCTGCCGATCCAGCTGGCGCTGCTCTCCTGGGCGCTGGGGGGCTCGCGGCCCACTGCCCGTGCGGCGCTGGTCATGGGTGTCATCCTGGTGGGCCTGGTGGTGGTGCTCGACGTGCCGGCCTGGCTGAACGACCCCGAGGCCATGGGGCCGGGCTGGCCGGCCGGAGTAGCGTTCGGCCTGGCCGCCGCCACGGCATTCGCCGGCGCCCTGTGGATCACCGAGCATCGTCTCGCCGCACTGGGCAGCACCCTGCGCAGCCTGCTGACCATGCTCACCGTGCTGGTGGCCATGATCATCGCCGGCGGCCTGGGGCTGGTGCCGGGCGGCATGGCCCTACCCCAGTCGCTGCCCGGCTGGGCGGGGCTCGTCCTGCTGGCGCTGTGCTATGCGGTGGCCTTCTCGACGCTGTTCATCTGCGTGCCGCGCCTGGACATGGCGCGCAACGCCCCGGCCATGAACATGGAGCCGGTGGCGGCGCTGATACTGGGTTACCTGGTGCTGGGCCAGACGCTCTCGCCGGTGCAACTGGCGGGCGGTGCCATCGTGCTGGCGGGGATCCTGTTCCTGGGGCTGTCGAAGCGGGCCTGATGCTCAAGGGGCGAAGCCTCCGATGGTCGCAGCGTCGTCACTCGGCGACTCGGCTTGGCGTGCATTTGCACATTCTCGCCTTGAACCTTTCGGGCGGCGGGACCAGACTGGAGGCGTTATAAAACAGTGTTCTTTAATAAGGAGGACGCCATGAAACGCTTCATTCTCGTCGCTGCGACTGCCGCCCTGTTTGCCGCCGGTGCGGTCACCAGCGCACAGGCCCAGCAGACCTTCTATCCCCAGCCCTACATTGGCGGTGATGCCACCTTCTGGAACCTCGACCGGGACAACCGGCCGGACCGCGACAGCGTCGGCCTGCGCCTCAACGGCGGCATGAAGTTCAACGACTACTTCGCCGTGGAGGGCCACCTGGCCGGTGGCGGTTCCGACGGTCCCGTCGAGCTGGACTACTTGATCGGCGCCTACGCCAAGGGCATCCTGCCGGTGGCCCCGGAGTTTCGCCTCTACGGCCTGGCCGGCTTCACCGAGGTGGACTACGACATCGACCGCGAGAGCGGCTTCTCCTACGGGGCCGGCGCCGAGTTCGATGTGGCCCCCAACCTGGCGGTGGGCGCAGACTACATGCGGTATCTCGACAAGTCCGACACCACCTTCGACGCGGCCAGCGTCGGCGTGCGCTACCGCTTCTGACGCACGACGTCGACTCGCTGTTTCAGGCGCCCCGCGGCCTCCCGCCGTGGGGCGCCTGCGTTTTCGCGGTGCATGGCGATGCACTTGCATGGTGCAAAACGGTCCCTTTGGCGCCGTAAGCCGCCATCCGTGCGGTCTGGCACGCCCTGTGCAAGGGCTTGGGCAAGAGAGACCTGACTGTCTGCCCGGGAGCTGCCATGACCGATTCACCTGGAACTTTATCTGAAAAGGCGCCGGATACCGGCCTCGATGCCGCCCTGACGCCGCGGCTGTTGTTCACCGACCTGGACGGCTCGCTGCTCGACCACCACAGCTACGACTGGAGTCCTGCCGGGCCCTGGCTGACCCGTCTCAGGCAGCTGGGCGTGCCGGTGATCCCGGTGACCAGCAAGACCCGCAGCGAGATCTTGCCGCTGCGCCATGAGCTGGGCCTGACCGACACCCCCTTCATCGCCGAGAACGGCGCCGTGGCGGGCCTGCCGCCGGCCTGGTGCCACGCGCGCATCGACCGCCTCGGCCCCGACGGCCTGGCGATTCGCACCCTGGGCGTGGACATCGGCTTCGTGCGCAAGCGCCTCACGGTATGGCGCGAGCGCCTCGGGGTGCGCTTCACCACCATGAGCGAGATGGCCCTCGATGAGCTCGTGGATTTCACCGGCCTTTCCGAGCCCGAGGCTCGACTGGCGCGCATGCGCGAGGGCAGCGAACCGCTGATCTGGGAGGACGACGAGGCGCGTCTCGAGGGCTTCCGCGAGGGGCTCACCGGCGACGGCCTGCAGCTGGTGCGCGGCGGGCGCTTCTGGCACGCCACCGGCACCTCCCACAAGGGCAGTGCGGTGAACTGGCTGATCTCCCGCTGTGAGGCGCTGCGCGGCCGCCGGCCGCTCACCCTGGCGCTGGGCGACGGCCCCAACGACATCGCCATGCTGGAGGCGGTGGACCAGGCGGTGGTGATCCGCGGCTGCCACGGCCTCGCGGTGGAGCCCGCCCAGCCGGCGCTCTACCGCAGCGAGGCCACGGGACCCACCGGCTGGGCCGAGGGGGTGGCCTACTGGTGGGGGCGAGCCGACCGCCGGGTGATGCCGGCGGGGCTTCGTTCGCGGGGTGACTCTCAGAAGGAGGCCGTGGCATGAGCGACTTCCACCAGAACGGCATCATCACCGACTTTCACAACCTGACCCGCCGGCCGGTGGCGGCCCTGGAGGCGGAGCTCTGCGAGTTCGGCCGTCGTCGGCCCATGAGCCTGATCCTGCCCTCGCTCTACACGGAGCTCGAGGGGCCGGCGCTTTCGCATATCGTCGAGGCGTTGGCCGAGGTGCCCTACCTGGCTGAGGTGGTGATCGGGCTCGACCGGGCCGACCGCGCCCAGTTCCTGCATGCCCGCCAGTTCTTCTCGCGCCTGCCCCAGCGTCACCGCATCCTGTGGAACGACGGGCCGCGGCTGCGTGCGCTGGATGCCGAGCTTGAGGGCCAGGACCTCTCCCCGCGGGAGCCCGGCAAGGGGCGCAACGTCTGGTTTTGCGCCGGCTTCGTGCAGGCCGCGGCCCGCGGGGCGGTGGTGGGGCTGCACGACTGCGACATCCTCACCTACGACCGGGGCATGCTGGCGCGGCTCTTCTATCCGGTGGCCCACCCCCACTTCAACTACGAGTTCTGCAAGGGCTACTACCCGCGCATCGCCGAGGGCAAGCTCAACGGCCGGGTGTCGCGGCTGATGGTCACGCCGCTCCTGCGGGCGCTCAAGCAGATGCACGGGCCGCTGCCCTACCTCGAGTACCTGGACAGCTACCGCTATCCCCTCTCCGGGGAGTTTGCCATGCGCGCCGAGGTGCTCGACGGCATCCGCATCCCCGCCGACTGGGGCCTGGAGATCGGCGTGCTCTCCGAGGTGCACCGCAACCACTCCACCAAGCGGCTCTGCCAGGTGGACCTGGCCGATGTCTACGACCATAAGCACCAGCCTGTCTCCGAGGAGGACGCGTCCGCCGGGCTCAACCGCATGAGCCTGGACATCGCCAAGGCGCTCTACCGCAAGCTGGCCACCCAGGGGGTGACTTTCAGCGGCGAGGGCTTTCGCACCCTCAAGGCCACCTACTACCGCCTGGCACTGGACCTGATTGAGGCCTACCACCACGACGCGGTGATGAACGGCCTCGCCCTGGACCGCCACGCCGAGGAGCGCGCCGTGGAGCTGTTCGCCGCTAACCTGCTGGAGGCGGGCAACGCCTTCCTCGACAACCCCGGCGAGCGCCCCTTCATTCCCAGCTGGAACCGCGTGCGCTCGGCCATCCCCGACCTGTTGACGCGCCTCCACGACGCCGTCGAGGCCGACAACGCCGGGGAGGTGTAGCGCGGTAGAGGGCTCAGGGCTGCTGCACCAGCCATAGCGTGCGGTAGGGCGCCAAGCTCTCCTCGCCCGCCCAGGGCGCGTCCTCCAGCAGGTCGAACCAGTTCCCCTCGTCGAGCGCCGCTACCCCCAGCGGCTGGCGCGCGTCGCTGACGTTATGGATCGCCAGCAGGCGCCGTCCGCAGGCCAGCGGGCCGCGCTCGAGCACCAGCAGCGTCGGCGGCGAAGTCAGCACCCGCTGGGGGGCGTCGGGGTGGAAGCAGGGCTCGGCGCGGCGGATGGCCAGGCGTCGCCTGAGCGCGAGGAACGCCTCCCGGGTGGGGGTGTGGCGGCTGTCGAGCAGTTCGTCGAGGTTACTCAGCTGCCAGCGGCGGCGGTTGATGGAGCGCAGCCGGCCGCTGCGCTCCACCCCCTCCAGGTCGTTGGGAGTCGCGGTCAGGCAGTGCAGGTAGAGGGCCGGGATGCCCTGCAGGGCCAGCATCAGGTGCTGGCTGCACAGGAAGCGCTCGATCTGCCAGGGGTCGGGGCCTCGGCGAGTGCCCTGCATGGCGTCGAACCAGGTGATGTTGATCTCGTAGGGGGTGTCCTCTCCGTCGGGGCGCCGGCGCATGCTGACGAAGCCGCCGAAGCGGTGCATCAGTTCCAGCAGTGCCTCGATCTCGTGGGCGGGCAGCCAGCCCTCCAGCGGGCGCACGCCGATGCCGTCGTGGCTGGCGGTGAAGTTGAGGTAGCTGCAGCCCGGCGGCAGCACCGGCAGGCTCCTGAGCCAGCTGGCCAGAAGGGTGGCGTCGCCGCCGGTCAGAGTGTGCAGCAACAGCGGCGGCAGCGAGAACTGATAGACCAGGTGCGCCTCGTCGGGGAGAGTGGGGAGACGATTCGGGTCCCCGTCTGAAAGACGTTCCAAGCCAAAGTAGCTGAGGTTCTCGTGGTGGGGCACATTGGTCTCGGTGAGCAGCAGGGTGCCCGGTGCCACGTGGTCGACCACGGCGCGCAGCAGGCGGACCACCTCATGGGTCTGGGGCAGGTGGATGCAGGGGGTGCCGACCTGTTTCCACAGGTAGGCGATGGCGTCCAAACGCACCACCCGGGCGCCCTGGGACAGGTAGAAGAGCAGGATGCCGATGAACTCCAGCAGCACATCCGGGTTGACGAAGTTCAGGTCGATCTGGTCCTCGGAGAAGGTCGCCCAGAGGTGGCGGGTGCCGCGGCGGGTGGGCACCGGCACCAGCAGCGGCGAGCTGCGCGGACGCACCACAGCGGTGAGGTCGGTCTCCGGGTCCATCTCGATGAAGTAGTCGCGCCCCGGCTGGCTGCCGGAGAGGTAGTCGACGAACCACAGCGACTCCCGGGAGACGTGGTTGAGCACCAGGTCCACCGCCAGGTCGCGCCCTTCGGCCAGCGCGCGGATGTGCGCCCAGTCGCCCAGAGTCGGGTCGACTTCCCGGTAGTGGATCACCGAAAAGCCATCGTCGCTGCTCCAGGGGAAGAAGGGCAGCACATGCACGCCGCTGAAGGTGTCGGGCAGGCGCCGGTCGAGAAACTCGCCCAGCACCTCCAGGGGGGCTCGCTCGCCGTCGAGGAGGCTATCGCCGTAGCCGATCAGCCACTGGTCGCGCTCGCTCCAGAGCGGCACGGGGGCGTCATGCCGGGGGGATGTCTCGGGTGCTTGATGCTCGAGCAGCGTCAGCAGCCGACGCAGCACCTCGTCGGCGCGTTCGCCGTAGAGGAAGGCCAGGTGGCCATGGGCGCGGCGGCGGAAAGCCGCCGCATCCAGTGGAGTGGTGACGGAGGGTGTGAAGGTCGGGCGGTCGGGCATGTCGGGTTCCCTGATCGGTCTGGCGTTGCCAGTACCATGCAGGGAGCGTGCCAGCCCTTCCTGCCTGGATCAGAACAGGCTCATGCGCTTCATCACGTTGTCGCGACGGATCAGCCAGTGGAAGAGGGCGCCGGCGATGTGCAGGGCCACCAGGCCCAGGATCGCCCAGCCCAACCAGCCATGCCATTCGAACAGCCGCTCCGACAGCGCCTCGTCCACCCCCACCACACCGGGCAGACGCCAGTGCAGGAACTGCACCGGAAAGTCGCCGCTGGCGGTGGCGGCCCAGCCCAGCAACGGCTGCACCAGCAGCGCCAGGTAGAGCAGGTGGTGCACCGCCGAGCTGAGCACCCGCTGAAAGGCGGGCAGCGGCGGTTCATGGTCGGGGACCACGAAGAGCAGTCGCGTCACCAGGCGCAGGGTCATCAGCGCCAGCATCGCCACGCCGAGGGACTTGTGGGCGGTGTAGAGAAAGTCGGTTCCCCTCTGGCCGAAGCGCTCCATGGCCCCTTCGAAGCCGAGAAATCCCAGGGTCAGGCCGCTGGCCAGTGAGAAGAGCAGCACGACGGCCACCAGCCAGTGCAGCACGCGGTGCGGGTAGGCGTAACGATCTGTCTCCGACCTGTGGCTCTCTATCATTGACATGGGGGCTCTCCTGAGAATCGATGCGGGTCATAACTTCAGCCTAGTCAATGCCACCCTCGCCTGCGCTTCATACCTCCTGATAGAGCTGGCTACCTTTGTCGCGGAACTTCTCCGCTTGCTCCTCCATGCCTTTGATCAGCGCTTACTGGTCGCCGTTCAGCCCGTGGTCATTCGCATAGTCACGGACCTCCTGGCTGATCTTCATGGCGCAGAACTTGGGCCCGCACATGGAGCAGAAGTGGGCGGTCTTGCTCATGGGGCTTTCCTTGTTGTGGCTTTTGTTGTGGTGAGTCGTGGGGCGTTAAAGGGCTCGGTCGAGCCCCATCTGCCAGAAGTCGATCTCCAGGCGCGTGGCGTCATGGAACACCCGGGTGAGTTCCTCGAAGCGTGCGGGGGTAACGTCGGCCAGGCGGGCGTCGAGCCAGGCCACCTCGGCGCGGCGGGCGGCCTGGAACTCTTCGCTTTCGTACATGGCGATCCAGGCGTCATAGGGGTTGGCGTTGCCGCGCCGGGTGGAGGGTCGGGCGTTGATCCAATCGGCGATCTCGCCGTAGCCCACCAGGCAAGGGGCCAGGGCCACGTGCAGGTCGAGCAGGTCGCCTCGGTTGCCGGTGTCGAGCACATAGCGGGTGTAGGCGAGCGTCGCACGGGCCTCGGGCAGGGCGGCGAGGTCGGCCTCGGCGATGCCCCATTCCTGGCAGTACCCCACGTGGAGGCCAAGCTCGAGATCGACGATCGCCTTGAGGCCCTCATGGGCCTGGCGCAGGTCACTCAGGGTGCGGCTTTTGTAGGCGGCCAGCGCATAGGCCCGGGCGAAATGGATCAGGAACAGGTAGTCCTGCTTCAGGTAGTGGCGAAAAGCGTCCTCGTCGAGGGTGCCGTCGCCCAGGCCGCGCACGAAATCGTGCTCGATATAGGCGCGCCAGTCATCCTGGCAGGCGGCGGTGAGGTCGCTGAAGCGGTAGCCCATCGGCTGTCTCCGGAGTCGAGTGGGGATCCGGAGCAGGGGCGTAGAGTAGAGACGAGGGGCCGGGAGGGGAAAATGGCGTGGTGTCCTGGCCCGCTTGATTCCTACGCCGGTACTAACCGGATCAGGTTCAACGGGACCAGCGCTCGACTCATCTCCATGTCTGGAGAGACCCCTGCGCCATCTCAGCCGGACTTCACCGGCACCCCGTCAAGCGTGAGGCAAGTCTAGCAGCCCCGGGCGGATCTGCCAGCCCCGAGGCTTACCGGTGGCGGTAGAGCCAGCGCACGTCCACCGCGAAGGAGGCGGCCAGTCCCGCCAGGGCGGTGACCGCCAGCCAGGTGGCGAGCAGATCGGACATGGCCGGCAGCAGGGCGAGCATCAGAGCGGCGACCTGCCAGACGCAGACCGCCTTGCGCCGGAAGCTCTCGGGGAGGTCGGCGGCGAGCCAGGGCCAGCGCCAGCGTGCCGCCACGAAGGCGTAGCGCATGGCGCCGATGGCCAGCACCCAGGGGCCGACCCGCTCGAGCAACAGCAGGGCCAGGCAGAGCACCAGGATGAAGAAGGCGTCGAGTTCCATGTCGAAGCGTGCCCCCAGGGCGCTGGCGCTAGCGGTGCGCCGGGCCACCCAGCCGTCCACGCCGTCCAGGCTCAGGGCGACCAGGGCTAGGGCGAAGAGCCACGTCCCCCGGGCGGCCATCAGCGCCGGGTCGGCCAGGGTGCCGGCCAGCAGGGCCACCAGCACGCCGCGTGCCAGGGTGACCCGGTTGGCCGCGCCGAGACCGTCCGGGCGCCGCGGGCAGCGCCTCAAGGCGCGCCACAGCAGAGCCGCCATGCCCAGGTAGGTGCCGATGGCGAGCGGTGCCACCCAGGGGGAGGCGCCGGTGCCCAGCCCGATTGTCAGTAGCCCCAGGGTGGCCAGCAGCGCCAGCAGGGCGACGCCGCCCAGGCCCAGCTCCATGCCCACGCGCACCTGACTTGCCGCGCTGGCGGCGTCATCGGCGATGTCCTGGTTCGAGGTGGTGAGGGGCATGGGGACACCCGGGTTGTTGTCGATAGCCATTCTCGGTGGAATTGTCGCTGGGCATGGTCGCTGGGCATTGCCGCTATGCTGAGGCTCAGGGCCCATGATGATTACCTTAGCAGCCGGCCGCGATGGAAACCTCCGGTGCCGCCAAAGTTGTGCGCAATGTGGTATATGTACCATTATTGTAAAGGTATTTCTTTCCCTTCTCGCTGGAGCCTTCATGTCTTTCGACACTGCCACCGCCTTCTGGACCCTGGCGCCGGGTCAAGGCGCCCTGCGCGAGGAGCCGCTGCCCGCTCCCGGCGAGGGGGAGGTGCAAGTCAGGGCGCTGTTTGGCGGCATCAGTCGCGGCACCGAGGCGCTGGTGTTCCAGGGGCGGGTGCCCGAGAGCGAGTGGCAGCGCATGCGCGCTCCCTTCCAGGCCGGTGATTTCCCCTGGCCGGTGAAGTACGGCTACGTCAGCGTGGGGGTGATCGAGGCCGGCTCCGCGCCACTGCTGGGCCGAGAGGTGTTCTGCCTCTATCCCCACCAAGATCGCTACGTGGTGCCCGCCGCCGCGGTCACGCCGCTGCCGGTGGGCCTGCCGGCCGCCCGGGCGGTGCTCGCCGCCAACATGGAGACCGCGATCAACGGCTGCTGGGACGCCGAGCCGCGCCTCGGCGATCGCATCGCGGTGATCGGGGCCGGGGTGGTGGGCGCCCTGGTGGCCTGGCTCTGCGCGGCCATCCCCGGCACCCGGGTCTGCCTGGTGGATATCGCCCCGGGGCGGGCCGAGCTCGCCCGTGCCCTGGGCGTCGACTTCTGCCTGGCCGAGCAGGCGCCGGTCGACAACGATCTGGTGGTTCACGCCAGCGGCAACCCCGAGGGGCTGCGCCTGGCGCTGGCGCTGGCCGGTGACGAGGCGCGGGTGGTGGAGATGAGCTGGTACGGTGATCGCGAGGCGAGTCTGCCGCTGGGGGAGGCTTTCCACTCCCGACGGCTACGCCTGGTCGCCAGCCAGGTAGGCCGCCTGCCGGCGGAGCGCACCCCGCGCTGGGATCCTGGCCGTCGCCTGGCGCTGGCGCTGGACCTGCTGCGCGACCCCCGCCTCGACGCCCTGATCAGCGGCGAGAGCGATTTCTCTGATTTGCCCGCCCTGATGCCCCGACTCGCCGCCGCCGCGGGCGAGGTGCTCTGCCACCGCCTGCGCTATCCGACGCCCGACTGACTGGAGCTACTGACCATGTACCGACTCACCGTTCGCGACCACTTCATGATCGCCCACAGCTTCCGCGGCGAGATCTTCGGCCCCGGCCAGCGCATCCATGGCGCCACCTACGTGGTGGACGTCACCTTCCAGCGCCGCGAACTCGACGACCACGACCTGGTGGTCGACATCGGCCTGGCCGGCGAGGCGCTCAAGGCGGTGCTCGGCGAGTTCAACTTCCAGAACCTCGACGAGTTACCGGAGTTCAAGGGGCGCAACACCACCACCGAGTTCATGGCCCGGGTGATCTTCGAGCGCCTGGCCACGGCAATTCAGCTTGGCAAGCTGGGGGAGGGCGCCGGCGGGCTCGAGGCCATGACCGTCGCCCTCCACGAGTCGCATATCGCCTGGGCGAGCTTCGAGGGTACGCTGTGATGGTGAGTGCTGCCGTGACCTCGCCCGCCGGCACCCTGACGCTGATCGTGGCCGGCGACCCCGGCCAGCTCACCGGCGGCTACGTCTATGATGCCCGCATCGTTTCGGTGTTGCGGGCCCGGGGCCACCACGTCGAGGTGGTGGGGCTCGAGGGGCGCTTTCCCGTGCCCGACGACCTGGCCCGGCGCAGCATGGCCCGGGTGCTGTCGTCGCTGCCGGATGGCGACCGGGTGGTGATCGACGGGCTCGTCATGGGCGGCCTCCCCGAGGAGATCGCCCCCCATGCCGATCGCCTGGTGATCATCGCCCTGGTCCACCACCCCCTGGCGGACGAGACCGGCCTGGACGATTCGACCCGCCGGCATCTCCACGACAGCGAGACCCGCGCCCTGGCGCTGGCGCGACGCGTCATCGTCACCAGCGCCTGGACGGCCCGCGGCCTCGACCGCTTCGGCGTGGAGGCATCGAGGCGTCGCGTGGTGGAGCCCGGCGTCGAGCCGGCGGCGCTTGCCGCCAGCGCCCTGGACCTCGAGGCGCCGGGCCCCCGTCGTCTCCTCTGCGTGGCGACCCTGATCCCGCGCAAGGGCCATGACCTCCTGCTGGAGGCGCTGTCCGGCTTGCAGGACCGCGACTGGACCCTGGAGGCCGTCGGCAGCCACGCTCGAGATCCCCATCACGCCGCCCGGCTCTTCGCGGCCGCGCGTCGTCATGGTCTGGAGAGGCGCATCGTCTGGGCCGGAGAGCGCGATGCCCCGGGCCTGGCGGCCGCCTACCACCGGGCCGAACTCTTCGTGCTGCCCTCACGCTATGAGGGCTACGGTATGGTGGTCACCGAGGCCCTCGCCCGCGGGTTGCCGGTGCTCACCACCACCGGCGGCGCCCTGGTCGACACCCTGCCGGCGCGGGCCGGCCTGGCGGTGCCCCCCGACGATGCGGTTGCCCTGGGCGAGGCGCTGGCCGCCTGGCTCGACGACGCCGAACTGCGCCGGAGGCTGCGTCGCGGTGCCCGGGAGGCCCGCCATGGCCTGGGCGACTGGCAGCAGGCCGGCGACCGCTTCCTGGACGCCCTGGACGAACCCTACTCACCGACGGCCGCCACCGGCACCCCGTCAGATGAGGCATCACCATGACGGCGCCATCCGATACCGAGCGGCTGCCCGCCGGCACCACCACTCCCCGTGAACGTTTCAGCGCCGACTGGCTCTCCCGGCGCGAGTGGCTGGACGGCCACTCGCGCAGCCACGCCCTGACCGGCCTGGCCGCAGACTGGCTCGCCGCGCGCCATGGGGCGCATGGCCGCCCTTATGGCATCGTCGATCTGGGCTGCGGGAGCGGCAGCAACCTGCGTTTCCTGGCGCCGCGGTTGCCCGGCCCCCAGCGCTGGCGACTGGTCGACCATGACCCGGCCCTGCTGGCCCTGGCCCGCCGGCACGGGGCGACCCAGCGCGATGCGACTGGCGCCCGGCTGGCCATCGAGGCCTGCTGTCGCGACCTCTCGCCGGTAGATGCCGGCCTGCTGGAGGGCGCCGACCTGGTGGTGGCCTCGGCGCTCTTCGATCTGGTCTCGCGTGCCTGGGCCGAGTCGCTGGTGGCGGCCTGTGCCGCGCGCCACCAGGCGCTGCTGGTCACCCTCAGCGTCGATGGCGACTGGGCCTTTCTCGACGCCGCGGGCTCGCGCCTGGAGGACGTCGAGGACATCGCGGTCCGGGCGCTCTTCCAGGCCCACCAGCGCCGCGACAAGGGGCTCGGCCCGGCGCTGGGCGGCGAAGCGCCGACCGTGCTGGCCGCCGCCATGGCCGCCGCCGGCTATCGGGTGGCGCGTGCGGCCACGCCCTGGCATCTCGCTGCCGGCGAGGACGCGCTGCGGCCGCTGGCCGAGCAGCTGCTCCAGGGCTGGCACGATGCCGCCCTGGCCCAGGCCCCGGAGGAGCAAACGTTTCTGCAGCGCTGGCATTCGCGCCGGCTGGCGGGCCTCGTCACGGGCGAACTGGGGCTGACCGTGGGGCATTGTGACCTGCTGGCCCGGCCGCCGCTGTCGGCTGTTGGCGCCTGAGCATGGCGATGCTTCGACGAGGGTCCCGACGATTGCCCGTCCGCCTGGTGCGGCCGCTGGTGGGGCTCTCCATGTTGGTCGGGCTCGCCTGGTGGCTGGAGCCGGGGGCGATTCTCGCCCAGGTGCAGCGGCTCTCGCCGGGCTGGGCCCTGCTGGCCCTGGCGCTGACCCTGCCGCCTTTGGCGCTCAGCGCTTGGCGCTGGCGGTTGACCGCCCGCCTGCTGGGGCTATCGCTGGGCTTTCGTCGGGCCCTGCGGGAGTACTACCTGGCGCTGTTCCTCAACCAGGTCCTGCCGGGCGGTGTGGCCGGCGACGCCGCCCGGGCCTGGCGTCACTCTCGTGACAGCGGCCGGCGCGGCGGTGCCTGGCGGGCGGTGATCATCGAGCGCGCCTCCGGCCAGCTGGCAATGGCTTTGCTGACCCTCGCGGTGCTCGTCGCCTCGCCGCTGTGGCATGAGCTGATGGCTCGCGGTGTCAAGGGCGTGGCCGCGTCGGGCTGGCTGCCGGCCGGGATCGCTGCCGTGCTGCTGCTGATTCCGGTGGGCTGGCAGCTGGCCCGGCGCCCGCCGGCGGCCCTGGTCGGCCTCGGCGGCGACCTGCAACGCAGCTTGCTGGCCGCCTCGGTGTGGCCGAAGCAGCTCGCCGGCTCGCTGCTGGTGGTGATCAGCTACGCCCTGGTGTTCGTCTGCGCCGCCCGGGCGATCGGCGTCGAGCTGCCGCTGGGCATCCTGCTGGCGCTGGTGCCTCCGGTGTTGCTGGCGATGCTGATTCCGCTGTCTCTGGCCGGCTGGGGCGTGCGCGAGGGTGCCGCTGCGCTGGTCTGGGGGCTGGCGGGGCTGCCGCCCGCTCAGGGCGTGGCGGTCTCCATGGCCTACGGGGTCATCGTGCTGGCGGCGAGCCTGCCCGGCGGCCTCGTGCTGCTGTGCCGGGTGGCACACCCCGCCCCGGGACTCGCCGACAAGGCGCGCGGCGGATCAGGCAGCGGGCTCGTCGAGAACGAGATCGAAGAGGGTGTCGTCACCGCAAGGGAAGGTCCGCGACGCGGGGCGACGCGCCTGATGCAGGGTGTCGATGGGGGTCATGGCGAGCCCCGGTCGGCCGGAGCCGATCAGCAGCGGCGCCATCAGCAGGTGCAGCCGATGGAGCACACCGGCCTCGAGGAAGCGCGACACCGTGACTCCGCCGCCCTCGATCAGCACCCGGCCCAGGCCACGCTCGGCCAGGGCATCGAGCACGCTGGCCGGTGCGAAACCGCCGGCAACCAGCGGCAGCGCCAGGCGCTGCACATGGTCCCCCGCCGGGCCTTCCGGCCACGCCCCCTCGCCGTGCAGGTGCAGGGTCGGCGCCTCGGGGTCGCGCAGCAGCAGCCGGTCCGGCGTCACCCGGCCGCGGGGGTCGAGGATAACCCGGACCGGGTGCGGCCCGGCCACGTGGCGCACGGTCAGGCGGGGATCATCCTCGCAGGCGGTGCCGGCGCCGACCACCACGGCATCCACCAGGGCGCGCAGCCGGTGCAGGTGCACCAGGCTCTGTGGCCCGTTGATGAAGTGGGAGTGCCCGCTCTCGGTGGCGATGCGCCCGTCCAGGCTCTGGCCGAGCTGGGCGATGGCCAGCCGGCCGGCCCGGGTGGCCAGCGGAAGCAGGCAGTCGAGCAGGTCGCGGGCCGACGGCGAGACGGGGCGTTCGGCCTGCCAGCCGGCCGGGGAGAGCCGCAGGCCGGCCACCGCCGCGGCCTCCCCCCCGGGGATAGGGGAAGGGGGGTGGGCGGCATGGAGGAGGGCCTGCCAGGCCTCCTCAAGAGAGAGAATCGAATCAGTGGCGCCCATGGGGCCTCCTGTCGGGGAGCTGACTGCCATGATGCGCAGTTCGCCGGCGTGACGCAAAGCGCACCGATACCACCAGGAGAGAGCGATGCATCAGGTTGAACGAGCCATCTTCGATCTACGACGGGGGCTGCCGGTGCTGATCGTCGCCGGCGAGTCCCGAGTGCTGGTTCAGGCCATCGAGGGGGCGGCACAGGCGGCCGTTGCGAGGTTGGGTGAGCAGGCCGGCGCCACGCCGGCGCTGGTGCTGAGCCGCCATCGCATGGCGATCCTCGGCGAGGGAGAAGCCGACGAGGCGGCCCGGCTGCCGCTGCCTGACGGGCTGGCTGCGGGGCGCCTGGGTGCCCTGGCCTACGGGGCCACGCCGGCGACGAGCCTCGGCGAGGCGGGGCTGGAAGAATGCGTGGCGGCCCTGGAGGCGGCGGAGCCGGCCGACCTGGCGGCCCTCGCGCTGGTGCGCCGGGCGCTGTTGATCCCCTCGGCGCTGGTGGCGCGGGTCGCCGAGGCGCGCCGGGACGCGGTGGCGGCGGCGATGGCCGACGGCACCCTGCTGGCGGTGGAGGCCGAGCAGGCGGCGCGCTGCCTGGATGGCGCCGGCGGCATGCTGCGCCGGGTCAGCGAGGCCCGGATTCCCCTGGCCGATGCCTTCGACTGCCGTTTCATCCTGTTCCGCGAGCCCGATGGCCTGCGCGAGCACGTAGCGGTAGTGATCGGCGACCCGGCCCTGGACTCACCGTCGGTGCCCGTACCGCTGCGCCTGCACTCCGCCTGCCTCACCGGCGACCTGTTCGGCAGCCTGCGCTGCGATTGCGGCGAGCAGCTGCGCAACGCCGTGGCCGAGATCGAGGCGCTGGGCGGTGGCGTACTGCTCTACCTGGCCCAGGAGGGGCGCGGGATCGGCCTGGCCAACAAGCTGCGCGCCTACACCCTCCAGGATGGCGGCCTCGACACCCTGGATGCGGACCAGATCCTCGGCTTCGGCGAGGACGAGCGGCGCTATGGAGTGGCGGTGGACATGCTGGACGCGCTGGGCATCCGCCGCGTGCAGCTGATGACCAACAACCCCCTCAAGATGGCGGCCCTGGCCGAGGGCGGTATCGAGGTGGTCGAGCGCCAGGCGCTCTACGGCACCCTCAACGACCACAACCATCGCTACCTGAGCGCCAAGGCGGAGCGTGCCGGCCACCTGCTCGACGAGGTGTTCAAGGCCCGCCGCTGAGGCCTTCAGGCCCGCCGCTGAGGCCTTCAGGCCCGCCGCTGAGGCCTTCAGGCCCGCCGCTGATCCTCTCGAGGCGCATCGCCCGGGTCTCGCTCAGGATCCGGGCGATGCGCCGGGCATAGTGGGCCGCCAGGCGGCGCCCGAGTTCAGCGCTGCCAAGATGCGCGTTGCCCACCACCCCCTGTCGATGCAGGTCCTCGGCGAGCCAGGCGAAGGCCGCCTCGCCCTCCGGGCCCAGCAGCTGGCCCTCTTCCGCCATGGCCTCCCCGCGGGAGATCGAGTGCGCCAGGTGTTCCAGGCGCACCTTCTCCGGCGCCAGGTGGCGCATCAGGGCGGTCTCCAGTGCCCCGCCGTGCAGGCCGTGGCGCAGCTCCTCGGCCGGCAGCGTCGCCTTCTCCAGCCCCTCGGGCAGGGGCATGCGCGTGTAGTGGGCCTTGACCACCAGCAGGCCGTGGCGGCGGCGCAGCTTCAGGGCGGCCAGGTCCATCACCGCCTTGTTGCCGCCGTGGCTGTTGAGCCACACCAGGCGGTGGAAACCGGCCCGGGCCACGGCGTCGCCATGGGCCTCCAGGGTGGCGATGGCCAGCTCCGGCGAGAGGCTCAGGGTGCCGGGGAAGCTCAGGTGCTCGTCGCTGGCCCCCACCGCCATGGACGGCAGCTGCACCAGTGGGAAGCCCAGCGGCAGGGTCTCGAGGGCGGCCGCCAGCAGCCCCTCGCCGATGTCCAGGTCGGTGGAGAGCGGCAGGTGGGCGCCGTGCTGCTCGATGGCGCCGAGCACCATCACCGCCACGCACTCCTCGGGCAGCTCGGCGAGTTCGGGTGTCGTCAGCTCCTGCCAGCGCAGAAAGGCGCGCGGGGTCTGGGCGGGGGAGGGGCTCATGGGGTCGGCTCCGGTGTCGATGGGTCCGGGGGCGAGAGTGTGTCCGGTGGGCTCAGGCGCGCGTAGAGGTCGCCCGAGGCAAGGCCATCGGCGCCCCGGTCGAGCCACTCAAGGGCTTCCGCCGCGGTGCGCCAGGCGGGCCAGCGGAACGCCCGGCGCTCCCCCTCGATGGTATTAAAGCGATAGTCGCCCAGCTCGGCGAGGCGTGTCACGCACCGCCGGCCCACCTCCAGGGCGCCGGCCACGAACTCCACCGAGACGCCCTCCAGCGGCGTGGAGAGCCCCGCCAGCACCTCGGCCTCGAACCCCTCCACATCGATCTTGCAGAAGCGCGGGGTGCCGTGCTCGGCGATCAGCGCATCCAGGGTGGTCACCGTCACCCGCCGTCGGCTCTCCCAGCGCACGTCGCGGAAGCCGGGGTTGCGCTCGCCGATGGTGGTGCGCCACTCGTCGGCCAGGGTGGAAACGGTGGGGTTGGCCTCGCTGACCGCCAGCTCCGCCTCGCCCGGTGTGGCGCCGGCGGCCCAGGGCAGCAGGGTGACCCCGGGGCGGGTGCCCACCAGCCTTGCCAGGCAGCGAAAGAGCCCGGGCTGGGGCTCCAGGGCCACCACTCGGGCGCCCAACGCCTGGAAGGCCGCCGTGCGATCGCCCAGGTGGGCCCCGACGTCGAAGGCCAGGTCGCCGGGCCCGACGAAGTCGGCGTAGAGGCGGCGCAGCGAGCGCTGCCGCCCCGGCCGCCAGTAGATCAGCAGCGAGCGGGCGATACCGACGCCCTGGCGCAGGCGTGCCGGCGAGAGAAGGGCAGTCATCAAGGTTCCTTGTCGATAGGCTTAACACGACCCAGGGATTGGATGGGCATCTCCCCGGGGCCTTCGGGGGGCGGTGGCCGGGGGACCAGCGTTTCGGCCCCGGCCGCGTCGCCGGCGGCGAGATCGTTACGCTCTCCCAGCAGTTCGGCATAGGCCCGGGGCTCAGGAGTGCGCAGCAGGCCGACCCTGGCCAGCCACGCGGCCGGACGCCGGCTGCCGCTGGCTACCACCAGCAGCGGGGCCAGCGCCAGGCCCACCCACACCGGCGACAGCCACCCGACCAGCATCGGCACCTGCCAGTGGACCAGGGCGATCCACAGCCCCCCGAGCAGGGCGAAGGGCGCGGTATGGCGCAGCGCCTGTCGCCAGGGCACGGCGCGCCCCTCGCGGTGCTGGGCGCCCCAGTCGACGCTGGTGCCAGTCAGGACCCCGATCACGAAGGCGCTGTGGAAGGCCATCATGATCGGGGCCAGCAGAATGGCGGCGAGGCCCTCCAGCAGGACACTGGCGATGAGGCGGGTGCGTCCGCCGTAGCCCCCGGCGCGCCGGCCTATCGCCAGCAGCAGCCCCAGCAGCTTGGGCAGCAGCAGTAGGGTGGCGGTCATCGCCAGCAAGGCGGCGATCAGCTCCGGCTGTGCCCGAGGCCAGAAGGGGAAGAGCTGCTCGGCATTGCCGAAATAGACGGGTTGGCTGCGGGCGATCAGTACCGCGTCCAGGCTGCCGGCGAGCACGATGCCCAGCCACAGCAGCGAGGAGACGAAGGCCGTGGCGCCGAGCACGAAGTGCAGCCGGCTGAGGGCATGCAGGCCCGGTGCCGCCAGCAGGCGCAGGTGCTGCAGGTTTCCCTGGGTCCAGCGCCGGTCCCGCCGGGCATAGTCGAGCAGGTTGCCGGGCATCTCCTCGAAGCTTCCTGCCAGGCGCGTCTCGAGCTGAACCTCCCAGCCGGCGCGGCGCAGCAGGGCGGCCTCCACGAAGTCGTGGCTCAGGATCTCACCGCCCAGCGGGGGGCGGCCGGGGAGCAGAGGCAGGCCGGCATGGTCCATGAAGGCGCGCACGCGCAGGATGGCGTTGTGCCCCCAGTAGTTGGCGGCATCCCCCTGCCAGGCGCTCTGGCCGGCGGCCAGCATGGGCGCGTAGAGGCTGGCCGCGAACTGGGACAGGCGGCCGAAAAGGGTGACCTGGCGCACCGGTAGCGGCACCGTCTGGATCAGCGCCACCCCCGGACGGGCCTGCATGGCGCGCACCAGGCCCAGCAGTGCCTCGCCGTCCATGCGGCTGTCGGCGTCGAGCACCACCATGAAATCGAAGGCCGCCCCCCAGCGCCGACAGAACTCCGCCAGGTTGCCGGCCTTGCGTCCAGCGTTGCCGTCTCGGCGCCGATAGTGCACGGCCAGGCGGCCCTCGAATCTCTGCTGCAGCGCGGCGATGGCGCTGGCCTCCGCCGCGGCGATGGCCGGGTCGATGGTGTCGCTGAGCACGAAGAGCGTGAAGTGGTGGGCCTCGCCGGTGGCCACCAGGGACTCGGCGGTGGCCGAGAGGGCGGCTACCACCTGATTGGGCGCCTCGTTATGGATCGGCATGGCCAGCACGGTAGGTCGGGTGATCGGCAGCGACCGCTCGGCCACCACCTGCGGGCGGCGTGCCAGGGTCAGCGGGTCACGGTCAGCGAGCAGTAGCAGGAAGCCGGCGACGGCGGTCCAGAAGCCCACGGCCACCCAGGCAAAGATGGCGCTGAACAGCGCGAGGATGCCCCACTGCAGCGGCGTGATGCCGTCCGGTTGCAGGATGCGCCACATCAGCCCTGCGCCGACCAGGGTGGTGAGGACCACCAGGCCGGCCAGCAGCGCTCGGCGCGCGGCCAGCCAGGGCAGCCGGAAGGTGTGGTCGCGCCCGCGGCAGGCGGCGAGCCTAGCGCTGCTCGTCGGGGTACCAGACATGGTTCCAGGTCTCGCTGATGACCACGCCGCGCAGGCTCAGCTGCAGGCGCAGGTCGGTGGACTGCTGGCCCTCGGGGTCGAGTCGGAAGGAGGCGCGCCAGCCGTGGCCGTCGGGCAGGGGGCGCGCCTGCAGGTGGTGGATCTCGCCGCGGTTCGCGGAGAGCTCAGCCTCCACCGGCTGGTCCGAGGCCAGCCCCTCGAGCTCGCCGCCGGCGAAGTCGACCATGAAGTGGCGCCGGCTGCGCGTCGGCGGGTTGGGATCGCCGGGCACGCCGCCCCAGCCCTGGCGGGTGCGAATGACCCTGGCCGGTGTCAGCCCGGCCGGTTCAGCGCCGAAGGTGTGGGTGCGGTAGCGCAGTTCGCGGTTCTCGCCGGCACGCAGCGGGGCATCGCCTACCCAGTAGGCGACGATGTTGTCGTGGGTCTCATCCGGCGAGGGGATCTCCACCAGCTGGACGCGGCCAGCGCCCCAGGGCTCCAGGGGTTCCACCCACTGGCTGGGGCGGAGATCGTAGCGGGCCTCGAGGTCCAGGTAGCGATCGAAATCGCGCGCCCGCTGGGCCAGGCCGAAACCGGCGGGGTCACGGTCGAGCAGCGAGGAGACGCGCAGCGAGCGGGGGTTGGTGAGGGGGCGCCAGATCCATTCGCCGCGGCCGGTGTGGGCCATCAGTCCATCGGAGTCGTGCACCGCGGGGCGGTGGTCATCTTCGGCGCGAAGGGTGGTATCGCCAAAGGCGAACATGCTGGTCAGGGGTGCCACGCCGAGCCGTTCGATATCGCGGCGGGCGAACAACCGGGCCGTCACCTCCACCTGGATGTCACGTCCCGGGACGATGTCGAAGCGATAGGCGCCGGAAAGCGACGGGCTGTCGAGCAGGGCGAGCACCGTCATCCGGGTGGCGTTCGGGGCCGGCCTGACCAGCCAGAACTCGCGGAAGTCCGGGAACTCCTCGCCGCCGGGCAGGGCGGTGTCGATGGCCAGGCCACGGGCAGAGAGGCCGTAGCCCTGGCCGCGGCCCACCAGGCGGAAATAGGAGGCGCCGAGGAAGACCGCGAACTCGTCATGGTAACCGGCGTGGTTGAGCGGGAAGTGCAGCCGGAAGCCGGCGTGGCCGGCGCCCGACAGGTCCTGTTCCGACAGGTCGGCGGCCGCGTCATCGTAGCGAAAACGCGCCGGGTCGAAGTCCAGGGACGTCACATGGCCATCTTCCACCGTGTGCAGGTGGACCGGTGACTCGAACAGGAAACCGGTGTGGAAGAGCTGCACCGAGAAGAGCCCCTCGTCGCCCCACAGGGCGGCCTCGGGGCGGAAGCGGATCTGTCGGTAGGTGTCATAGTCGAGACCTCGCAGCGCCTCGGGCAGGGCATCGGTGCCGGCCTCATGGGAACGGCCGGCCAGCGACTCGGCCTTCTCGGTAACGGTGTCGAAGAGGGCATCGACCACCTGGGGGGAAGTTTCGGCGGCGGTGGGGGTGGCCAGTGCCATCACCAGCGCCATCATCAGCACCGTCGGTAGGCACGCCGCCAGGCGGGGGTGTCGTTTCAGGGGCATCGCGTCTCTCTCCCGGGCTTCCAGAGTCCGTCTTGCAGAACAGTGTCGTCGTGGACCGTGAATCCTGCACGCGTGGGGACAGGCATTCTTGTGAGACAATCCTTGTACATACTATGTCATATGTACACGGTTTTCCCATGGGCTACCCTGTAGGGTGGCACGACACCTCATCTCAGGCCCCCCGAACCCGAGGATTTTCCTTCGATGCTGCGACTGCTGGGCGTTGCCGTCCTGCTTAACCTGCTGCTGCTGCTGCCCTTGTGGCTGCGCTTCGAGGCGATCTCCACCCGCTGGATCGCCCTGGAGGCGGTGCTGCTGGTGGCCCTACTCGTGCTTCTGCCTGCCGGTCGGCTGGGCTGGCTGCGCCCGCTGCTGACGTTCACCGTGGTGGTGGCCGTGCTGGCCGGCCTCGGGGATGTGGCCACTCACCTGGCCTTCGGGCGTTCGCTGAATCTCTATCTGGACCTGCCGCTGCTGCGTTCGGTGTTCCACCTGCTGGAGGGCAACCTGGGGACCTGGGCGGCCTGGGCCGCCTCGCTCGCCGCCCTGCTGCTGATCGGTCTCGGCGGCTGGGCGTTGAATCTGGGGCTGCGCACCGGCCAGCGCCAGGCCCCGGGTGTCGCGACGGCGCTGGTCGCGGTGCTGCTGGTGGTGGCCAGCACCGCCCTGATGGCCGCACAATGGCACCATCAGCGCTGGCTGCCCGTGGTGCGGGCGCCGGCCATGGACACCCTGCGCTTCCAGGGGCAGCAGCTGATCGAGACCCATCGCGCCCACCGCGAGTTCTCGGCGCGCATGGCGGCGGCGCCCACTCAGGCCACCGCGCTGCCGGGACTCGCCGGGCGCGACGTGCTGCTGATGTTCGTGGAGTCCTACGGGGCCTCGTCCGTCTTCGATCCGCGCTTCAGCGAGGTGACGTTGCCGCGACTCGACGAGATGGCCCAGCGCCTGGACGCCGCGGGGCTCTCGGTGGCCACGGGGATGCTGGACGCGCCGATCCGCGGCGGCCAGTCCTGGCTGGCTCACGCCACTACCCTGAGCGGCCTGTGGGTCGACAACTCGCTCTGGTATCGGCTGATGCTGGCCAGCGGCAGGCCCACCCTGGTGGATGACTTCAGCGCCACCGGCCATCGCACCCTGACCGTGATGCCCGCCATCACCCTGGCCTGGCCCGAGGGAGTGGCCTACGGCTTCGACGAGATCCACGCCGCCGCGGACATCGACTACGCCGGGCCGCCCTTCCACTGGGTGACCATGCCCGACCAGTTCACCCTTCACCACTTCGAACAGCGCATCCGGGAGCCTGCCGAGGAGCCGCTGTTCGCCCAGATCGCCCTGATCTCGAGCCACGCGCCCTGGACGCCTATCCTGCCGGTGCTCGACGACTGGGACGAAGTAGGAGACGGCAGCATCTTCCATCGGTGGGAGGACGCCGGCGACCCGCCCGACGTGCTCTGGCAGGACATGGAGCGCGTGCGCGACCACTACGCCCTGTCTGTCGACTACGCCCTGCACGCCAGCGCCCGCTGGGCCGAGGCGTTTGTCGATGACGAGACCCTGCTGATCCTGCTGGGCGATCACCAGGCCGCGCCGCTGATCATCGGTGAGGAAGCCGGCTTCGGCGTGCCGGTGCATGTGATCAGCGGTGACGCCGCGCTGCTCGAGCCCTTCCTGGCCCGCGGTTTCGTACCCGGCACGCGGCCCGGCTCCCCCGAGGCCACTGCCGGCCTGGATGTCCTGCGCGGCTGGCTGCATGAGGACTTTGGCGAATGATGACCCCCGTGATCCTCGCCGGCGGCAACGGCGTGCGGCTCTGGCCGCTGTCGCGCCGGACACGCCCCAAGCAGTTCCTCGCCCTGGACGACGACCGTAGCCTGCTGGCCCGGACCCTGTCGCGGCTCGAGGGGCTGGACGTCGCGCCGCCTATCGTCATCTGCCACGAGTCGCACCGCTTTTTGGCGGCTGAGCAGCTGCGTCAAGCTGGCATCGAGGGGGCGACCCTGCTGCTCGAGCCCGAGGGGCGCGGCACGGCACCGGCCATCGCCCTGGCGGCCCTGCTGGCCCACGGCGAGGGGCGCGAGGGGCCGCTGCTGGTGCTGCCCTCGGACCACCACCTGGGCGATGACGACGCCTTTCGCGACGCCCTGGCCAGCGCTGCCCGCCTGGCCGAGGCGGGGCGGCTGGTCACCTTCGGCGTGGTACCGACCCGGGCCGAGACGGGCTTCGGCTACCTGCAGGCCGGCGAGCCCCTGGACGGCGGCTTCGTGGTGGCGCGCTTCGTCGAGAAGCCCGAGGCCGCCCGCGCCGAGGCCTTCTTGGCCACCGGCGACCACTACTGGAACAGCGGGATCTTCGTGCTGCGCCCGGCGGCTGCCCTGGAGGCCCTTGCGACCCACGCCCCGGCGATCCTCGACGCCTGTCGCGAGGCCCTGGCGGGTGCCACCACCGACCTGGATTTCCTTCGTCCCGCCCAGGCGGCCTTCCTGGCCTGCCCCGCCGACTCCATCGACGTGGCGGTGATGGAGCGCACCGACCGGGCGGCCATGGTGCCGCTGGAGGCGGGCTGGAGCGACATCGGCTCCTGGCAGGCGCTGTGGGAGGTGCTGCCCCACGACGCCCAGGAGAACGCCCTGCGCGGCGACGTCATCTGCGAGGCGAGCCGGGGGCTGCTGGTGCATGCGGAGTCGCGGCTGGTGGCCACCTTGGGGGTGGCAGACCTGGTGATCGTCGAGACCCGTGATGCGGTGCTGGTGACCGACCGCACCAGCAGCCAGGCGCTGCGCGGGCTGGTCGAGCGCCTCGAGGCCAGCGGCCGCCCGGAGACTCGCCAGACCCCCACGGTCTTCCGCCCCTGGGGCCACTACGAGACGGTGGACGCCGGCGAGCGTCATCAGGTCAAGCACATCACGGTGAAGCCCGGCGCGCGGCTGTCGCTGCAGCTGCACCACCATCGCGCTGAGCACTGGATCGTGGTCAGCGGCACCGCCCGGGTGACCCTGGACGACGAGACCTTCCTGGTGGGCGAGAACGAGTCGACCTTCATCCCCGTGGGCCGGGTGCACTGCCTGGAGAACCCCGGGCTGATCCCCCTGGAACTGATCGAGGTGCAGTCGGGAAGTTACCTGGGCGAGGATGATATCGTGCGCCTGAACGACCGCTACGGGCGGGAGTGAAACGCCTCCGTGCGACCGCTACTGGCGGGAGTGATCCACCTCAGTAGAGCCGGTACTCCTGGTGTCGGGGGTGGCCCTGCTGCTCCTCGACCACCTTGCGGTAGCGCTTGTACTCCCACTGGTACTGGGCCGGGTCCAAGGCGATGGCGGCCTCCACGCAGGCGTTGACGCCGGTGGCGGATTCGCTCTCGTCCGGCGAGTAGACCCGCTCGTCGGCGGCCAGGAAGTGGATCTCGAACCCCTGGCCGGGAATTCGCCTGGCGACGCCGGTGACCACCCGGGCCTCGGTGCGCGCCACCAGCTTGGGCAGCAGGGTGGCGGTATAGGCGGGGCGGCCGTAGAAGGGGGCGAAGACGCCGCTGCCCCAGTCGGGCTCCTGGTCGGGGAGGATGCCGATGGCCTCAGAGCGCTTGAGCGCCTTGAGCAGGGAGGCGACGCCGCGGGGGTTGGTGGGCACCAGGCTCGCCCCCATGCGCTCGCGCCCGGCACGGGTCACGGCGTCGAGCTCGGCGATCTTGGGCGGCTCGTACATGGCGGTGAAGGGGAAATGGCTGGAGAGCCAGAAGTTGAGCACCTCCCAGTTGCCGAAGTGCGGGGCCAGCACGATCACCCCGCGCCCCTCGGCGCGGGCCTCGTCGAGCAGTTCGCGGCCGTGCACGGCGACGATCGCGGCCTCGACCCGCTTGGGCGAGCCCATCCAGGCGAAGCCCAGCTCCAGCATGGTGGCGGTGGCGTGGGTCAGGCTCGCCCGTGCCAGCCGGCGGCGTTCGGCGGCGCTCTGCTCGGGATAGACCTCGCCAAGGTTGATCTCGGTGACCTCGCGCTCGCGGCGGCTGAAGCGGTGCACCAGGGGGCCGGCGAGGCGCGAGAGGTGCCACAGGCTGGCCAGCCGTCGACCGGCCAGCGCCTTCCACAGCCCGGCGATGGCCCGGGCGCGGCAAGGGTGGGAGTGGGAGCGAGTCTCGGCCATATCGCGTGGTCCTTGCCTGGAGGTCCTTGCCTAGAACAGCCAGGTGTCCACGTTGTCCGGCGCGCGCTTCTCCTGCAGGCCGCGAAAGCCCTTCACGCAGCGCACGATCATCCACACGGCCAGGGCGATCAGCAGCGGGATGCCGATGGCGACCAGCACCAGAATCGAGGCGATGGTGGCGTAGAGCAGGCCGATCCAGAAGGTGCGAATCTGGTAGCGGTAGTGCTCGTCGAGCCACGCCGGCCCCTTGCTGCGGTAGACGTAGGCGATCACCACGCCGATCACCGAGGTGAAGCCCACCACGAAACTGAGCAGGTAGAGGGCGTAGACCACCATGGGCATGGTGGTGTCGGGGGACTTGTTGGGTTCGATGATGACGTTGTCGTTCTGGAGCCTGTCGTTCTGAACCCGGTCGTTTCGGTAATCGTCGTTCATGGGTCGTCCCTGAGGATGGGCGAGTGTCAGGCGCCCATGATACCGGCCGCCGGAGACAATGCCACCGACGGGTGGCTCAGTCGCCGGCGTCTTCCGTGGGGCTCTCCTGGCGCCGGGGACGGCTGATCTCGATCAGGTTGCCGTCCGGGTCGCGCAGGTAGAGCGACTCCAGCATGCCGTTGGCGCCTTGGCGGGGCACCGGGCCAAGTTCCACGTCCACCTCCAGCGCCGCCAGGTGGCGGGCCACCTCGTCAAGCGGGAGCAGGCTGCGCAGGCAGATGTCGATGCTGCCCGGGGTGGGAGTTGCCGCCCGTGGCTCGATGTCGGTGGCGGTCCAATGCAGGCGCAGGGCGAGGTCGCCCAGGATCAGGTCGACGCGTTCGCGGTCGCGATAGCGCACCTCCAGCCCTAATACCCGGGAGTAAAAGTCCACGGCGCGAGAAATGTCGGTCACGGTGATGACCAGATGGTCCAGACCTGACAGCATTCAGGGCTCCTTCAAAGATTGTTCTGGCACAGAGGATACGATGATGCCGACCTGCCCGCTATGCGCATCTGATGACACGGCCTTCTACCACCGCGATGCGCGGCGGGAGTATCACCACTGCCGCCGCTGCGCCCTGGTCTACGTGCCGCCGGCCTTCCGGCTCGGGCGGGAGGAGGAGCGGGCGGTCTACGACCAGCACGAGAACTCGCCGGACGACCCGGGCTATCGCCGCTTCCTGTCGCGGCTCGCCGACCCGCTGTGCGAGCAGTTGGCGCCCGGTGCTCGGGGGCTCGACTTCGGTGCCGGCCCGGGGCCGACGCTCTCGGTGATGTTCGAGGAGGCGGGGCACCCCATGGCGATCTATGACCCCTTCTACGCGCCGGATGAGAGCGTGCTGAAGCGGGAGTACGACTTTATCACCGCCACCGAGGTGGTCGAGCACCTCTTCCAACCGGGCCGCGAGCTCGCGCGCCTGGTCGCCCTGCTGCGCCTCGGCGGCTGGCTGGGGCTGATGACCAAGCGGGTCACCGACCGGGAGGCGTTTACGCGCTGGCACTATATCCTCGACCCCACCCACGTAGCTTTCTTCAGCGAGGCGACCTTCCAGTGGCTGGCCGATGAGCACGGCATGACGGTGGTGTTTCCCGCCGCCGACGTGGCGCTGCTGCAGAAGGGGTTTCCTTGAGCGCGGAGGATATTGCCGAATTTCATGGGTTTTCTGGCGTAACTTCCTGGCTTTCTCGGTGCCCGCGGGAAAGCGATTGACTCGCCGCCAATCGGGCGTATGATTCGCGCGCTCTGAGTCCCCGCTGGTGCCCGAGGCGCCGCTTCCGGCCCGCCGGGCGGTCGAGCGTCCTCGCTGTCTGCCACCCTTCCCGTTTTACCTCTCGCTGTGAGGCACGCAATGTCGCGGCAACTGCTGACCTTGGCCCTGGCGCCGCTGCTCGGGCTCTTCATCCTGGGCATTGGCAACGGCTTTCTGGCCACGGTGATCACCCTGCGCCTGGACGCCGCCGGCGAGTCGGCGGTGGTGATCGGCTGGGTCTCATCGGCCTATTTCATCGGCCTGGCGCTGGGCGCCATGCTCAACGACCGGCTGCTGCTGCGCATCGGTCATATCCGCGCCTATGGCAGCTTCGCCTCCCTGGTGGCTGTCACCGTGCTGCTGCAGGGGCTAGTGGATCACCCCTGGGCCTGGTTCGCGCTGCGCCTGATTGGTGGCTGGGCCACGGTGGGGGTCTACCTGGTCATCGAGAGCTGGCTGCTCACCGCCGGCGACCAGAAGGTACGCGGTCGTCTCCTGGCCCTCTACATGATCTCCCTTTACGCCGCCGGGGTGCTCGGCCAGCTGCTGCTGGGCGTCACCGAGGTCCTGGGCGGGGCGGCCTCCTTCATGGTGATCGCCATGCTGGCCTCGCTCTCGGTGCTGCCCATGGCGATGATCCCGCGGGTCTCGCCGTTGATCGAGAAGGCCGAACCACTACCGCCCCATCGCCTGATCACCCTGACCCCCACCGGGGTGATGGGCAGCTTCGGCTCCGGCATCGCGGTGGCGGCGGTCTACTCCCTGCTGCCGCTCTATCTGCAGCGCAGCGGCTTCTCGGTGGATCGCATCGGCCAGATGATGGCGGTGGTGGTGCTCGGCGCCATGCTGCTGCAGTACCCGGTGGGGCGCTGGTCGGATCGTCACGATCGTCAGCTGGTGCTGATCATCATCGGTGCCTTCTGTGCGCTGATCTCCGCGGCGATCCTGTGGCTGCCGATGTCGCCCTGGCTGCTGGCGGGGCTGCTGTTCCTGCTGGGCGGCGGGGTCTTCTCGCTCTACCCGGTGGCGGTGGGCCACGCCGCCGATCGGGTGCCGGCCGGCGCCCTGGTGCGCATGAGCCAGGGCCTACTGCTGATCAACGCCATCGACTCGGCGCTCAGCCCGCCGCTGATCTCGCTGGTGATGGGGGCCCTGGGCGATGCCGGCCTGTTCTGGAGCTTCGGCGCCCTGGGCCTGTTTCTGGTGGCCTTCTTCGGCTGGCGGCGCAGCGTGCGCCCGGCACCGGTGCCGGTGGCGCCGTTCTCGCCCTCCACCCCGATGTCCTCGGCGGGTGCCGAGCTGGCGGTCACCGAGGAGCAGCTGCAAGGGGCGGCCGAGCACGAGCACATGGAGGATCTCTCCGGGGCGGTGCCCGATGTGGACGTGGCCGAGCCGATGGTCGGCCCGCCACCGGCCGACGAGGCGCGTGTCGCCTACTTCGATGAAGCCCTGGATGATGACGCGCCTGCCCAGGAGGAGCTGCCTGGCATCGAGCCGGTGATCGGTCGCTAAGACCTTGGGATAATGGCCGGCGAAAAGTAGTGAATCTACTATCGCCGTTATCATTTTCCCCCAAGGTGCACCGATGAACTATTTTGCCGCCCCCGTTCGCGACATCCGCTTCGTCCTGGAGGAGCTGCTGGCGTTTGGCTCGCTCTCGCTGCCCGGCTTCGAGGAGGCGAGCCCCGATCTGGTCGAGGCGGTGCTGGAGGAGGCGGCCCGTCTGGCCGGCGAGGTATGGGCCCCGCTCAACGCCAGCGGCGACCGCCAGGGCTGCCGGCTCAATGAGGGTCGGGTCACGCTTCCCACTGGCTTTATCGAGGCCTATCAGGCCTACGCCGAGGGCGGCTGGAACGGCATCGGCGTCAGTGAGGCGCTGGGCGGCCAGGGGCTGCCCGAGGTAGTGGCCAGCGCCGTGCAGGAGATGCTCCACGGCGCCAACATGGCGCTGGGCCTGTGTCCCATGCTCACCGCCGGCGCCATCGAGGCCCTGGCCCACCACGGCAGCGACGAGCAGAAGGCCACCTACCTGCCCAAGCTCGTCGAGGGCACCTGGACCGGGACCATGAACCTCACCGAGCCCCAGGCCGGCTCCGATCTATCGAAAGTGCGCACCCGCGCCGTGCCCTGCCCTGATGAAGAGGGTGACCACTACCACCTGTTCGGCCAGAAGATCTACATCACCTGGGGCGAGCACGACGCCGCCGAGAACATCATCCACCTGGTCCTGGCGCGCAAGCCCGATGCCCCCGAGGGCAACAAGGGCATCTCGCTGTTTCTGGTGCCCAAGTTCCTGGTCAAGGAGGACGGCTCGCTCGGCGAGCGCAACGACGTCATCTGCGCCTCCATCGAGCACAAGCTGGGCATCCACGGTTCTCCCACCTGCACCCTGAGCTTCGGCGAGAACGACGGCGCCATCGGCTACCTGGTGGGCGAGGAGGGCCGCGGCCTCAACCACATGTTCACCATGATGAACGAGGCGCGCCACAAGGTGGGCATCCAGGGAATCGGTGTGGCCGAGCGCGCCTGCCAACATGCCTTCGCCTATGCCCTGGACCGCGCTCAGGGCCGCAGCCCTCGCTCTGGCCGGAATGACTGCACCATCAGCGATCACCTCGACGTGCGTCGCATGCTGCTCTCCATGCGCGCCCGCACCGACGCCCTGCGCGCGCTCGCCCTCTATTGCGCCGCCCAGCTCGACCTGGCCCGCCATTCGGCCGATGACGGTGTGCGCGCCGCCGCCCAGGCGCGGGTCGACGTGCTGATCCCGGTGGTCAAGAGCTTCTCTACCGACCAGGCCGTGGAGATCGCCTCCCTGGGCATTCAGGTGCATGGCGGCATGGGCTTCATCGAGGAGACCGGCGCCGCCCAGCTGCTGCGCGACGCCCGCATCGCACCCATCTACGAGGGCACCAACGGCATCCAGGCCCTGGACCTGGCCGGGCGCAAGCTGCAGCGCGACGGCGGGGCGGCACTGGCCGGCCTGATCGACGACGTCGAAGCCACCGCCGCGGCCCTGGGTGACAATGCCGAGCTGGCGGCCCTGGGCGAGAGCCTTGCCGGGGGCGCCGCCGACCTGCGCGCCGCCATGGCGGCCGTACTGGAAGCGGGCGCCGACCCCGAGCAGGGCGCCGATGCCGTTCAGGCCTACGCCACCCCCT
Organism: Halomonas salsilacus; assembly: GCF_051216275.1. Lineage (NCBI taxonomy): Bacteria > Pseudomonadati > Pseudomonadota > Gammaproteobacteria > Oceanospirillales > Halomonadaceae > Halomonas > Halomonas salsilacus. The sequence goes on from NZ_JBPKAQ010000012.1 coordinate 66,991, forward strand.
TCCTCAACCTGGCCGGCCACGTGCTGTGCGCCTGGCAGATGGGTGAGGCGGCGCTCAAGGCCAGCGCGGCTATCGCCGAGGGCCGCGATGAGCCGTTCTATCAGGCCAAGTGCCAGAGCGCCGACTATGCTATCCGCCAGTGGCTGCCGGTGGGGCGCGCCCAGCGCGCGGTAATCGAGGCCGGTATGGCGAGCCTGGCCGCCTTCGACGCCGCCGCCCACTGACCCCAGCATCGATTCGCCGCCGGCCCCGCGCCGGCGGCTCGCTTTCCGAACACGCAACGCCGATCACGGAGCCTATCATGAGCCAGAGCATCTTCGAACAGGGCCTGCCCAGGACCCCCGCCAACCACGTGGCGCTCTCGCCGCTGACCTTCATCGAACGCACCGCCTCGGTCTACCCGGACTACCCGGCGGTGGTCTTCGGCGAGATCCGCCGCGACTGGGGCACCACTTGGGAGCGCTGCCGGCGGCTCGCCTCGGCGTTGGAGAAGCGCGGTGTCAAGCCCGGCCAGGCGGTGGCGGCGATGCTGCCCAACGTGCCGGCCATGTTCGAGGCCCACTTCGGCGTGCCCCTGGCCGGCTGTGTGCTCAACACCCTGAACATCCGCCTGGATGCCGACGCCATCGCCTACATGCTGGAGCACGGCGAGGCGAAGGCGATTCTGGTCGACCCGGAGTTTGCCGACGTCATCGAGGAGGCGGTGGCGAGGCTCGAGACCAAGCCGTTGATCATCGACGTGGTGGACGAGCAGTTCCTGGCCGACGGCCGCGCCATCGGCGAGCTCGAGTACGAGGCGCTGCTGGCCGAGGGCGACCCCGCCTATCCCTACCGGCTGCCCGAGGACGAGTGGCAGGCGATCTCGCTCAACTACACCTCCGGCACCACCGGCAAGCCCAAGGGGGTGGTCTACCATCACCGCGGCGCCTACCTCAACGCCGTCAGCAATATCCTGGTGTGGGCGATGCCCCACCACCCGGTCTACCTCTGGACCCTGCCGATGTTCCACTGCAACGGCTGGTGCTTCCCCTGGACCATCGCCGCCGCCGCCGGCACCAACGTCTGCCTGCGCAAGGTGGAGGCCAAAAGGGTCATGGACCTGATCGCCGAGGAGGGGATCAGCCACTTCAGCGGCGCGCCCATCGTGCTCAACGGCCTGGTCAACCTGCCCGCCGAGGACAAGCGCCACTTCGACCACCCGGTGAAGGTCACCACCGCCGGCGCTGCGCCGCCCGCCTCGGTGATCGCCGGCGTGGAGACGCTGGGCATCGACGTGACCCACGTCTACGGCCTCACCGAGGTCTACGGCCCGGTGACCTCCTGCGCCTGGCGTGAGGCCTGGAACGAGCTGCCCATGGAGGAGCGGGCCAAGCTCAAGTCTCGCCAGGGCGTGCGCTACCCCATGCTCGAGGCGCTCTGCGTGGCCGATCCCAACACCCTGGAGCCAGTGCCCAAGGACGGCGAGACCATCGGCGAGATCCTGATGCGCGGCAACACCATGATGAAGGGCTACCTGAAGAACGAGGCGGCCACCGACCAGGCCATGGAGGGCGGCTGGTACCATATCGGCGACCTGGCCGTGTGGCATGCCGACGGCTACATCGAGATCAAGGACCGCTCCAAGGACATCATCATCTCCGGCGGCGAGAACATCTCCACCATCGAGGTGGAGGACGCCATCTACTCGCACCCGGCCGTGGAGGAGGCCGCGGTGGTGGCCAAACCCGACGAGAAGTGGGGCGAGACCCCCTGCGCCTTCGTCAAGCTCAAGGTGGGCTATGGCGAGGTGACCGAGGCCGATATCATCGCCCACTGCCGCGAGCGCCTGGCGGGTTTCAAGGCGCCGAAGACGGTGATCTTCACTGAGCTGCCCAAGACCTCCACCGGCAAGATCCAGAAGTTCGTGCTGCGCGAAGAAGCGCGCAAACAGTAACTTTCATGGCACCAAGACCTAAGTTCACGAGGAGAGAGTGCAATGACCCAACAAGCGATCGGCGTGGTAGGCGCCGGCACCATGGGCCAGGGCATCGCCCAGGTGCTGGTGCAGAACGGCTTCGACGTGCAGCTCTATGACGTGGCCGACGAGCAGCTCGAACGGGCCCGCGGCAGCATCGACAAGGGGCTGGGCAAGCTGGTGGCCAAGGAGAAACTTTCCGAGGCCGACAAGGACGCCGCCATGGCGCGTCTGTCCACCTCCACCGCCCTGGACGCCCTGCGCGACTGCGAGGTGATCATCGAGGCCGCCCCGGAACAACCGGCACTCAAGGAGAAACTGTTCCGCGACCTGAGCCGGCTGAGCCACGATGCGATCCTTGCCTCCAACACCTCGTCGCTGTCGCTGACCCGTCTCGCCGCGGTGTGCGAGAAGCCCGAGCGGGTCGTGGGCATGCACTTCTTCAACCCGGTGCCGGTGCTCAAGCTGGTCGAGGTGATCCGCGCCGAGCAGACCAGTGACGCCACCGTGGCACGCATCGAGACATTGACCCAGGCGCTGGGCAAGACCGCCGTGGCCATCGCCGACTCCCCCGGGTTTGCGGTCAACCGCCTGCTGGTGCCGATGATCAACGAGGCGGCCTTCCTGCTCCAGGAGGGCGTGGCCAGCGCCGAGGATATCGACGCGTCGATGAAGCTGGGCGCCGCCCACCCCCTGGGTCCGCTGGCCCTGGCCGACCTGATCGGCCTGGATGTCTGCCTCTCCATCATGGAGGTACTGCAGGAGGGCTTCGGCGACCCGAAGTATCGCCCCTGTCCGCTGCTCAGGCGCATGGTGGCCGCCGGCTACCTCGGTCGAAAATCGGGCCGCGGCTTCCACGTCTACGCATCGTGAAACTCATCGGAATGTCCATCGAGAGGTGAGCAATGTTCAAGGCAATCTTGATCGAGAAGCAGGATGGCGAGCAGCGCGTCGGGCTCCAGACACTGGAGGAGTCGCAGCTCCCGGAAGGGGATGTCACCGTGCGGGTCGAGTGCAGTACCCTCAACTACAAGGATGCCCTGGCGATTTCCGGCAAGGGGCCCGTGGTCAGGCAGTTTCCCATGGTGCCGGGGATCGACCTGGCAGGGACGGTCGAAGCCTCGACCTCCAATGAGTTCAAGCCAGGCGACAGCGTCCTGCTGAATGGCTGGGGCGTGGGCGAAGGGCACTGGGGCGGCCTGGCCGAAAAGGCGCGCCTGGAGAGTCGGTGGCTGATCCCGCTCCCCACGGCCTTCACTGCCCGCCAGGCCATGGCCATCGGGACCGCCGGCTACACGGCGATGCTCGCCGTCATGGCGCTGGAGCATAACGGTGTCCAGCCGGACCAGGGCGACGTGCTGGTGACCGGCGCCAACGGTGGCGTGGGGAGTTATTCCATTGCCCTGCTGTCGCGGCTGGGCTATCGGGTCATCGCCGCCACGGGGCGCCCCGAGGAGGAGGCCTACCTGCGGGGGCTGGGGGCCCAGGAGATCATCGACCGCGGTGAGCTGTCGGAGCCGGGCCGGCCCCTGGCCAAGGAGCGCTGGATCGGCGCCATCGACTCGGTGGGCAGCCACACGCTGGCCAATGTTCTGGCTTCGACGCGCTACGGCGGCACCGTGGCGGCCTGTGGGCTGGCGCAGGGCATGGATCTGCCTTCCAGTGTCGCTCCCTTCATCCTGCGCGGCGTCACCCTGGCGGGGATCGACAGCGTCATGAAGCCGAGGCCGGAACGGCTCGAGGCGTGGCGCCGCCTGGGTGAGCTGCTCGACCCCGAACAGTTGGATGCCATCACCCAGACCATCGGCCTCGAGGAGGCCATCGCCAAGGCAGAGGAACTGCTTGCCGGTCGCGTGCGCGGCAGAGTCGTCGTCAGCATGGTGTGAGTCTGACGTGGGCCTGGTGTGAGCCGAGCCCGACAAAAGAGGGGATTGCCGCCCAACCAAGCGTTCGCTAGGGTTAGGTGGTCTTCCTTCCGAACAACGTTCATCTCCAACAACTATTTCCAACAACACGCCAAGGAGCCCCAACATGAGCGAGTCCCCGATCGAGGTGGTCAATAACGCCGGCATCGTGCGCCTGACCATCAGTCGTCCCAAGGCGCTGAACGCGCTGAACAGCGAGGTGTTGAGTGAGCTTGAGCGCGTGCTGGCCGAACTCGAGACCCGCGACGACCTGCGCGCCGTGCTGATCACCGGTGCCGGCGAGAAGTCCTTCGTCGCCGGTGCCGACATCGCCGAGATGCGTGGCAAGACCCCGGAGGAGGCCCGCGACTTCGCCCGCCAGGCCCTGGCGACCCTCAAGCGCCTGGAGACCCTGCCGGTGCCCACCGTGGCCCTGGTCAATGGCTTCTGCCTGGGCGGTGGCTGCGAGCTGGCGCTGGCCTGCGACTGGGCGGTGGCCAGCGACAACGCCATCTTCGGCCAGCCCGAGGTGCTGCTCGGCGTGATTCCCGGCTTCGGCGGTACCCAGCGCCTGCCACGCCGCGTGGGCCCGGCCATGGCGCTGGACCTGTGCACCACCGGCCGCAAGATCGATGCCAGCGAGGCCCTGCGCATCGGTCTGGTCAATCGCGTGATGCCCCAGGCAGAGCTCGAGGGCTATGTGGAGGAGCTCACCAAGCAGCTCGGCGGCAACGGTCCCAAGTCGGTGCGTGCCGCGAAGCAGGCGATCCATGACGGCCTGGAGCAGGAGCTCGACAGCGCCCTGGCCCTGGAGAACGCGCTCTTTGCCTTCTGCTTCGCCGGCGACGAGCAGACGGAGGGCATGAGCGCCTTCGTCGAGAAGCGCAAGCCGAACTTCTGAGTCCTCGTCGACTCCCCTGAACCAGCGCGGCCGTGGCATCGATGCCACGGCCGCGCTGGTTCAGGGGAGTCGACGAGGACTCAGAAGTTCGGCTTGCGCTTCTCGACGAAGGCGCTCATGCCCTCCGTCTGCTCGTCGCCGGCGAAGCAGAAGGCAAAGAGCGCGTTCTCCAGGGCCAGGGCGCTGTCGAGCTCCTGCTCCAGGCCGTCATGGATCGCCTGCTTCGCGGCACGCACCGACTTGGGACCGTTGCCGCCGAGCTGCTTGGTGAGCTCCTCCACATAGCNGCAGGCCGTAGACGGGGGTCGGGATGCCCTCCATGCGGGCTTTGAGCTGCAGCGACAGGTACTGGGAGTAGTGGCGTGACTGGTGCAGGTTGCCGCCATGGAACCACAGTGCCTCCTGTTGGGTGGGCTTCCACATGTTGCGCAGCTCGCCCTCCCAGGGCCCTGGGTCCTTGGGGGTGTCGGAGCCCATGCCCCAGCACTTGCCGACCTTGTCGGCCACCTCCTGGGAGATGATGCGGGCCGCCCAGCCGTTCATGGAGCCATAGCCGGTGGCATAGACGATCAGGTCCGCTGGCAGCTCGGTGCCGTCGGTGAGGGTCACCGAGCGCGGGTTGATCCGCTCGATGCTGACGCCGCTGTGCAGCTTGACATCGCCGTTGGCCACCAGGTCGCAGGCGCCCACGTCGATGTAGTAGCCGGAGCCACGGCGCAGGTACTTGAGGAAGAGCCCGGAGTCGTCGGAGCCGAAGTCCAGCAGGAAGCCGGCACCCTCCAGCCGCTGGTAGAACTCGGCGTCACGCTCGCGAATCTCGTCGAAGGCCGGCTTCTGGATGGCGGGCAGCACCTTGTAGGGGATCGAGGCGAAGATCAGGTCGGCCTTGTCGTGACTGATGCCGTTGCGCACGGCCTCCTCGGAGTAGAGCGGGCCCAGGACCACGTCCATCAGCGAGTCGGACTTCACGATGTGGGTCGAGGAGCGCTGCAGCATGGTGACGTCGGCGTCGTGTTCCCACAGCGCCGCGCAGATGTCGTGGGCGGAGTTGTTGGAGCCCACCACGATGCACTTCTTGCCGCGGTAGGCGTCCGGCCCCCGGTGCTGGCTGGAGTGCTGCTGCTCGCCCTCGAAGCTCTCGGCCCCCGGGTAGTGGGGAGCGCTGGGCATGCCCGACATGCCGGTGGCCAGAACCAGCTGCTGCGGGCGCAGCGTGACCCGCTCGCCGTCGCGGTTGACCTCCACGACCCACTCGCCGGTGGCCTCATCGAAGCGGGCGCCCTCGCACTCGGTGGAGCCCCAGTAGTTGAGCTCCATCACCCTGGTGTACATCTCCAGCCAGTCGCCGAGCTTGTCCTTGGGGGCGAAGACCGGCCAGTTCGCGGGGAAGGGGAGATAGGGCAGGTGGTCATACCACACCGGGTCGTGCAGGCATAGCGACTTGTAGCGGTTGCGCCAGGAGTCGCCTGGGCGCGGGTTCTTCTCCACCACGATGGTGGGTACGTCCAACTGGCGCAGGCGGGCGGCGAGCGCGATGCCGCCCTGGCCGCCACCGATTATCACGCAGTAGGGCTGGTGCGTGTAGCCGAGTTCCTCCTCCTCGCGCTGGCGGCCCTCCAGCCAGGTCTCGCGGGACTTGTTGGCGCCGTGCTCGGCCCCCAGGGGGCGCCTGTCGCCCCGCGGCTCAGGGTAATCCCTGAGCTCCTGCATGGTGGTCAGCAGGGTCCAGCACTTGCCGTCCTTGAGGCGCACCAGCCCCTTGCCATGCGCCACGTCGGTTTCGAAGGTGAACCAGGCTTCGGTCACGCCGTCGGCCTCGGTGGCCTCGCCGTCGATCCGCCAGCGGGAGGGGCGGGCCTCGGCCAGGGTGGCGTCGAGCATGGACTGGATCTCGTCCTGGCCCTCCAGCGTCTTGAGGTTCCAGGTGAAGGCGACGAGGTCTCGCCAGTAGCACTCCTCGCCGAAGAGGGAGAGCACCGTCTGAATATCGCGCTGCTCAAGCGCGGTCTCGAAATCACCCAGCCACTGCTGGGCGTCCTGGGTTGGCGTGTGTGTCGTCATCGGGGATCTCCGTTTGTTGTTGGGGGTGACACACCCTTCCCATGGCAGGATCCATGCCAGACCCGCAGCCGGCCGTCGTGATGCCACACTTGTTATTGAAATAAGTAGGGAATCAGCCGGGGAGGGAGGCAAAAGCCCGCGTTCTCGAGAGGTGCCCGAACGGGCGAGATGTGACAGCTGTCACCTGTACGGGGTGGTGCTGTCGTTACAGGTGTAACGCCCCGACCAAGGGGGAAGGAGGAACCGATTGACTCCCGCGCGAGGCGGCATAGGCTGGAAGCTGGTTTGCCACACGGTGACAGCGATTAAAGAAGCGCCCCACCAGAAGAACGACACAAGAAGCATCACACAACAACAAACAAGAGCCCCTTCCGCCATTCTCTCGGGCGAGGCGGGGCGATCGGGAGGCGGCAATGACGCTTCGTACCGAGCAGCGCCAACATATCGAGACCCTGATCCACCTCAGCGAGGGCCGGGATACCTCCCTGGCCGGTTGTCGCGAGGTGATCCTGCGCTCCTGGCAGCGCTGCGTGGGCGAGTACCGGCTCGACCCCGGCCGCCCCCGGCAGGTGCGGGTCCTGACCCGGCAGGCGCTGCTGGAGCACCGCGAGCCGGTGGATGAGCTGCTCCACGTGGCGCGGGCGGGGGTCGACCAGCTCTACGCCCAGGTGGCCCGGCTGGGCTATGTGCTGCTGCTCACCGACCATCGCGGCATCACCGTCGACTTCCGCGGCCAGCCCGAGCATGACCAGGCCCTGCGCAAGGCCGGCCTCTACCTCGGGGCCGACTGGGACGAGCGCTATGCCGGGACCTGTGCGGTGGGCACCTGCATCCACAATGCCAGCGCGATCACCTGTCACCAGAGCGAGCACTTCGATGCGACCCATATCGGCCTGACCTGCACGGCGGCGCCGATCACCGACCCCCAGGGCGAGGTGATCGCCGTGCTCGATATCTCCGCCCTGCAGTCGCCGCGCTCCCAGGAGAGCCAGAACTTCGGGCTCTCCCTGGTGAACCTCTACGCCCGGATGATCGCCGAGGGACGTTTTCGTGAGGACCTCTACTATCGCCTGAACGGTGCCCAGCTGCGGCTGCCGGCACTGCGCGAGCGGGCCGACCGGCACTTCGTGATCCGCAGCGTCTACGAGGGGCTGCTGGCGGAGCGGGACGAGGCCAGGTTTCTGCGGGCCGACGCCATGAGCGCGCTGCTGGGGCATGCCTGGCCTGGCAACATCCGCCAGCTCAGGAACGCCTTGAGCTTCGCCCTGGCCACCTCGGAAGGGGAGGAGGTCACCGTGAATGACCTGCCGGAGGAGTGTCAGGAGGCTACTTCCTCGGCGGTGTACCTTCCGCCGGCGCCCGCCGATGGGGCCCCGGGCGACGATGGCCAGGCCCTCCACGACCTGCTGGAGCAGGCGCACTGGAACGTCAGCCTGGTGGCGCGGCGCCTCGGCGTCTCGCGCCCCACGGTCTACCGGCGCATGCAGCGCCATGGGCTGGTGGCGCCCAATCACCGCGGCCGGGGGTGAGCCGCCCGGCGATCAGGCCGCGTCGTCCTTCTTCAGCGATTGCATGTCGATGACGAAGCGGTAGCGCACGTCGCCCTTCTGCATGCGCTCATAGGCAGTGTTGATATCCTGGATGTCGATCATCTCCACGTCGCAGGTGATGCCCTGTTCGGCGCAGAGGTCGAGCAGCTCCTGGGTCTCGGAGACGCCTCCGATCAGCGAGCCGGCCAGCACGCGTCGTTTGAAGACCAGGTTGAAGCCTTCGATGGCGGGCTCGATGGAGTCGAGCAGCCCGACCAGGATGTGGGTGCCGTCGTACTTCAGCGCGGCCAGGTAGGGGTTGAGGTCGTGCTGCACCGGCACGGTATCCAGCATGTAGTCGAAGGTCTCGGCGACGTCCTCCATCTGCGCCGGGTCGCCGGAGACGACGACATGGTCGGCGCCGTGGCGCTTGGCCTCCTCGACCTTGGCCTCGGTGCGGGTGAACACCGTCACCTCGGCGCCCAGCGCCTTGGCTAGCTTGACCCCCATATGCCCGAGGCCGCCCATGCCGATCACCCCGATCCTGTGGCCGGCCTTCACGCCGTAGTGCCTGAGGGGCGAGTAGGTGGTGATGCCGGCGCACAGAATGGGCGCGGCGGAGGCGAGGTCGATGCCTTCGGGCATGCGCAGTACGAAGTGCTCGCTGACCACGATGCGGTCCGAGTAACCGCCCTGGGTGAGGCTGCCATCCTGGCGGTCGTCGCTGCCGTAGGTCATGGTGAAGCCATTCAGGCAGAACTGCTCGACGCCGTCGCGACAGGGCTGGCAGTGGCGGCAGGAGTCGACCATGCAGCCGACCCCCACCAGATCGCCGACCCGGAACTGGCTCACCTCATCGCCCACGGCGGTGACGCGGCCGACGATCTCGTGGCCGGGCACCACGGGGTAGCGGGACATGCCCCAGTCGTTGCGGGCGAAGTGCAGATCGCTGTGGCACACGCCGCAGTAGAGAATCTCGATGGCGACGTCGTCGGAACGCGGCTGGCGGCGCTCGAAGGTGAAGGGGGCCAGGGGCTGGTCATCAGCGTGGGCGGCATAGGCGCGGGTCTGGCTCATGGGGACACTCTCTTCTCGGTACGTGCGTTTCGGTACGTGCGTTTCGGTGCGTGCGTTTCGGTGCGTGCGTTTCGGTGCGTTCGTTTCGGTGCGTGCGTTTCGGTGATTGCTTTTCGGTGCGCGTTTTCAGTACGCAGTGTGTTCGGTGCGGGTCAGCTGCCATCCTACTTGGCGAACAGCTGGCCCATGTCCTTGAACGCCTTGAACTCCAGGGCGTTGCCGCAGGGGTCGAGCAGGAACATGGTGGCCTGTTCGCCCACCTGGCCCTTGAAGCGCACGTAGGGCTCGATCACGAACTCGGTGTCGCGGGCGCGCAGGCGCTCGGCCAGCGTCTCCCACTCCTCCCAGCCCAGCACCACCCCGAAGTGGGGCACCGGCACGTCGTGGCCGTCCACCGCGTTGGTGTTGGCCTGCTCCTGGTAGGGCATCTTCGGGTGTTCGTGGATCACCAGCTGGTGGCCGAAGAAGTTGAAGTCCACCCACTGCTCGCTGGAACGGCCCTCTTTCAGGCCGAACACCTCACCATAGAAGGCGCGGGCCGCGGGCAGGTCGTGGACGGGAATGGCCAGGTGGAAGGGGGAAAGGCTCATGGGGTTCTCCTGTTGTTTTCGCGTGGGGGTATCGTGGAGCGTTGTTATCGCGTGGGGTTGTCTTCGGATGTTGCCTCGAGCGGGGCCTTTGACGTCGTGGTCATCGGGACCGTGATTTCGGTGCGGGGTTCCCTTCGCCGCCGGCCCAGCCGCAGCAGGCCGGTGGCCACGGCGGTGCCGGCCAGGGTGATCGCCATGCCCGCCAGGATCTGCAGACTCAGGCCCTCGCCGAGCAGCAGGTAGCCCCACAGCAGGGCGCTGACCGGCACCAGGAAGGTCACCGTGGAGGTGGCGGTGGCCCCGGCGCTGGCGATCAGCCCGAAGTAGAGCAGGAAGGCCAGGGTGGTGCTGAGCACCGCCAGCGCCAGGCCGTTGGCCCAGGCCAGGCCGCTGATCGGCTCCGTGGGCCACATCAGCAGCCCCGGCACCAGCAGCACCAGCGCCGACATGGCCGAGCTGCCCGCCGCCAGCACGCGCACCGGCAAGTGCGCCAGGTGCATCCGGGCGTAGTTGCTGGCCACCCCATAGCAGAAGGTGGCCCCCAGCACGGCGAGGATGAACCAGCCATCGCCGCCCAAGGCGAAATCCAGCCGATCTGCCGACAGCACATAGACCCCGAAGAAGGCCAGGGCCAGGCCCAGGTACTGCTGGCGCATCACCGGTGTGGCGAAGAACAGCGCCCCGAGCAGGGCGGTGAAGATCGGCGTGGTGGCGTTGATCAGCGAGGTGAAGCCGGCCTCCAGCCGAGTGGTGGCCAGCGCCAGCAGCGTGAAGGGCAGCACATGGTTGATCACGCCCAGCACGAAGAGGCTGCCCTTGTTGGCCCACACCAGCTTCAGATAGTGCAGGCTGAGCAGCAGCGGGACCAGCAGCAGGGCGCCGATACCCATGCGCACCAGGATCAGCGGCACGGGCCCGAACTCCGGCACCGCGACGCGCATGAAGATGAACGACAGGCCCCACAGCGAGGAGAGCAGGATCAGGCGCAGGGTATCGGCGGGTGACATTCGGTTCCTTGAAGGGTGTTAGCGGGCGAATAAAACGATCAGGTTACGGTGGCCGCATGGTATTGGGAAGTGGGACAGCGGGCCGAACTTGTTCGCGGCATTGCAGCATGATATTGACGCGCATCAAGGGCAGGGGCGGCCAACGCCTGCTATAGCTGTAGGGCACCTTCTTCTTCGCGCGCCAGGAGCCCGCCATGCCCGCCATGATGAAAGCCGCCGTCTTCGTCGAACCCGGCCGCATCGAGATAGACGACCGCCCGATCCCCGATATCGGCCCCAACGACGCCCTGATACGGGTGACCACCACCACCATCTGCGGCACCGATGTGCACATCCTCAAGGGCGAGTACCCGGTGAAGAAGGGCCTTATCGTGGGCCACGAGCCGGTGGGGGTGATCGAGAAACTTGGCGCTAACGTGCAGGGCTACCGGGAGGGGCAGCGGGTGATTGCAGGCGCCATCTGCCCGAGCTTCACCTCCTACGCCTGCCAGGACGGCTGCAGCGCCCAGGACGGCGGCCACCATTCCCATGGCTACAAGCCCATGGGCGGCTGGCGTTTCGGCAATACCATCGACGGCGCCCAGGCCGAATACCTGTGCGTGCCGGATGCCCAGGCCAACCTCTCGCCAGTGCCGGACGGCCTCACCGACGACCAGGTGCTGATGTGCCCGGATATCATGTCCACCGGCTTCGCCGGCGCCGAATCGGCCAACATCAAGATTGGCGACTTCGTGGCGGTGTTCGCCCAGGGCCCCATTGGCCTGTGCGCCACTGCCGGTGCCAGGCTGCGCGGGGCGGGCCTGATCATCGCCGTGGACGGCGTCAATGAGCGGCTCGAGATGGCCAAAAAGATGGGCGCCGACGTGACCCTCAACTTCCGCGAGGTGGACGTGGTCGCCGAGATACTCAAGATCACCGGCGGGCGCGGCGTGGATGTCTCCATCGAGGCGCTAGGCTTGCAGCAGACCTTCGAGCAGGCGCTGCGCGTGATCAAGCCCGGCGGCACCCTGTCGAGCCTTGGCGTCTACTCCGAGAACCTCACCATCCCGCTGTCCGCCTTCTGCGCGGGCCTGGGCGACCATCGGATCATCACCACGCTGTGCCCCGGCGGCAAGGAGCGCATGCGCCGCCTGATGCAGATCATCGACAGCGGCCGCCTGGACCTCGGGCCCATGGTCACCCACCGCTATGCGCTGGAGAAGATCGTCGAGGCCTACGACCTCTTCTCCCACCAGCGCGACGGCGTGCTCAAGATCGCCCTCGAAGTGTCGTGAGGTTTCGGTAAACCCACCATGGCCGGGCGGCTACCTCTACCCGGCTTTTCTTCTGATCATGTAAGCATTTACCTGCAAGAGATATGGTAAATGGCTGGCATGGGCAATCAATGATTCCGTATTCTTCCCCTTCGTTGACTGATTGCACCACAACCAAGGGAGTTATCGGTTAGTCTGCTGGCGAATGGTGCTTTAGATGGCGAGGGGGGGTAGTTTATGTTGGTGGCAGCTAACGACCCAAAGCGGTTGTGCCGGCAAAGGCTGCAGGCACGTTATCGGTGTTATGCATGATGCGCGGTGATTAGTTTTTATGTGGCAGAGCCATACTACTGTTCAGCATTTCTTCGCCATGCTTCGCACGGCTTAGAAATGCTGAACAGTTATAGGCTTGATCAATTCCCGTGCTGAGTCTATTCCAATTTTGATTGGGCGAAAATTCACATTTTTCAGGAGGGCATGGCGGTGATCGATATAGTCTTGGAATCAAAGATCAAATGTCCAAACTGCAGTTACGAGAAAATGGAAACTATGCCCACCGACTCATGCCAGTATTTTTACGAGTGCGAGTCTTGTCATGTTTTACTGAAGCCCAAGCATGGCGACTGCTGTGTCTTTTGTTCATACGGCACAGTGCCGTGCCCACCGATTCAACAAGGGTCAGGGTGTTGTACTCCTGACTCATAACAAAGCGCAGCAGTTCGACGCCTGCGGCGGCCGGACGCCATTTCGCTGCGATTAATGGCTCCGCTGTGCCCGGCGTTACATCAGTATCCACTAAATAACTGCTTTCGGCCGATAGTTGCTGTAAACAATATGGTCGTTATCTTTACACGCGCTGGCCGCCCCTTCCAGGAGGCCCTGGAGAGGCGGTTTTGCGTAAAGAAATTGCGTAAATTTTTCCATGTACAGGAAGGGGGCGTTTATCGCTGTCATGCAGCCGCTTCTTTCTCGTCCTCAATTGCCAGCTCGAGGTGGAAATGAGCTGGCCCCGTCAGGTTGACCAGGGCGTCCAGGCTGAACTTGTTGATGCGGCCGTTCAGCAGGTCGTTGAGGCGGGGCTGGGTGATGCCTAGACGGTGCGCTGCCTCTTTCTGGGTGACGCCTGTATAGCGACAATCAAGGTGAGAGTCACGCGACAATTGCGTATTCCGCGCCATCGTGACCGCCTGTTCCGGGCCATCGTGACCGGCCATTCCGTTTCATCGTGACCGATTTCGGCCTATTTCCCGGAAACTGCGGTCACGTTGCCGGAATCCTCGATCACGATCCCGGAATCTCATCTAACTCGCTGGAATGATTCGGACTTTTACGGCATACCCCTCCTTTTGCCTTTGCCCCCGGAGGAGATGATGCCAGCACCGAGGATTCCCATGCCAACCATCATCGAGGTGTTCCGCCTCAAGTACGACGCTGGGCTCAGCCACGAGAAGATTGGGCGGGCCTGCGGCCTCTCCAAGGGCGTTGTCAGCAAGTACGTCAGCCTGGCGCAGGTCGCCGGCATCACTTGGCCCCTGCCGGACGGCACCGACGAGACGGCGCTGGAGGCGCGACTGTTCCCGGCCAAGACGCCGCCGGTGCGCTTCTCGGCGCCGGACTTCTTCACAGGTCCACCGGGCGCTCAAGCGCAAGGGCGTGACCCTGCAGCTGCTTTGGGCCGAGTACGTGGAGGCCCACGGCGACAAGGCGCACCGCTGCAGCCAGTTCTGCCATCATTACCGGGCCCATCGCGACTGGTCGCCGGGACGCTTATTGGAATGAGCGAAAGACATCGGCGTCGCCACGCGGGAAATGATCCAACGGCAGCTACAGGCCCGCCCTCATCCTGAGCAAGGCTACCGCGCCTGCCTGGGCCTGCTGCAGCTCAGCCGGCGCTACGCCAAGGATCGCCTGGAGCAGGCCTGTGCCCATGCTCTGGCGATCCCCGCCATCCGCTACGCCAGCGTGGCTTCGAGCCTCAAGCAGAGACTGGATCGGCAGCCGCTGGTGCGACTGACCGAGACGCCTGACGACCTGCCGCCCCACACCAACGTGCGCGGTGCCGAGTACTACCACTGACGGGAGGAGACGACCCATGATGACCCAGCCCCTGCTCGACACCCTGCGCCATCTGAAGCTGACCGGCATGCATGACGCCCTGACCCATTAGCTCACCTAGCCGGATACCTACGACCTGCCGTTCGAGGACCGCCTGGGCATGCTGCTCGACCGCGAGGTCCTGCACCGCGACAACCGACGCCTCGATCGGCTGCTGAAGGCCGCCAAGCTGCGGGTGACGGCCTGCGTCGAGGACATCGACTACCGCCACCCCCGCGGCCTGGAGAGGGGCCGCATGGCCCCGCTGGCGACCGGCGAGTGGATCGGACAAGCGCTCAACCTGTGTATCACCTGCCCTACCGGGTGCGGCAAGACCTGGCTGGCCTGCGCGCCGCGCTTGTTCGAGCAGCTGCACATTGCCCAGGGAGACGGCTCTTACGCTCGCCTGATGGGCCAGCTACAGAAGACGGACCTGCTGATCCTCGACGACTGGGGGATGCAGAAGATGACCGCACCACAACGGCAGGACTTGATGGAGGTGATTGAGGACCGATACGGCCCGGGCTCGACGCTGATCGCCAGCCAGCTGCCCATCGAGCACTGGCATGACTACATTGGAGCGGCGACGGTGGCCGACGCCATCCTGGACCGGATGCTGCACAGCGACCATCGCCTGACACTCGAAGGAGAATCGATGCGAAAGAACGCCGCCTCACCGGCGGCAGCAGTTGACCCATCGTGACCGGTCAGCTTACAAAACCAGAGCCAGCGAGAGAGCGGTGAGCAAATCGGTCACGCTTATCGGAATGACCGATCACGTTCGCCGGAATACGCAACCCGCTCGAGGACCTTGGGTAGCGATAAGGCCACCAGCATGGAGTCTCCGCCGGCCGCGGCAAACGCCATGGCAACCGTGGTCAGACCGGTGCCAACGAGCGCAATGACCTGGACCAGAAACAGGTGTCGCTAGATGCGGTGGGCTATCACGTCGAGCATGAGACCTGCTCGAAGGATCGTGGCGTCTGTGTGGGGCCTACAGGTAGCGAGCGATGGTCTTGAATTCCCCGACCCGGGCACGCTGCTCCTCGCTCTGAGGGCCAAGGGCTTCTTCCAGGCAGTAGTCGATGTGGTCCTGCACCAGGGTCCGCTTGGCCTGCTGAATGGCCTTCTCCACGGCGTGAAGCTGTTGAGCGATGTCCAGGCACGAGCGACCGTCCTCGATCATCTGGGTCACGCTCTGCAGGTGCCCTCGAGCACGACTCAGGCGGTTGATGATGTCAGGGTGGGACTGGTGGGTATGCGTTGTCATCTTCAGTTCCTTTATTTTATTCCTATCCCCCGGGATGGGATGATAAGCTCTCGCCGGTACTGTGCCAATGACCCGAGTCAGGGAAAAGGGCCGCACGTGTCCTTTACCTTTACTGCCCTCCTGGTGTGATTTCCAATGCTCAACCGGCTTCGCCATCGCCTCGGCTACCTGATCTTGCTTGTGCTGATCATGCCCGGTCTGGTCCTGACCAGTGCAGGGGAAGCACTCGCCCATGGATCGGTGATCTCCGACGGCATTGAGGCCGCTCACCAGGAGACTGTGCGGGATGGTCATGGCCACCAGCACGGGGACGGTCGCCACCTTCACCACGAGACTGGCAGCCACTTCCACGAAAAAGCGGATCGTCTGGGGACGGGTATTGTCGTCGAGCCAGGGTTCCGTGACACCCCGCGCTTAGCTGAGCAGGGCGGTGTTCCGCTGCGGCGTGCCTACCGCCTGGAGCGCCCTCCACGGCCGGTTATCGAAGGATGACTGGGGCCGTCCGCCGGACGGCCGATTCCAATGACAGACCCGTGGAGGTTTCATGTTTCCATCCCGAATGGGGGGTGTGTTAGGCCTGCCTGCTATGGCTATGGCCCGACGCCACGCCCTGGCCCTTATCACACTGCTGGTGATGCTCCTGGGAGCCAGTGGTGATGCCCTTGCCCACGCCGTTGCCGAAGGCGACAAGGGGTATATCCAGGAGATCTATGGCGTTCACCTGATCGCGTTCGTCTATCTCGGTGCCAAGCACATGGTGACGGGGTACGACCACATCCTGTTTCTGCTGGGGGTGATCTTCTTCCTCTATCGGATGCAGCACATCGCCATCTACGTCAGCCTCTTCGCCATTGGTCACTCCACGACCATGTTGCTGGGGGTGTACTTCAACATCGGCATCAACAGCTACCTCATCGATGCCATCATCGGGCTCTCCGTCGTTTACAAGGCGCTGGACAACATCGGCGCCTACCAGCGCTGGTTCGGTGTTCAGCCTGATACCAAGGCGGCGACGCTGATCTTTGGCCTGTTTCACGGCTTCGGGTTGTCGAGCAAGATCATCGAGTACGAGATCTCGCCTGACGGGCTGGTCCCCAACCTGCTGGCGTTCAACGTCGGAGTAGAGCTCGGCCAGCTGCTGGCTCTAAGTGCCATCCTCATCGTCATGGGGTTCTGGCGACGCACCGCCGGTTTTCTGCGCCACGCCTACACCGCCAATGTCGCCATGATGTGCGCTGGTTTCATGCTGGTCGGTTACCAGCTCACCGGCTATTTCATCGCCTGATTCAGGGAGTTCCCGATGTACAACACCGATCTACCCACCCGTGCCGAGCTTCCCTCTACCAGGAAGCTGATCCGCTCGACCCTGGTGGCCGCCGTCGTGGCCGCCGCCCTGTTGGTCACCGTGGTGCTGCCGTCCGAGTACGCCATCGACCCCACCGGCGCAGGACGCCTCATGGGGCTTACCCAGATGGGGGAAATCAAGATCCAGCTGGCCGAGGAGGCCGAGTTCGATCGGGCCAATGACGAGGCCGCCGCTCGGCAGGCGTCGCCACCCGTCGCGCCTCAGGAAGCCCAGGACCCGATGGATAGCCAGGCTACGGCCGGCACCACCTCCGAGCAGCCGACGGCCTCTTCTGACGGTGAGTCGACCCGGGTGGTTACCACTGCACCTGTTCAGGTGATGGAGCATAGCGAAGTCAACCAGGCACTAGCCGATGCCTCGTCTCCCCAGGAGGCCCCTTCCCAGGCGTTGGAGGAGACGACTACCTGGCGTGATGAGGTGAGCTTCACCCTGACACCGGGCGAGGGCACCGAGTACAAGCTGACGATGGAGGAGGGTGCCGTGGCGACGTTCGCTTGGACATCCGATGGGGGACCGTTGAATTTTGACACCCACGGTGACGGCAATGGCAACTCCATCAGCTACGAGAAGGGACGCGGCGTGCCCGAGGACGAAGGTGAGCTGGAAGCGGCCTTCACTGGCAACCACGGCTGGTTCTTCCGCAACCGTAATGATAACGATGTGACCGTGGAGTTGCGTATCGATGGTAACTACGGGGAGCTAAAACGCATGCTGTGACCCAAGCAGGACGTGCATTGCCCCGGCCCGGTGGCCGGGGTGATGCGTCTTCCAGCCGGCAACCAGAGCGCCAAGACCGCTGCCCTGCTGAAGTGGCGTCCCTACCTCTATCCTGTACCCCCCTGATTCACCAGATATCCACCTCTTGGCTTCGCCGTCAACATGAAATCATCATGTAAAGAAAACCAAGGTTGTATTGTGGTGAGAGCGCCATGTTGACATTACAGAATAGGGCGTATCAGCCCAATGCAGATGGTGATGCCAGCGATTAGGTCCGCTCTTGGCCGATTGTTGACCTTTAGACTGTGCTGATGGGGATATTGAGAATGTTGACGGCCCAAAGTGGTGTGGCCCAATCAGTCAGCGGTGCCTACGTCACTTTATCTCCCAACGTATGCTCCACCCAGAGCTTTTGTACCGTGACCATCGCCACGATTGCGAGCGGTGCGGCGAGAATTAGCCCAGCCGCCCCGAAGATGAGGCCGAGGAGTACTTGCACGGTGATCAGGAGAGCTGGCGCGAGTTCGACTGCCTTATGTTGGATCATAGGCACCAAGACGTTTCCCTCAATGTTTTGAATCAAGATGTAACCCACCAGCACGATTAACCCTGTCTGCATCCCCTCGGTAAATCCCACCGCCACGATTGGCACTGCCGCAATAAGTGGACCGATGAAAGGGATGAAGGTAAGCAGTGCCGTCAAGACCCCGAGCGCAAACCAGAGGTCGATGCCGAGCAGGAAGAGCCCGAGCCCAACCGTGACCCCGAGGAGCGCCATTGACACGAGTTGCCCCAGAAACCACCAGCGCAGCGCATGGGCGAGCGAGGAAAGTGTGTCTTCAACCAGGACCCGACTGGCCGGTGGCACGAGGCGCACCGTTCCCCGCCGATAGAGCGCCGGTTTCGCTGCGAGAAAAAGCGTGAGGATGACAAGGATGATGAGGCTCGTTAAGGCGCCAACTGCCGTCATTACATGCCCCGCTATTTCGCCCACGGCTTTGGCAAGGCCGTCGTCCTCGTCGTTCATCTCCTCCACCATGGTCATTCCGCCGTGCTGCGCGAGCCAGGCCTGCACTCGTTCCCCTAAATCGATCACTTTCTCGCCGATTTCCCGGAACTGCTGCACGAGGCTTGCCATCGTAAGCCCCAAGGAACCGACTATGATCGCTGCGATGCCGATCGCGACCCCTACGAGCGCCCACCCCCGAGAGAAAGGTAGCCTCCCCGCGATCGCCCGAGCGAGCCCGTCGAGACCGACCGCAAGCAGAACGGCCGCAAACACGAGAAGGAGTACTTCCCCGAGGAGATAACCGATCAACAGAAGCCCCGCCGTCAGTAGTATCGTGTCGGTTCTGATCAAGCGTTTTGATTCCATGCGTCCCCCTCTTCACTGGCGCCTCTACTCGAGATACAACAACGAGTAGAGGCGCAACGGCGATCGAGAATTCGAAAATAGCGCCAAAATTTCAGTAACTTAACTTAGTGGTCTCGATTAATATTCTTTAAGTCCCTGAGTCCATTCAACAAACTAGTGTGATGCAAGGCATGGGTCGGTGCGCTTTCGCACATATCGCACATATAGAGAACAGCCAATATGGATAGCCATAATGATGTCGCTGTGATGGGATGGTTATTCGACGGTACATTTGAATTCGGTCTGATCGAATAGGCGCTCGTCTGGGTTGCCAATCAGCTGGAACACCGCAATGAAGTTGACCTCGTTCCGGTAGCCAAGGGTGACTGATCGGACGAACACCGAGCATGCTTTCAACTCCGTCACCCTTCGCCGTTCTTTCTAGCGATATAGAAGCCATAGCCGAAATACGGGCTATACCGCTCGTACAGGTCGATCTCTTGTCGATAGTCCTGGACGATGGCTCGGGCGGCTGCGCTGTTTTCATGAGCACGAAGGAAAGTCGGGAAGTGTTGCTGGAGCGGGCGGTAATAGGCCTCGAGCCAGCAGTGCCGGGGGAGCACGAAGTAGCCCAGCGGAGTGTAGCCGCGGTGTTCCAGCGAGGCCATCTTGGCGTCGGCGGTCTCGCAACCCGGCGCGCTCGATGGCAAGGCGGGTGTCGGCCTGGCCACCGGGTCCCTGGCGTTCGGTGTCGCGGTGCAAGTCGGCCAATAGCGCCAGTTCGTTCATGACAGTCTCGCTCGTCAGGTGGCGTTGCTGTCATCGCGGCCAATCGCGGGTTATCGGCGCGTCAAGCAGTCTCATTTGGCTTCGGCCCCGAGCTCATGCAACTTGCGAAACCACGCGTTGCGTTTCTGTTCGCTCATGGTTTCCACGCTGCCGATCAGCGTCTCGCGCACCGGAGACAGCCCGACGAAGCCGAGGATGTTGCGTTCCAGCGATTTGACGCTGTGAGCCCGGTAGAGATGGCGGTAGATCACCGCCGGCATGCCCATGGTCACCACTACCCGAGCCGAGCGTCCGGTCAGCCCCTTTCTGCCTAGCGGGTTGCCCTCCACGTACTCGAAGGCGAAGCCGGGTCGCAGCGCCTGCTCCAGGAACCCCTTGACCAGGGCCGGCATGTCGCCGAGCCAGAGCGGGAAGAACAGCACCAGGTGCTGGCACCAGCCGATGGCCTCCTGCGCCGCCGTCAGCGAAGCGGGCAGTGGTGTCGTTTTCCACTCCTTCTGACTGCGCAGCAGTGGGAACTCCAGGGAGGCGAGGTCGATCAGGCGCACCTCATGGCCGTGGGCATATGCACCCTCACAGTAGTGATCGGCCAGGGCATTGCAGAGGTGCGCTTCGCTGGCGTCGGGGTGGCCCTGCAGGATCAGGATTCGCTGGCTCATGGCGGTGGATCTCGCGTCAAGCAGAGGAGTAGGTGGTGTTCAGTCCAGAGGCAAGAGAGACGGTCAGGCTTGGTCGATATCACGCGCTTGTCAAGCTGCGCCTACACTTCGTCACAGGATGGCCGTGTGTTTTCCCGATGCCTGATATACCGAGAAGGGAGCAGCCGTGTGAAGATGATACTTCTTGGGAATGCGGGATCTGGCAAGAGCACTCTTTCCAGGATAGTGATTGCCAAGCAGTCGCCGGCTCGCTTGTCGCTGGATGAGGTGGCGTTTCTGGCCGGGTCGGAGAGGCGCCGCCTTGAAGATAGCCTCTCTGAAGTGATGCGCTTTATTTCCGATAACGAGAGTTGGATAATCGAAGGCTGTTACTCGGATATTATCGAGCCAATCCTGCCAGAGTGTGAGGAGCTCATCTTTCTCAACCCCGGGGTAGAGACATGTATTGCGCACTGCCGTGCGCGGCCATGGGAGCCAGAGAAGTTCGGCTCGAAAGAGGAGCAGGATGACAACCTGAACCACTTGATCGAGTGGGTGAGCACCTATGAGACCCGCTCAGATGAGTATGGTCTTCGTAGACACCGGGCACTCTACGAGTCGTTCAATGGGAAGAAACGCGAACTCAACTATCCAGGCGAGTATGAGTTCACATAGCGATGAACACTCGTTGGCGGTCGCTGTCCTCCTCACTGAACGGCTGCCGCTGGCCGAAACCGACCCCTGAGCCCCCTGTAGCAAGCCCTGTTGCAAGCAATGACACACCACCGCGGCGCGCCGGATGAGGCCGCTGGGGATGGCAACCGCGCGAGTTCTGGGTACAATCCCGCGATGACTGAAGTAGACGGAGACACGATGGAAACGGAACTGAACGAGTTCGAGCGGCAGATGCGCCGCGATATCAACACTTTCATGGACAAGGCTCAGGACACCAAGCGAAAGGCGGCGACTTCGCCCCCGGAATGGCCCAGGGAAGCTGTCGACGAAGCCAAGCCCAAGGCGCCGCGCAGCAAGGCGGCCGGCTCGCCGAAGACCGGCCACCTGGTGAAGCTGGCGGTGCGCACCAAGCCGCTCGAGCTGGATACCGTCTTCGAGCACGTCTCCTCCAGCATCTCCAGGATCGAGGCGCAGTTCGAGGCCGAGAAGGCCGCCCGCAAGGCCGGCTATCCCATCATCGGCCATGTGATCGAGACCACGCGACTGTAATGCCTACCCGCCTGGGCTAGGCTTTGGGGGTTTCCCGTCAGGAGCCGCCCGTGAGGATCACCCAACTCAATATCTACCCGGTCAAATCGCTGGGCGGCATCCCCCTGGATGAGGCAAGGCTGACCGCCGAGGGCCTGGCCTGGGATCGCCGTTGGATGGTGATCGACGATGTTGGCCGCTTCGTCACCCAGCGTCAGCTGCCGGCCATGGCCGGGGTCCGTACCCACCTTGAAGATAATGCGCTGGTGCTGAGCCATCCGAAGGCCGGGCCGCTGCGCGTGCCGCTGGCCGCTCAGGGCCGGGAGCGGCTCTCGGTCTACGTCTGGGAGGATCGCTGCGATGCCCTGGACGAGGGTGCCGAAGTGCGGGATTGGCTGGGCCGGGTGCTGGGCGACCTGCGCGGCAGCGGCCTGCGGCTGGTGCGCTTCGAGCCTGATCACCAGCGCCGGGTCGAGCCGCACTTCCTCGCGTCCGGCGAGCAGGCCCATACCGGCTTCGCCGACGGTTACCCCTTTCTGGTCACCTCCACGGCCTCCCTGGCCGAGGTGAATCGTCGCCTGGTCGCCAAGGGGCTCGAGCCGGTGCCCATGAGCCGCTTTCGGCCCAATCTGGTGATCGAGGGTGCCGAGCCGTTCGCCGAGGATGGCTGGCGCGAGCTTGCCGCCGCCGACGGTCGTTGGCGGCTGGGGCTGCGCAAGCCCTGCCAGCGTTGCGGGATCACTGCCGTGGACCAGCAGAGCGGTGAGATCCATGTGCCCGGCGAGCCGTTGCGCACCCTGGTGGAGATGAACAGGCGCCTTGCCCCCGGAGGCTACTTCGGCCAGAACGCCATCCTGCTGGCGGGGGAGGAGACGACTCTCGCCGTCAGCGACGACCTGGCAGCCGTCTGATCCATCCTCGCTGAGAGGGTGGTCGCCGACGGCAGTTTTTTTTGGAAATGTTTTCCATGAAATGTCCGCTGGGCTATGATGTGGGGCCAAATTTTCCATCCCCCATCAGGAGCCTGCCATGAGTTTTCACGTCTATCTTTCCGGCGAGATTCACACCGACTGGCGCGATGAGATTCACCGCGGCGCCGAGGCCGCCGGTCTGGACGTGGTGTTCACCGCGCCGGTGACCGACCACGCCGCCAGTGACGCCGCTGGCGATCACCTGGGCGAGACGTCCAGCCCGTTCTGGCGCGACCACCAGTCCTCCAAGGTCAACGCCATCCGCACCCGCACCCTGATCGAGCAGAGCGACCTGGTAGTGGTGCGGTTCGGCGACCAGTACAAGCAGTGGAATGCCGCCTTCGATGCCGGCTACTGCGCCGCCTTGGGCAAACCCTACCTGACCCTGCATGCGAAAGAGATCGTCCACCCGCTCAAGGAAGTCGACGCCGAGTCCATGGCCTGGTGCACCACCACCGACCAGGTGGTCGAGACCCTGCGCTACGTGCTCAAGGCCTGATGCGCCAACTGCTGATGGCCCTCGTCGGGCTTATCCCGTTGCCCCTGGCGGCTGATACGTTACCAAGCGCTGGGTGAACCGGGCGCCAAGTCGGCTTGGTGCGCCGCAACATATGCTAGGCTGATAATCGATAACATGAGGTTTCGCAGCGTGCCGCGATACCGTCATCTGTCCAGCATCAGGAGGTCCGCCCCATGTCCAAGCGCCAGCCGACGAGTCCTCGCTTTCCCGAGACAGGGCTGCCTGCCTGGGCTGAGCGCCCCAATCCCGGCGACTACTCGGCACATGCGATTGATCACGCTTTCAAGGCCTACCTGGCCCGGCTGACGGGGGGCATTACCCCGGCCGGACTGGCCAGCGTCTACGTCGAGTGGCTGCTGCACCTCTCGCTGTCGCCCGGCAAGCAGCTGGAGCTCGGTGAGAAGGCCGTCCGCAAGATGACACGCCTGGGGCGCTACGCGCAGCGCCTCGCCAGCGATCCCGGCGCCACTCCCTGCATCGAGCCCATGGAGCAGGACCGCCGCTTTCGCGACCCGGCCTGGCAGCAGTGGCCCTACAACCTGATCCATCAATCGTTCCTGCTTACCCAGCAGTGGTGGCACAACGCCACCACGGAAGTGGATGGCTTGTCGCCGTATCGCGAACAGGTGATCAACTTCGTCACTCGCCAACTGCTGGATCACTGGTCGCCCTCCAACGTCCCCTGGCTGAACCCGGAGATCACCGCAGCCACGCTGACGAGCGGTGGTCAGAACCTGGTGGCGGGGTGGCAGAACCTCCTCGAGGACCGGGATCGCCTGATGTCGGGCAAGCTGCCGGTGGGCGCCGAGGTCTTCAGAATCGGCGAGAATCTCGCTGTGACCCCCGGCAAGGTGGTCTACCGCAACCGGCTGATAGAGCTGATTCAGTACGCCCCCACCACCGCGCAGGTTATCGCCGAGCCGGTGCTGATCGTGCCGGCCTGGATCATGAAGTACTACATTCTTGACCTCACGCCGGGCCAGTCGCTGGTCGAGTATCTGGTGGACCAGGGCTATACGGTGTTCATGATCTCCTGGCGAAACCCTGGCAGCGAGGATAGCGAGCTGGGCATGGAGGATTACCGCCGCCTCGGCCCCATGGCGGCGCTGGAGGTGGTGACCGACATCACCGGAGCGTCGCAGGTGCACGGCGTCGGATACTGCCTGGGAGGCACTCTGCTCTCCATCACCGCTGCGGCCTTGGCCCGCGATGGCGACGAGCGGCTCGCGACGATCACCACTCTGGCCACCCAGGTCGACTTCACCGAGGCCGGCGAACTGACGCTGTTCATCAGCGAGAGTCAGGTCGCTTACCTGGAAAGCATGATGAGGGATCAGGGCTATCTCGACGGCTACCAGATGGCTGGTGCCTTCCAGATACTGCGCTCCAACGACCTGGTCTGGTCGCGCATGGTGCATGAGTACATGCTCGGCGAGCGGCGTCCCATGAACGAGCTGATGGCCTGGAATGCCGACATCACCCGGATGCCCTTCCGGATGCACTCCGAGTATCTGCGGCGGCTGTTTCTCGACAACGACCTGGCCAGCGGCCGCTATCAGGTGAACGAGCGGCCGGTAGCCATCCAGGACATTCGCGCACCGATCTTCACGGTGGGCACCACCCGGGACCATGTGGCGCCCTGGCGGTCGGCCTACAAGATCCACCTGCTGACGGATGCCGACGAGGTGACCTTCCTGCTCACCAATGGCGGCCACAATGCCGGGATCATCAGCGAGCCAGGCCACCCGCACCGCTGCTTCCGACAACGCACCCAGCGTCAAGGCGAGCGCTACCTGGACCCGGATGCCTGGCTGCAGAACACGCCGGAGCAGCAGGGCTCCTGGTGGCCGGCCTGGCAGGAGTGGCTGGCGGCTCACTCCAGCGGCAAGGTGACGCCACCGGGGCTCGGCAGCGAGCGCTACACGCCCCTGGAAGACGCACCCGGCAGCTACGTGCGCCAGCCCTGAGGCGAGAACGCCTGTGGCACTGCCGAACCTTTTCTACCCGGCTGTGAGAGTGCTGCCCCGATGCCCGGCGCGATCAACCCCTGCTACGCTGAGTAACGAAGCGCCCCGGTTATTACCGGGGCGCTTCGTCTTGTGGCGTCGCTAGATCACAGCGTCATGAAGGGCGTGGCCTCGCCGTCGCGGAACTGGTAGACGTCCCAGTCGCCCTGCTTGGGCCCCGGCATGCCGGGGGTGCCGATGGGCATGCCGGCGAGACCGATGCCGCGGGTGTCCGGGCGCTCCTCGAAGAGCTTCTCCACCGCCGCAAAGGGAACGTGCCCCTCGATGGCGTAGCCGCTCATCTGAATTGTGTGGCAAGAGCCGAGGCCATAGGGCAGACCGACGCGCTGCTTGATCTTGCCCACCTCGATATCGTCGACGAGCTTCACCGTGACCCCGCGGGCCTCGAGCTGGCGAGCGTACTCGTCACAGCAGCCGCACTGGGGGTTCTTGTACATGGTCGCCTCGTCGGGCAGGGCGGCCTGGGCGGTGCCGGCACCGAGCAGCAGGGCGGCGGAGAGCATGAGAGTGGAGCCGAAACGGTTCATGAGCGTGCCTCCGGAAGGTCACGGGACGTACCAACCCAGGTCACGCCGTTGGGACCCTGGCCGGTGTCATGGCGGCTGATGACGGCGCCCGCTTCCAGATCGATGACCGAGAGGCTGTCGTCATACAGGCTGGTGATGAAGGCGAAGCGGCCGGTGTCGTCGACGCTGATGCCGTGGGCGCCGGCGCCGACCTCGTAGGTGGCCACCACCGCCAGGCTGTCAAGGGCGATCACCGAGACCCGGTTGTCGGGCTCGGCTTCGCTGCCCTCGTTGGCGACCAGCATGAAACGGCCATCCGCGGTGGCGTGTACCTGGATCGGCAGCCTGCCCACCTCGACACGCTCGATGACCTCGCGGCTGGCGGTGTCGATGACGGCCACGCGGTTCTCGTCGCGCAGCGAGACGAAGACCCGGGCGCCATCGGGGGTGAAGCCCACCTGGACGGGGGCCTGGCCCACCGGCAGGCGAGCAACTTCCTCGCGTGCCGCGACGTCGATCACCGAGACGCTGCCGTCCAGCACGTTGGCCACGTAGAGCTCCTGGCCGTCGGGGCTCAGGCGCAGGCCATGGGGATACTCGCCGGTGGCGATGGTGGTCACGCTTTCCCTGGCCTCCAGATCGACGACCGAGACGCTGTCGTCCCCGGCATTGGTGACGAAGGCGAACCGGCCTTCGAGGTCGCTGATCACATGGGCCGGGTGGCTGCCCACCTCGATGCTGGCCACGAGAGCGCCGGCTGGATCATCGGCCGGGTAGAGCCTGAGCTCGCCGGGAGCATCACCGTGGGCATGGCCCCCGCCGTGGCCATGGCCGTCGTCGTCGGATGCCGGGTCGCCCACGGCCATCAGGTAGCGGCCGGAGGCGCTGACCTGGACGTTGTGGGGTGCAATGCCGATGGATTGGGTCGTGGTCTCGCCGCTCGTCAAGTTGATGCGAGTGAGGGAAGCGCCACGCTCGTTGGCGGTGACGACGTCGCCCGCGGGAAGGGTGGCGGCAAAGACGGGCGTGGTGGAGAGGGCCAGCCCGGCGGCCACTAGCCAGCCGAGGAGCCGAGGCTTCACTTTGCGAGGAAGAGGGGAAGGAAGGGGTGCCTGGCGCGCCATGGCGGCCGATGAGACATGGGTAGTCATGATGAACTCCTGATGAACGTAACGTTTGACGCGAGGGGTATCGCGGTCCGACGGCGTTGCCGTCTGCGTTCGATCAGGTTCTGGGAGGGCGCTTGGGAGGCAGCGGGATCTGCGGGGAGACGGCCATGGCCAGTGAGGAGGCCTGGCGCTGTGGGCCCACCACGGGCAGTCGTGACTGGCCCATGGCGGTGGTACAGGTGACGCAGGATGAGGCCTCATGGTCGGCGCTGTGACCGTTACCTGAATGGCCTTCACCGGAATGGCCGTCATCCGACATCCATTCGGCAGCGATACCGCAATTGACCTGATGGCTCTCCATGGCGCCGTGGCTCGACAGCGTGACCATCGCCAACAGCAGCGCGAGCAGGAGGGTCAGCAGGCGACCTCCTGTGCGTTGTGAGGGTGATGTACGAGTGAGACGGTGCATGAAGAACTCCCTTCTGTCAGGCCTTCAGCTTGCCTGCCGGTGACCGGGGTTGCATTGATCCAGGGCAACTCTCCTTGCGAATTTCATGGTGAGGGTCGCGGTGCATTGCTGCTGGTCGATGGCGGCGATGAAGTTGGCCTTGATCTCCTCGATACCGTAGAGGCGCTCGAGGGGCTTGTGCAGAAGGCCGGCGGAGTGATTCGGGCCCATGCCGGGGGCCGTCAGGACATGGTTAATGTCTGTTGACCATTGGGCAACCCATAGGTGCTATTCTTTAAAATGATCTTCAGTTCATGCTCCAGGCGAAACCATGTATCGCACGGTAGTTTGGTACAAGAATTTTGAGGAAGTTCCTATTTTATCAAAATAGGAAAGAGGAAGTCTATGGATAGAATGCCAGAATATAAACAGAATAGCCTCTCCCTGATCGGTGCGATTGCTTTAGGGACCGGGGTCATGATTGGCGCTGGCATTTTTGCCTTGACAGGTCAGATGGCCGAAATGACGGGGGCGCTTTTCCCTCTGGCGTTCTTGTCAGCGGCACTCATCGTATCCTTCAGTGCCTACTCCTATGTGAAGATGTCCAATGCCTATCCGTCAGCAGGCGGAATTGGCATGTACCTCCATAAGGCGTATGGACCGACACTTCCTACCGCTTTTCATGCACTTTTGATGTACTTTTCGATGGTGATCGCGCAAAGCTTTCTGGCGAGAACATTTGGATCCTACACTCTTGAACTTTTCGATGTGGATAATAGGTCGCTACTCGTCCCGCTATTAGGAGTCGCTGTAATAATTTGTGCATTTTTTATTAATCTTTCTGCTAATAAACTGATTCAGGGTGTTGCATCAGTACTCGGATTCATAAAAATTGGTGGGATTATTTTGTTTGGGGTCGTCGGTGTCATATTCGCAGATTCCATCGGTGTGGAGGCCTCAGCGTCGGGTCCTGAGGGGTCTATTACAGGCTTTTTGGGGGCGACTGCATTGGGAATTCTGGCATTCAAGGGATTTACGACGATTACCAACAGTGGTTCAGAGATACAAGATCCCCATCGCAATGTAGGCAGGGCGATCATGATATCGATCGGTCTTTGCGTAGTAATCTATGCATTAGTGGGGTTTTCGGTTGCGAGTAACTTGTCCCTGACGGAAATCATCGAAACTAGAGACTATTCACTTGCGGCGGCTGCGCGGCCAGCTTTTGGAGAGGCCGCCGTTTGGTTCACGGTCATTCTTGCCATGTTAGCCACTGCGGGTGGGATCATTGCCAGTATATTTGCTGTCTCACGCATGTTGGCAATGTTGACGGAAATGAAGCTAGTGCCGCATCGGCACTTTCATATGCCAGGCAGTATTCAAAAGCATACCCTGGTTTATACGGTGGTGCTTGGCTTGATCTTGACGGCATTCTTTGACCTTAGTCGAATCGCTGCGCTTGGCATTATTTTTTACTTGATCATGGATATTGCTGTTCATTGGGGGGTGTTGCGTCATCTGCGCAGAGAAGTCGGTGCCAACCCAATCGTGCTGATTATTGCGATACTTCTTGATGCCGTCGTGCTGGCAGGCTTCCTTTGGGTGAAAGTGACGACAGATCCCCTGGTGCTGATTGTGGCATCGATTGTCATGGCGGCTATCTTGGTGGGCGAACGTTTCTTTCTGTCTCGTAAAGTCGCATCAGATCACAGTGACAACATGCATTCCCATTGAGTTCAGGTAGCAACACGAAGCAATGCGTCTCGTTCGTCAGATCGGGAGGATGAATGATCTCTAATTTTGTCAGGTTATATATACTAGGGTCCGTGAAACCAAAGCCCCTAATGATTGGAATGCGTTTCAGGGTAAAAGCATGTTATCCAGGTAAGGCAGCGTGTGCAGTTGATTTAGCTAATTTAAAGGATTCAGAGGATAGCTCTTGCAAAAAACCGGCGATTTCCCAGAAAAGACACAAGCAGAACGACTGAACCAACACTGTGCCTGCGTTACTCTTGATCGACGAGCAATCACCCGGGCTCTCGCCGACCAGTTGGGTGATGACGCCGACGATATGCTGAGCAATCCACGCTGGCATCAACTCTTCTCAAATGTCGCCGTTTTTGTTCCCCCTCAGGACCTGGATCAAATGAGGGCCATTGTACAAGCTCTGGAGGTCGCTGCCGCGCTCCCCGCCTATCGGCGACGGGTATTGTCCTGGGCCCCGCAAAGTGCACGGTACAACCCCGGCCCCATGGGTGCCTTCATGGGCTACGATTTCCATCTTGGCAAACAGGGGCCTCGCCTCATCGAAATCAATACCAATGCCGGAGGCGCGTTCCTCAATGCCATGCTGGCACGGGCCCAATTGCAGTGTTGCGGTGACGCCACGAGTGCGGCCGGGTCCAGCGACTTCGATGCTGCGGTGACAGCCCAGTTCGAGAGTGAATGGCGCGCTCAGCGAGGCAGTGGACGCCCGCAAAGGATAGCGATCGTCGATGATCAGCCTACCGAGCAATACCTCTATCCTGAATTCAGGCTGGCGCAGCAGTCATTACGAAGTCATGGTATCGATGCCCTCATACTCTCGCCTGCTGACCTTCGGGATGAGTCAGGAGCGCTATACAATGGCAGTAAGCGAATCGACCTGGTTTATAATCGCCTGGTGGACTTCGGGCTTGAAGCACCCGAACACGCCGCCTTGCGGTCTGCCTGGCTGGACGGGGGTGCAGTCATAACCCCCAATCCCCATGTCCATGCACTGTTCGCGGACAAACGTAACCTGGCTGTGTTGTCAGATCACGAGACCCTTTCGGCTTGGGGCTTGAGTCCTGAAAAAGCCGAATTGCTTCACTCTGGTATTCCACGCACTGTACAGGTTACCGCTGATAACGCAGATGCTCTCTGGCAACAGCGACGAGATTGGTTCTTCAAACCTGTGGCAGGTTATGGGAGTAAGGGCGTGTATCGGGGCAGCAAACTCACCAAAAATACGTTTTCCCGCATTCTGGAAAGCGACTATATCGCTCAGGCCTATGTGCCTCCCTCTGAGCGCTTGGTTCTGGTCGATGGTCAGCGTGAAATGCTCAAGGTCGACGTGCGTCTGTATACCTACCGCGGAGCTCTGCTCCTGGCCGCTGCGAGGCTCTACCGGGGACAGACTACCAATTTTCGTACGCCAGGCGGCGGTTTCGCGCCTGTACTCCTCATGGAAGATTAACTATCAACATTGTGATCTAAGAAAATGCTGCCGAAATTCGCCACAGCTGCCGGATCGCCACCGTCGGCATAGAGTCTGCTCTTCCTGATTTCGCCTGATAAGGTGCCAGTACGGCATCGGTGTTACGTGCTGGCATCGATGCCGTACTGGCACCTTTTTAGCTTTTAGTCTTTCTTATTCATCCTGGTCACGTTGATGATGTCCGAGATGACGGTGCATCAGGAGGTGCATCCCAAGACAGAGTGCCAGGGGCAGCACCAGCCAGGCTCCGCTACTCAGCGATTGGCCGCGCCACATGAGAAGCAGCACGGCACCTCCCATCAATACAAGGCAGACGGTCATCATCCATTTATGGAGAGCCCCGGCATGGGAATACGGCTCGTTTTGCGATTCAGCCTCTCCTGAGAGGCGCTTGGTGGAATGTGGCTGTGTCATGAAAGGTCCCCTTTGGCTGGTGCTTGGGCCGATTCGACTGGAGTGGTTGGCTCTCGGCGGGGTTGCTCGCGGGCATAACGCCGCTTGAGCAGCAGCGAGTTGCCGATCACCGAGAGCGAGCTGGTGGTCATGGCGATGACGCCGATCATCGGGTGCAGCAGGCCGACGGCGGCGATGGGAATGGCCGCCACGTTATAGGCGCTGGCCCAGATCAGGTTCTGGACAATCTTGGCGAAGGTGGCGCGGGAGAGTTGCATGGCGTCTACCACTCCGGTCAGTTCGCCGCGCACGAGAGTCACATCGGCGGCCTCGATGGCCACGTCGGCCCCCGCGCCGATGGCGATGCCCACGTTGGCCTGCTTCAGCGCCGCGGCGTCGTTGATGCCGTCGCCGACCATGGCCACGTGATTGCCATGTTTCTCCTGCAGCGCGCGGATGGCATCGACCTTGCCCTCCGGCAGCACGCCGGCCTGGACCTCGTCGATACCGACTTCCTCGGCCACGGCCCGCGCGGCGCGTTCGTTGTCGCCGGTGATCATGACCACGTGCAGGCCAAGGTCATGCATGCCGCGGATGGCCTCGATCGACTCCTGCTTGAGGGTGTCGGCCACGGCCACCAGGCCCAGGGCCTGGCCGTCGGCGGCGACAATCACCACGGTGCGCCCCTTGCCCTCGAGCTTGCCCATGGCGTCATCCAGGGCCTCGAGGCCGGTCACGCCTTCCTCTTCCAGCAAGCGGCGATTGCCGATCAGCACGGTTTCGTCGCCCACCCTGCCAGAGACGCCGCGGGCGCCGGTCGAGTGGAACTCGCGGACGTCCTGGAGCTCGATGTCACGTTCTCGGGCACCCTCGACGATGGCCCTGGCGATGGGGTGCTCCGAGGCGTTTTCCACGCTCGCCGCCAGGGTCAGCAGACGCGTCTCCTCGATGCCGTCGGCGGCGACGGCATCGGTGAGTCTGGGCTCACCGCGCGTAATGGTGCCGGTCTTGTCGAGGACAATCACCTTGACGTCCTTGAAGGTCTGGATCGCCTCGCCGGAGCGAATCAGGATGCCGCGCTCGGCACCGATGCCGGAACCGACCATCAGTGCCGTGGGGGTGGCCAGACCCAGGGCGCAGGGGCAGGCGATGACCAGAACGGCCACCGCGGCGAGTATTGCCAGCACTGGCGTGGCGGCCTCGGGATTCACCCAGGGCAGGAAGGTGGCGCCCCAGTCGAGGATCGGGCGCATGACGTCGGGAAGGAGCAGCCAGACAATCAGGCTGGCGAGCGATATCAACAGCACCACCGGCACGAAGCGACCGGTCATGCGGTCGGCGAACTCCTGGATCGGCACCCGGGAGCCCTGGGCCTGGTCGATCAGGCGCACCACCTGGGCAAGGAAGGTATCGCCGCCGACGCGGGTCGCCTTGACCCGCAGGCGTCCCTCCTTGTTGATGGTGGCACCGATCACGCTGTCGCCGGTGCTCTTGTAGACCGGGATCGACTCGCCGGTGGCGATGGACTCGTCGAGATGGCTCTCGCCCTCCATCACCTCGCCGTCGGTGGGGATCTTGTCGCCGGGGCGCACGATCATGATGTCGCCCGGTGCCAGCTCCTTCACCGGCACCTCGACCTCCTCGCCGTCGCGCTCCACCCTCGCCGTCTTGGCGCCCAGGGTCATCAGGCGGCGGATGGCCTGGGAGGCGCGCCCCTTGGCCAAGGCCTCGAGATAACGGCCCAGCAGGTGGAAGGTCATGATGGTGGCGGCCATCTCGATGAACGAGGTCATGGGATAGACGAAGCCGATCAACCCGATCAGGTAGGGCGGCAGGCTGCCCATGGTGATCAGCACATCCATGTTGAAGGTGCCGTTCTTCAGCGAGCGCCAGGTTGACTTGTGAGTGGCGATACCGCCTTGGAGGAACACCACAGGGAAGGCCAGCACGGCGACGATCGCCAGATACCCAGGGATCGCCACCCAGAACATATGCACCATCATGAGAATCATGATGAGTGTAGTGGGGACCGCGGCGATGATCAGCCGCTTGCGGGCCTGGGAAAGATAGGCCTCCTCGATCTCGGCGTCGTTGTCGCCGTCATCCGCCTCGTCGGCCTGCACCGCGGCGACGTCATAGCCGGCCCCTTCCACGGCGCTCTTGAGGGCGTCACCCTCGGGGCCGTCCGTGGTGATGTTAACCAGTACGCGGTGGCTGGCGATATTGGTGTCGATGGATTCGATACCCTCGAGCCGCTCCAGGGTACTGCGGATGATCCCGGCGCAGTGGTCACTGCCCATGCCGGGTACCGTCAGGCGGACCTGGCGCTTGTTGGACGCACCACCGCTGACGGCGGCCACGTCGTAGCCGGCGCCCTCGACGGCTTTCTTCAGGGTGTCGCCGTCGGGTCCGCCTGCCTCGATGGTCACACGGACATGGTGGTTGGCGATATTGGTCTGGATCTCACCGACGCCATCCTGGCGTTCCAGGGTCTTGCGCACAATGCCGGCGCAGTGATCACTACCCATGCCGGGTACCGTCAGGGTGATGGTGTTAGGGGTGGAATTCTTCATCCTGTGCCTCCTGCCGGGCGCCCCGAGTGGACGGCCTCGGTGGACCGTCCTGTTGCCTACTCAGTAAGATCCCCGGTCAGTGATGGGCGTCATGGTCGTCGGGATCGGCGTCACTCTGCGGTGTGGCCTGCTGAAGTTGCTGACGCTGCTGACGCTGTTCGTCGGTCATCAGGTCCTGCATGGCGTTACGCATGCGCACCCTCTCGGCCATCATCTCGCCCTGTAGCTCGGCTATCCGGCCGTGCATTGCCTGGACCTCCTCTGGATCGGGGCGCTCGCCTTGCATCTCCGCCATCAGGTCATCGCGCAGATTCATCAGGCGACCCATGCGCTCGAACTGGGCGGGGCGGTGCTCCTGCATCAGCTCGCGCATCTCGGCACGCTGCTCCGGCTCGAGCATCTCCTGCATCATGCCCATGTCTTCGCCGCTCATCATCGGGCAGGGCATCATGCCGCCATCCATCATGCCCTTCATCATGCCGGGGCCCATGCCGCCCTGACCGCCGCCCATCATCCCCCTCATCATGCCGGAGCCCATGCCGCCCTGGCCGCCGCCCATCATGTTGCCCATGCCTTCACCCATCATGCCGCTTCCTTGACCGGGCTGACTGTCCGGCATGCTCTGAGCGAGGGCGACACCGGTGCCACTGGCACCGATGGCCAGGGCGAGTCCGAGGGCGAGCGCGTGTTTACGAATGTTCATGATCGTTCTCCTTGTGGCGATGGAGCCCGTTCGGGGCTTCTGCTCGAAGTATTGACCTATGTGTTACACATAGGTCAAGGTCATGCCACTACTATCATCGAGGCCAGAATCCTGAAGAGCATGCCAATCAGCGAGCCCTGTCGTTGGCCGCCGTCTCTGTGTGTGCCTCGGCAAAGGAGACCAGTCGACGCTGCTCCTCGTCCCATAGCCCAAGCCGCACCGACTCGAGGCTTTGTCGCAGGGTGAGGCGGCCGATGTTCCGGAGTTCGGGATGGTCGCGCAGTACTTCGGGCAGCCGGTAGAATGGGATGCGGCTGCAGAGATGATGGACGTGGTGTATCCCGATATTGGCAGTGAACCAGCGCAGAGGGGCCGGCAAGTCGTAATGGGAGCTGCCGTGCAGCGCCGCCTCGTGGAATGTCCAGTCAGTGTCGTGTTCCCACAGGGTGTCCTCGAACTGGTGCTGGACATAGAACAGCCAGACACCGAACGATGAGGCGAGAAGCGTGATAGGCAGTTGCACCAGCAGGAAGGGAATAACACCGACCAGCCAGATCATGGTGACGACGAGCAGGACGATCGCCGCATTGGTGCCAACGGTGCTCAGCCAGGGCATCCAGCCTGCACGCATGAAACCCACTGGCAGGCGATGTTCCAGCAGAAACAGGTAGGTTGGGCCTAGACCAAAGAGCACCAGCGGGTGTCGGTAGAGGCGATATTGGAGCTGCTTTCTTCGCGGCAAGTCTCGGAACTCGCGAACGGTCAGCATTGCGATGCCGCCGAGCCGCGGGCGATCGAGGTTGCCGGAGCTCGCATGATGGAGGGCATGGCTGTGTCGCCAAAGATCATAGGGGGTCAGGGTCAATACGCCGATGGCTCGGCCGACCCAGTCATTGGCACCTCGAGAAGGGAAAAATGATCCATGGCTGCAGTCGTGCTGGATCATGAACAAGCGCACGAGCAGGCCCGCGGCGGGTACGGCCAGCAACAGGCCAAGCCAGTAGCCTGCGCTCAGGGTGCCCCACATCAGTAGCCAGAGGGAGGCGAAGGGGATCACCGTGACCACGAGTTCCACGACACTGCGCGCGAGGCTTGGGGTGCGGTACTCACCCAGTGCGCGCTTGAGTGCCCGTGGCTCGGCGGTGATATCGATATCTGGCGCTTGAAGACCCATGTGCAGGCTCCTGTCTGTGCCCTGCACGCTTTACTGCGGTCTTCCGACCCGGCGGGACGCGTGCCTGGGTGTGTTGGGGTAAGGCGCTTCGATCCCCTCCCGCTTCGACAATGGATCTGCATACTCTCACGTTGAATCCTGATCCGTGGCGAGGCCACCGTCTGTTGGATGCCGTACACACTTCGGCAAGATCGTTGGTGCGAGCAGTTCTTGCCGCTCATGACAGGGCGCCGTTGGAGGGTTTTGGCCCCTGGGGGCGGTAAGCGAGTTGCTGGCCCCTGAACGCCGTGAAATACTGCGTCGGTCTATCCTTTGCTCTGGTAATTGAATCTGATCAATCTCCGTCTTCTTGTCCCATGGCTGCTGTGCTTGTCGTTGGCATTTGCCATCTCGCTCGCACCGGTGGCGGCTGATGATCACCCGCGCGACGTCAGCTGTCCCATCCAGGCCGAGCTCTCCATCGAGATGCTGGACTTCGGTAGCGTGCTGGATCAGGCGCAGGTCGAAGATGGCAGTAACGGCTGCGTGATATCCTGCGTGAACCTTGCGGATTGCGCCTCGTCCGGCAGCACCTTGCCCCCCCTTTCCTCCGCAGTGTTAGTTGTGGCGGCCACAGCCTGGATGTCCACCTCGCCTGAGCGTCTCGAACGCCCCCCACGTGTTTGACTCGTTGCTGACTGGCGGCTCGTCGCATTGACGGGCCAACTACCACGACAGACGAGTGTTTTCCCATGATCAATTATCCCGATATCGACCCGGTGGCTATCAGCCTCGGCCCGTTCGCGATCCACTGGTATGGCCTGATGTACGTGGTGGGCTTCGTCGCCGCCTGGTGGCTGGGACGCCGCCGGGCCCACCGCCTGGGACTGACCCACGATGACATCGGTGACCTGCTCTTCTACTCAGCCGTGGGCGTGGTGCTCGGCGGGCGGCTGGGCTATGCGCTCTTCTACGGCAGCAAGCAGTGGCTGGCCGATCCGCTCTGGCTGGTACGGATCTGGGAGGGGGGCATGAGCTTCCACGGCGGCCTGGTCGGGGTGCTGGTCGCGGCGCTGCTGTTTGCGCGCAAGCACCGCCTGGATTTCTTGCGTTTGACCGACTTCATCGCCCCGCTGGTGCCGATCGGCCTGGGCGCCGGAAGGATCGGCAACTTCATCAACCACGAGCTGCCGGGCCGGGTCAGCGAGCTGCCCTGGGCGATGCCTTTTCCGCACATGGGCCCGGAGCCGCGGCATCCCACGGCGCTCTATGAGTTCGCCTTGGAAGGAATGGTGCTGTTCGCGGTGCTCTGGTGGCTATCGCGTTCGCCACGGCGCACCGGGCTGATCTCTGGGCTCTTCCTGCTGCTCTATGGTGTCTTACGCTTCGCCGTGGAGTTCGTCCGCCTGCCCGATCCGCATATCGGCTTCATCGCCTTCGGCTGGGTGACCATGGGCATGCTGCTGACCCTGCCGATGATCGTAGCCGGGGTGGGCCTGATCGGCTGGTCGCGTCGTCACGCGGCGGTGGAAGCCCCCTTGAGATGAAGCGTCAGGCCAAGCGTCGCTGGCCCTGGCGCCGGCTACTGCTCGTGATGGGCATCGCCCATCTGGTGGGCCTGGCCTCGTCGCTGGATGCGATGATGTCGAGCCGTACCTCCCAGGGCGCCGTGGCCTGGATCGTCTCACTGAACACACTCCCCTATGTGGCGGTGCCGGCCTACTGGGTGTTCGGGCGCGCGAGGTTCCAGGGCTATGTCTCTGCACGGCGCGACGAGGACTCGGCGCTGGGGCAGGCGCTGGCCGACAAGCTGGCGGAGCTGCGCGCTCACGGGGTCTCGGCCGCTCACGCCGACAAGCATCTGGTGGGCGTTGAACAGCTGGCCAAGTTGCCATTTCTCGGTGGCAACCGGGTGGAGCTGCTGATAGACGGCGAGCAGACCTTCGAGAGCCTGTTTGCCGGTATCGAGGCCGCCGAGCGCTATCTGCTGGTGCAGTTCTACATCGTGCGTGCCGACGAGGTGGGACTGGCGCTGCAGGCTCGGCTGATAGAGAAGGCCCGGGCGGGGGTGGAGGTCTTCTTCCTCTACGATGAGATCGGTAGCTATGCGCTGCCGGGACCCTATCTCCAGGCGCTGGAGGAGGCCGGAATCCGTGTGCACCGCTTCCACTCCACGCGGGGGCCAGGCAACCGCTTCCAGCTCAACTTTCGCAACCACCGCAAGATCGTGGTAGCTGACGGCGAGCGCGCCTGGGTCGGAGGGCTCAATGTCGGCAACGAGTACCTGCATGGTCATCCGCGTATCGGCCCCTGGCGGGACACCCATTTGTTGATCGAGGGGCCGGCGGCCCTGGCACTGCAGTTGGTGTTCCTGGAGGACTGGCACTGGGCGACAGAGGAACTGCCCGAACTGCCCTGGTCGCCGGTGGTCCCGAGTCACCACGGCACACCGGTGTTGATCCTGCCGACCGGGCCCGCTGACCGCTTCGAGACCGCCAGCATGATGATCCAGCAGGCGATCCACGCCTCTCATGAGCGTATCTGGATCTCCAGCCCCTACTTCGTGCCCGACGAAGGGGTGTTGTCGATGCTCAAGCTGGCCGCCCTGAGCGGCGTGGACGTGCGGGTGCTGATCCCGGAGCGCCCGGACAATCCGCTGACTTACTTCGCCGCCTACGCCTTTCTCGACTCGCTGCTCGAGGCGGGGGTTAAGGTCTATCGATACGAGGAGGGCTTCCTGCATGGCAAGGCCTTCCTGGTGGACGACATCGGCGCGGCGGTGGGTACCGTCAATCTCGACAACCGCTCCTTTCGCCTCAACTTTGAGGTCACAGCGCTGGTGATGGACCCGTCGTTCGCCGAGGAGGTCGAATCAATGTTCGAGGCGGATTTCGCGCGGGCCCGGCAGATGCAGCTAGAAGAGATCGGTGGTCAGCCCCTCTGGCATCGGGTGGCGGCTCGGGCGGCCTATCTGTTCGCGCCCGTTCTGTGAGGCCGGATGATTCCGCAGCGGCATTTCCCTAGCGTCGTCACTCCCTCACGTCAAACAGCAGCACACCGGTCACCTCCGAAAACGTCATGCGCATCTGCCAGGCACCCGACATGGGGAGCGGTGCCATGACGGCGTAGCTGTCACGGCCGGTCGGTTCGGCCGTTAGGCTGAGTGACATGTCATGGCCGGGCATGACGAAGCTGATCGGGACTCGCATGGCCTGCCGTGGTGGGTTACCGTCGGGCCCGCGCAGTTGGAAGGACAGTTGTGCTTGCCGCTCGGCATCGACAACGAGGCTGCCTGCCACGCTCCATTGGTGCACGGTACCGGAGAAGTGAACCCCGCCACCTTCTGCCCCCGACTGTGTGGACACCTGGCCATCGACCTGGAGTGTCGTCTCATCCCCGGCCATGAAGGGCATGGCCATGAGCACGGCCAGCACCAGGAAGCAGGGAATGCCAATGGCCAGGGCGATGAGGCGGGCAGAGCGGGTGGAGCGATCGGGCTTGCTGGAGGTGGGAGGCATTGGATCATTCCTCAATCGGCATTAAAGGGCTATTGGTGAGTAGCAAAAAAGAGGTGGAGGCGGTGATGCCGCCCTGTGAAGTGAAGGCATACAACACTCGCTCGCTGAAGTCACGGATAGAGAGTGCCAGAATGGCATTCCAAATTTTACTCAGTAAAGCAAGGAAGGGTGCCGGCACAGGCCATGCTGCTTTACCGGGTGGCCCAAAGTCCTGCGGTTTCCCTATAAATTCAGGGACACAAGAGGGGTGCTAATGCGCAAGATGCTGCTGGCGGTGGAGGGTAGTCCTGGCGCCGGTGGCCATGACGGTCATAATCTGGCGAAAGGCAACCATGGCGGCCAAATGCCATGGGTGACCATTGTATTGGGTGAGTTCACGACTCTGGAGTGGACCGCTCTCGCCAGCGACGAAAGCCTGTAGTTTACTTGTATTATTCCCGGATATTACGAATCGAGCATTGCGGGTGAGATCGATATCCAAGGCTGACGGTAGACGGAATGAAACTGCTATTGCTTGAAGATGACGATCTGCTGGCTGACGCACTGGCCGAGACCCTGGAAGACGCCGGCTATCGTGTTGACTCGGTCACCAGCATTCGCGTGGCCGAGTTGTTGATGGCCACTGAGACCTATGCCTTAGCCATTCTCGACCTGGGGCTGCCCGATGGTTCGGGACTGGACCTCTTGGTGCGCTGGCGAGAGCAAGGGCAGCGCCTGCCAATCTTGGTGCTCACTGCTCGCAATACCTGGGAAGACAAGGTCGTCGGCCTCCGGCGTGGTGCCGACGACTACATGACCAAGCCATTCCATGAGGCTGAACTGCTCGCGCGGCTGCATGCCCTGCTTCGGCGACAATCGGGCGGTCTCGCTCCGATATTGCGAGTCAACGGGATCCAACTCAATGAACACACACAGCAGGTCAGCACGAATGGTATGTCTTGGCAAACCCTCACGGCCACCGAGTTCAGGCTGCTGCGCTTCCTGATGCATCATCCCGACCGTGTGCACTCCAAGGCGCAGTTGCTCGACCAGCTCTACTCCCTGGAACAGGATGCCGCGGCCCCGAATCTGGTGGAAGTCTATGTCGGTCGCCTGCGCAAACGCTTGGGCAAGCAGGTGATTCAGACCCTCCGCGGCCAGGGGTATCTGCTTGAGTCGCGTTGACCGTCGCAGCCTGCGGTTTCGCCTGCTGGCCTGGCTAGGCGGCGTGTCCCTAGTGGTAGTGGGGGTGACCTGGTTATTGCACGGTATCCTCCTGAACAATCTTGCCCGCGACTTCCTTGGAAGTCGCCTGCAACAGGAAGCGGAGCATGTGCTGCATCATTTTCCGCAGGGCCATCTGTCGCCATCACTCTGGCTGGATGCGACGGGTCCGGCTGCTCAGGTCTTCCATCACATCTATGTGCTGCGTCTGAACAACGAGGTCACCACCTCCCACCCGCTCTGGCTGGCACCGCTGGCGCCCCTTCTGGATGGGGAGGACGAAACCCTCGTGGAGGTTGCCTGGCAGGGCCGCCAACTGTTGCTCTATCGCAAGGAGTTCACCCTCGAGGAGCGAAATGGAGTCCTGTTGATCGGTGAAGACTTCGCTCCCGTGGCGGCGGGGTTGGTGAAGCTGCACTGGTGGGTCGGGGGAATCGCTGGAGTGCTGCTGTTGCTGCTGATTGTGCTCAACCTGGTTGCAGTCAATCGGGGGCTACGGCCACTGTCTCGGCTCCAGCAACAGCTCGTCGAGCTGCAGTTGGGAGGCCGGAAACGGCTCCACCTCGATATGCCCGCCGAACTCGATGAGCTGGTGGAGCAGCTCAACCGTATCCTGGACAGTCAGGACCAACGTCTCAAGCGTTCGCGAGAGGCCGTTGCCAATCTGTCGCATGCCCTTAAGACTCCGCTTTCCGCAGTGACTCAGGTGCTGCGTGGCTCGCGCCCCATCGATGACCAGCGGCGTGGGAAGATGCTGCTACGCCTTGAGGACATACAGGCCCAGCTTGAGGCCGAGCTGCGCCGTTCGCGTATCGCAGGGCCATATACCGGGCAGCAAACGCTGATCCGGCACGAGGCTGAGCAACTGATCGAGATGTTTTCCGCCCTCTATCCCGACAAGTGCTTTCGTTTCGAGGCCGTGCCGGACGCGGACACCCGCTTGAACATCGAGCGCCAGGATTTTCAGGAGATGCTGGGCATCGCGCTGGACAATGCGGGCAAGTGGGCCGTCCAACAGGTGCGCTGTCACCTGATACTGGAGGCCGTCTTGACCGTCACCATCGAGGATGATGGGCCAGGGGTCCCGCAGGACGACATCGCATGGCTGGGCCGCCGAGGTATGCGGCTCGACGAGGGGCGGCCCGGCCATGGCCTGGGGCTGTCCATCCTTCGCCAGCTGGTGACCCACTACGAGGGGGAGCTGCGTTTCGGCGTTTCCGACGCCGGCGGCCTGGCCGTGACGATTACCTTGCCCGGTGGACAGCCCGGCTGAAGGCAGCATTCAGGGACCTTTCAGCTTGCTGAGGCACCATCGCTCCTGTCATCCCCTGACAGGAGTCATCCATGACGCGCGCAAAAGCGGTCTTCTTCCCCTCACGACGCCGACTCCTCAAGAGTGGCGTCGGCAGCTCTGACAGCTTGGGTCTGCGTCCGGCTGTGACCAGTCCCTGGAGCCAGAGCGGGACCTATGCGAAGGGGACCGAGCAGGGCCCCGAGATCTCCTTGGCCATGCGCCGGGAGACCCTGCAGGTCGCCGGCAAGCCGGCACACCCGATCAGCATGGATGGTACCAGCCCCGGTCCGCTGTTCCGCCTTAAGGAGGGCAGGGATGCTTTCCTTAAGGTCACCAACCTGCTGTACGAAACCACCTCCATTCACTGGCACGGTATCATCCTGCCCCCGGGAATTGACGGAGTACCAGGCGTGAGCTTTGCAGGCCTCTGCCCCCGCGAGACCTTCACTTACCGCTTCCCGGTACGCCAGCACAGTACATGCCGGCACCACAGCCATTCAGGGCTGCAGGTGCAGCTCAGCCATGCCGACCCGATGATCATCGATGCCGCCGAACGGGAACTTTATATGCGGTCCTTCGACGGCAAGAAGTTCAGAGAAGTGATCGCCCCCACCCACTTCGCGACGGACGAGCACCTTTTGGCTGAATCAATACGGCGATACTACCGATCTAATTCGTGCAGAAGGTGGGATAACCGAGGACACCGGCGTTGTGGCCGGTATTCGGCTGATGCTCTA
This sequence comes from Halomonas salsilacus, assembly GCF_051216275.1. Lineage (NCBI taxonomy): Bacteria > Pseudomonadati > Pseudomonadota > Gammaproteobacteria > Oceanospirillales > Halomonadaceae > Halomonas > Halomonas salsilacus. The sequence goes on from NZ_JBPKAQ010000012.1 coordinate 109,091, forward strand.
GCCATGGGAGGCATCTCACCATGATGGCTCATGAATTGGCTGCAATATTGCGGGAGGAACACCTTCGTCCGTATGGCGATTTCTTTCATGGCGTCGATTTGGAAACCTATGCAGACAAGCTGCTGCGAAACGCGGAGCTGCTGGTGCATTATCGGGGAAGTGAGGTCCTCAGTCTCGCTGCATTCTACTGCAATGATGCCGAAACGTTGTGCGGGTTTCTGTCTCTAATGTGGGTGTCGCCGGAGGAGCGAGGTTCGGGTATTGCTTGTGTATTACTCGACGAAATCATCAGTGTCATGGAGGTCAGGCGATTTCACTATCTCAAGCTAGAAGTGTTAGCCGATAATCATCGTGCGATCAACTTTTATCGCCGACAGGGATTCGAGGTGATTGACAATAAGAACGGAGCTCTGATCATGGGGATGGTGTTGCCTCGTCGCCGCCCCCCCTTTCGCATGCCGAACTGTGAACTGGGCTAACCCGGATATTGCACCGGGCCAGTCAGAAACACCCAGATTCTAGGCTCGGTGGGAATGATGGCGCTCTGGGTTTGAGGTTGGCTACTTTTTGATCAATTTCTTGGCTTCAGGGCGCACTTCCCCCAACCCCCATGTCTTTTCTGTGCCGGGGATAGCACGCCGCGACGCTATCCGGGCACCAGCTTGCTGGCCAGCGTCAGGAAGAGGTCCTGCTCCGGGTACTGGCTGCTCAGCATCAACCGGATGGTNCCCCATGTCTTTTCTGTGCCGGGGATAGCACGCCGCGACGCTATCCGGGCACCAGCTTGCTGGCCAGCGTCAGGAAGAGGTCCTGCTCCGGGTACTGGCTGCTCAGCATCAACCGGATGGTTCGCGTGTTGCGGGTGATGACGGCGCCGATTTTCAGCAGCTTCAGGCGGATGGTGTTGACCTGGGCTTGGGCGAAGGCGGTTCGCTTGAGGTAAACACGGCGCAGCCG
>NZ_JBPKAQ010000013.1:0-83946 GCF_051216275.1 Halomonas salsilacus
ACGCTTGGCGAGGATGACGACCTCTACACGCTGCTGCCCTGGCGCTGGAAAGATACTCTACCGGCCTGATTCAGGCCGGAACAGATGGGGTTAGTGGACCGTTTACGGAACAGCCAGATCTCCTCGCCCCACTCAAACTCGCCCTGCTGCAGGTACTCAAGCGCACTGAGCGGCTCACCTCCACCATCCACCACCGAAAGATAGAAGCGTTCCACATCCTCCTTGAGCGCCTGATGGCGGGCGGCCACCAGGGTGTTCTCCTGCGGCGCGGCGGCGCCGGCGGCGGTGACCGGCTCCGGGCGCGGCACGGGCCGGGGCAAGCGATGAAGAAGCCCGGTCAGGGTGCGGCTGTCGGCGTCGTGATCCAGGGCCGCGGCGCCGGCGGCGACCAGCGGCGCGGCACGGTTGACCAGCGCCGGCACCTCGCTGCGCCGGGCGTAGTTGCCGGGCACGAAACCGGGGTGCTCGCGCAGGAAGGCGGCCATGCCGGCCACCAGGCGGCTGCGCGACTGCTGCTGACGGAAACGCGCCAGCAGTTCGATCATCCGCCGCTGCACCTCGCGCAGGCTGGTGTAGTGGCGGGTGAGCTGGTGCTGCAGGCCGCTGACCAGCAGTTTGCGCAGGGCGCCGTCGCCCCCCACCAGTTCAATCAACTCGGTGAAATCGATCAGCTCAAGGCCGTCGAGCAGGCGCACGATCTGCTTCTGAGCGCGCTCGTTCTCGCGAATCTTGTCGCCTAGCCGGCTGACGAAACCGAAGTCACTGTTGAGGCGGCGCCACAGGCTGTCGATGGCATCGGCGAAGCGGCCGTTGAGGTCGTCCACCGCCTGTCGTAAACGCAGCAGCTGCTGCTCCTGGCGCCAGTATTCGCCGGCGTCGCGGGTCTCGCGGTAGCTCTGCACCAGGCTGCGCAGGAGCTCCAGGGTCTCGGCCACGTCGGCGTTCACATGGCGGCGGGTCTCGTCGGCGAGCATCTCGGCGATTAGCTCACGCACCTTGGGGGCGAGCTTTACCCCACCTTGCTCGTCCGGGCGCCACAGGATGCGTGCGGCCAGCAGCCGGTTGAGCGCCGTCTTGCTCAGCCCGGCCAGCGGCACCTCGTCCCGGGCGTAGCCGGCCATCAGCGCCTCGGCGTGCTTGCCGAGCAGCGCCAGACGCTCGGCGCCGGTGCTGATCAGGCGGCTCTCCAGGGCGTGGGGGTCGCTGGCGCCGTCCATCACAGCAGGCTCTCCTGGCTGGCCGGTGGCTGGTCGTCGATGGGCAGGTTCTCCTCATCGCGGATGAAGCGCACCAGGTCGATCAGGTAGTCGATCTTCGCGGTCACCACGAAGTACTGCCGGTCGGCGTGGGGCTGGAGCAGATAGCCGTGCTCCTTGAGGCGCTTGAAGACCTGCTTGATCTGGGCGTCGAGCTGATCGCTCTGGGAGCCGAAGAAGGGATCGGTCGCCAGGCGCTCCAGACGCTCGCGCAAGCCCTGGATGTCCTCGCAGCGGGAGCTGAAGTCGGCGGGCTTGAGCACGTCACCGGGGGCGGCCAGGCCGTCGCGACCCAGGGTCTCCTGCACCAGCTGCAGCCACTCCAGCATCGGCAGCAGGCTCGCGACCGTCTCGGCCAGCTGGCGCGAGAGCTGCTCCCGGGCGGCCTCATCGAGCGTTCGCCAGGCCAGGAAATAGACGCTGCCCTCGTCGTTGGTGGCCAGGCGGCGGTTCAACGGACGCAGATAGGTATCGAGCTGCTCGCGGGTCGCGTCGTCCGCGAGCCGGCGAAAGGCGCTCTCGTCGCTCACCGCACAGATGAACTCCCCGGCCAGCAGGCGTTCCAGCAGGGGGCCCAGCTCGACCATAGAGCGCTCGACCATCGAGTGTTCAACCATGGAGCGTTCAATCATGAGGCGGCCCCCTCGGCGCGGACCTGCAGGCGCTGGGCCAGGCGGCTCAGGCGCGGTTCGATGCGCTTCAGGACGCGCTTGTCGGGGGCGGCCTCGTCGCGGTCGATCAGATAGCGATTGTGGAACAGTAGCAGCACGTCCGACTCCGGGTTGGGAAAGGCGCCGACGATATGGATGCGGTTGTTGTCACAGGCGTCGAACAGCTTCTCGACGTTGTGGTAGGCCAGGGTACCGATCTCATCGATGGGCCAGTGGATGGCGATCTCGGCCTGGCCCCGCAGCAGCCGGGTGAAAGCGAGCAGGAACTTGCACAGGATCAGGTAGGCCATGCCGTGGCTGGAGGACTCCAGCAACTGACGGTCGTTCTTGATCACGAGATCCGTGCCGCCCTCGTTGAGGTGCAGTTCCAGGCGTAGCAGGCTCTCGAAACTATACTGCTGGTCGCTGCGCAGCAGCTCCACCACGTCGCCCAGGGCGTCGAGATAGTCGTCGCTGGGCAGCGGCTGCCCGGACTCGCGCCACTCCCGGTAGCGCTGGGCGAAGCGCTTGAGCGGCTCCCAGAAGCCCAGCTCGTCGATGGTGGACTGGATCTTGACCTCGGCGCGGCCGATGCCCTCGAGCTTCAGGTCGTCGGCCACCTCGTCGGAGAGCCGCCGGCTCTGGGCGTTGATGCGCCGGTTGAGGTCGCGGAACACGGTGAAGAACTTGTCCAGATCGTCGCTGAGGTTACGCCCCTCCTGCAGCAGCTGCTGCTGCTGGCCCTCCAGCAGCTGGAGCATGTCGCGCAGCACGTCGAGCAGGCGGCGCGGGCTTGGATCCTCGAGCTTGGCACGCTCGGACTCCAGCGCATCCTGGAAGTCGGCGCTGGCACCCTTCACCAGCTCGACCTCGATCTTCTCGCAGCCGCGACGCAGCACATCGAGCTGTCGGGCGTGGTCGGCCAGCGCCTGGCGGGCGCGATCGATACGCTCAGCGGCATCGCCCGGGGCCTCGCCGCGGGGCTCGGGGGACGGCGCCAGCGAGAGATCGGCGAGCTTGTCGAGCAGCGGGGCCAGGGTCTCGACCAGCGCCTGCTCGGCGTCGCGCTTGGCCTTGAGGTCGCGGGCCGCCGCCTGGTACTCCTGGCTGGCCGCATGGAAATCGGCCTTGTGCTGTTCGCGCTCGCGCTCGGCCGCCTGGCGCTCGCGGGCGAGCGACGCCTCCTTCTCCACCAGACGCGGCTTGCGCTCGCCCCACTCCACCCGCATGAAGCGGCGATAGGCATCCAGCTCATCCTGACGATCGACCGTCTGGCGAATCCGCTGCTCCAGATCCTTGAGGCGACGCCGGGTCTCGTTGAGGCGAACGGTGTCCACGCCCTGCTCGGCCAGTTCGCTGTCGAAGGCGGCCTCGAGCTCCTCGCGCTGCCGGCGGTTCTCCTCCTTGAGCTCGCCGAGCTGCCGGCGCCGCTGCTGGATCTTCTGCTCGAAGCTGGCCAGCCGGCCCTGATAGTCGGCGGTCACTTCCAGGCGCTGGCCGCGGTGGCTATCCGCCAGCGCCGCAAGCGCCCGCTCGCGCTCCTCGATTAACGCCTGCTGGATCTCCTGTTGCTCCTCCAGGGCCGCCCGGCAGGCGGCCTGACGAGCCTGCTGGGCGGCGGCATGGCGCTCCTGGTACTGCCGACGGGCCTGCAGGGCGTACTCCACCTCCTCGCCGGCGCGGCGGCTCGCGCTGCGCGCACGATCGAGCCGTGCCGACGCCTCCTGTACCTTGTCATGGCGCGCCTTGAGGGCCTTCTCCGCCGCCTGCACCGCGGCCTGGGCCTCACTGAATGCCTGCTCGGCGGCGGCGATCTCGGCCACCAGGCTGGCGCCCTCCTGGGCATAGTCGGGCAGCGCGATCGCGGCCAGGTCCATCGCCAGCCCGAAGAGGTCGTCGCTGGCGTCGTCGTTGAACTGGGGGGCCAGGTCGCGGCGCTCAAGCAGCCCCGGGGCGATCACCTTCCCCAGGGTCTGCTCCCAGCCCGGGCGGTGGTGGCGCAGGAAGTGGCGCAGGCTGCCCTGGGCGGGGTCACGCTGGATCCGCAGCGTCTCCAGGTGCGCCTCGGCCCGGGAGCGCTGCCCTCGGGCCAGCTCCAGGTCGCGTTCGGCGGTATCACGCTCCTGCTTACGCTCATCGAGTTCGCCGCGCAGGCTGTCGACCGCCGAGGCGGCGGCCTGCTGTGCCGCCTGGGCCTGATCGAGCCGGGCCTGGGCCTGCTCGGCCTCGCGGACCTCCTCCGCGGTCTGCGCGGGGTGGGCCAGTTGCGCCTTGAGTTCGGAGAGTCTGGCGGTGCCCTGCTCCAGGCGGACGCGGTAGTCATCATCCAGGGCCTGGCGGCGAGACTGATAGTCCGCCTCCAGGCGATTCTCGCCCTCGCGCTGCGCTTCGCGGCAGGCCTCCTTCTCATCGCCCAGGGCGTCGATCAGCGCCTGGATCTCGTCGCGGCGCTGCTCAAGCAGGTCGCCCAACTCCACCAGGCGAGCCTCGAGTCGCGCCTTGCTCTCCTTGAAGGCCTGCTCCATGAGCTCGAGGTGGTCGCGCAGCTGTTGCTGCTGCTCACGCCACTGGGGCAGCGCCTTGAGGTTTTGCTCGAGACCGGGCATGTCGGCCTCCTCGTATTCCTCGAAGCGGCGCTGCAGGTCGTCGAGGTCGGCGCGGGTCCTGTTCAGCTCGCTGTCGAGTTCAGCGAAGCGGTCGTTGAGGGCGATGCCGGCCTCGCGGTAGGCCTGTTCGCGGGCCTGAAAGTCACGCTGACGCTGGCTCAGCTGCGCCTCCAGATCAGCCTGGGTGCGTACGGCGCGATGGCGGTCGGCCTCGAGCTGGGGCCTGAGCTGCCACAGCGAGGACTCGAGGTCGGCCAGCTCGCGATCGAGGCTCTCCAGGGCGGCCAGCGAGTGCTGCAGGGGCGCCAGGCGCATAGACTGTCGCATGCGGTCGATCCACTCTCGCGCCTTGGTGTTGCGGATGCGAGTGACCGGCAGTTCGACGCCATCCTCCTCGAAGATCGCCGCCAGCATGGTCTTGAGGGTGTCCATCTTGCCCTCCTTGGCGTGCACCGCCGAGACCAACTTCTCCATATGGCGGATGCGCTGCCCGGGGCGCACCAGGCTGAAGCGGGCGGCCACCTGGCGCAGGCGCAGCCCATCGCGGCTATTGCCCCGGGGTTGGGAGGGACCGAGCTGGGTGAAATCATTCTGGATCACCGAGCGGTACTCGGAGGTGGCGCCGAGCTTGGCTGAGGGTGGAATGCCCTGTCGGCGCATGCCGTTGGCCCAGTGGGCGTAGTCCAGGGCGGTGACGCCGGCCTCGCTCTCCACCAGGTAGTCCTCGGGGCGATAGGGGGCGCCCACGAAGCGGTACTCCACGCCGCCCTCGCTCCGGCGGGTCAGCACCGCCTGGCAGACGTCACCCTCCTCGCGGCGATACTCGTAAACCAGGTAGCTGTTGCGGTGGGGCAGGTAGAACGCATCGAACTTGAGCCGCGTGCGCGGGACTACCTTGTTGGGCAGCTCCCCATAGAACACCGGCACCAGGCGCTGCAGGGTGGTCTTGCCCGAGGCGTTGGTGCCGCAGATATTGGTGTGGCCATCCACACTGAGTTCGACCACGCCCTCGAGGTGGCCGTGGATCATCACGATGCGTAACAAGTGAGCCATGTCGCGTCCTTGGTCATTGGCGGGTCGCTCCCGGCGAGCGAACATAGTGCCGGAGGGGCGAGGCCATCTCAATTGGTCGACGCCGGCGAGTGTCGCTTGTGCTGAATCTGAGCGTATCGGGTGCTAACGAAGTCTGGGAACGTTGGGGAAGTAGAGTGACGAGACAGGGCGGGTACAGAGGGGACGATAAGCAGGAAGCGGCCTTCCCTGGCCGGGGATATTACTGTCAGGCGATATAGGCTTCGATGGCGTCGCGCGCGGCCAGCTGGGCCAGGGCCTGGTTGATCAGGTGCTCGAGAACTTCATGAGTCTGGGTAGGGATTGACATGGTGACCTCCGAGTTAGTTACCACACTAATAAACCGCATTTCCATGCAGCTTTCAATACTCGGTAATGATTTCCATAACCTCTTTCTCATCCGGAGGAGTGATGATCTCTCGCTTGACCGCCCAGCGCCTGCGCAACACAGTCCAGCACCTGCTGATCCTGGCCGGTCTCGCGCTGCTGCTGACGGTGCCCGGCTATCTGTTGGCAGGCAGCCTGGGCGTGGTATGGGCCTTCGGGTTAGTGGCGCTGACGCTCTATATGGGGGGACGCATCCCGCCACGCCTGGCGCTCGCCCGCGCCAGTGCAGGGCGGTTGCGCCGTCACCAGGCGCCGGAACTCTACCGGGTGCTGGACATCCTCTATCGACGCGCCGGGCTCTCCCGTGAGCCCCAGCTGTTCTTCGTGCCGGCAACCGACCTGAACGCCTTCGCCGTAGGCGACGCCCGGGAGGGCGGGATCGCCATCACCGACGGCCTGCTGCACACCCTGGGCCTGCGCCAGCTGGCCGGCGTGCTGGCCCACGAGGTGAGCCACCTACGTCACGGCGATACGCGGGTAATGTCCATGGCGGCGACCATGACACGCCTGACCATCTGGGGGGCCTTCCTGGTGCAATTGGGGCTGCTGGTGATGCTGCCCATGGTGGTGGCGGGAGAGGTTCGCATGCCCTGGCTGGAACTGCTGGCGGTGGCCCTGGCGCCCTCGGCCAGCACGCTGCTGCAGCTGGCACTGTCGCGCAACCGGGAGTTCACCGCGGATCTGGAGGCCGCCGCCCTGACCCGGGACCCCAAGGGTCTGGCCGCGGCGCTCCAGGAGCTGGAGCGCCACCAGGGGCTGTGGCTCTCGGCACTGCTGCCGGGAGGCCGCCCGCCGGGCTGGTTCTGGCTGCTGCAGACCCATCCGCCCACCGGCGAGCGCATCCGCCGACTGCTCGCCCTCTCGGACCGCCAGGGGCCGCGGCCGCCCTCCCCTCGGCCCTATCGGCCGCGGGATGAGCTGGTGGTCGATCGGCCAGCGCCCCAGGGGCACCGCTACTGGTTCGGCCGGCGGCCCAGGCGGTAACGCCAGAGGCGACCCCGAAGGGCCGCCTCTGGCTCAAGCGAGGCCCCGCCAACCGGGGCGCTGTCGCTTACTGAGTCACTTACTGAGAGGGCATCTGCTGCTGTTGCATCTGCTCCTGCATCTGGCGCATCTGCTGCTCCTGCTCCTGGGCCAGGCGATCGAGCTCGTCGCGCTGCTCCGCGGTCAGGGTGGACTGGATGCGCGCCTGCATCAGGGCACTTTCGGCGGTCATGTCGCCGGTGAGCTGGCCGAGGCGCTCGGCGTCGCGACGGATGGAGGCTTCATCAAAATCCGGGCCGATCTGCTCGTGGATCTGCATCTGCACGCCTTGGGCCTCGCCCTGCAGAGACTGCAGGCGCTCCTGGCCCTGGGTGAGCAGCGACACCAGCTCCTGTTCCTGGCCGGCATCCAGGTTGACCAGCTCATCGAGCTGGGCCACCTGCTGTTCGGCACTGGGCGCGCCCTGGGGCATCTGCTGGGCCACCGCGGGGGCGGTCAAAGCGAAGGTCAGGGCAAGGGCACTGCCGGTAATCACGGCGAGGGGTTTGGCAAATGACATGCAATCTCCTGAAAAATCATTGATATCCAGTGACCCTAGCACGCAGCCCGAGGAGATGACACCCCGGCCCGCTGACATAGGCGCCCTTCTTCCCGCGGCATCGTGCGCTAGAATCGCAGACCATTCCCGAGTCTGAGCCTTTCGAACAACAGCGGAGCCTGCCCTTTCATCATGAAATATATCGGAGCCCACGTCAGCGCCGCGGGCGGCGTCGATCAGGCGGTGCACCGTGCCGCAGAAATTGGCGCCAATGCCTTTGCGCTGTTCACCAAGAACCAGCGCCAGTGGAACGCCAAGCCGCTGGAAGAAACCGCCATCGCAGCGTTTCGTTCCGCCTGCGAAACGCACGGCTTCGGGCCGGGGCAGATCCTTCCCCATGACAGCTACCTGATCAACCTGGGCCACCCGGAGGCCGAGGGCCTGGCCAAGTCACGAGCCGCCTTCCTCGACGAGATGCAACGCTGCGAGCAGCTTGGCATCGACCTGCTCAATTTCCACCCGGGCAGCCATCTCAGGAAGATCAGCGAGTCCGAGTGCCTTGCGCGCATCGCCGAGTCGATCAACGAGGCGCTGACCCATACCCGGGGCGTCACCGCAGTGATCGAGAATACCGCCGGCCAGGGCAGCAACCTGGGCTGGCGCTTCGAGCAGCTGGCCGAGATCATCGAGCAGGTGGAGGACAAGGTGCGGGTCGGGGTCTGCCTGGACACCTGCCACGCCTTCGCCGCTGGCTACGACCTGCGCACGGCCGAGGCCACCAACGCGATGCTGGATGAATTCGCCGCCGTGGTGGGCATCGAGTATTTGCGCGGCATGCACCTCAACGACGCCAAGAGCGAGCTGGGCAGCCGGGTCGACCGACACCACAGCCTGGGCCAGGGCAATATCGGCCTGGCCTGCTTCACTGCGCTGATGCGCGATGCGCGCACCGACGGCATCCCCCTGGTGCTGGAGACCATCGAACCGGCCATCTGGGCCGAGGAGATCGCTTGGTTGCGCAGCCAGCAGGTGGCCAGATGATCGATTCATCGCAGATCAGCGTTCGCCCCTATGAGCCCGACGACTGGCCGGCCCTCTGGGCCATGCTCGGGCCGGTGTTCTGCGCTGGCGAGACCTACGCCGTGCCCCGCGAGATCACCGCACAGGACGTTCACGTGATGTATCGGCTGCTGTGAGTAGGCGCCAAGGCGATTGACCGCCCTCCCCGGGCCGGTGCATGCTCAGCAGACAATGATTCGCAAGACGCTGACACAACAAAGGAAACCAACAATGAAAGGCTTTTCACGCAGTACGCTCGCCGTGGGCATTTCCCTGGCCATGATGGCCTCCGCCAACGCCTCCGAGTTCGCCGACATGGACCCGGTCACCCTGCGCCTGGCCCATGTGGTCAACGAGCAGGACGGCTTCCATATCGCCGCCATGAAGTTCGAGGAGCTCGTGGAGGAGCGCACCGACGGCAAGGTGACCGTGGATCTCTACCCCAACGCCAGCCTGGGCGACGAACGCACCCTGCTCGAGGGCATGCAGATCGGCACCGTGGACATGGGGGTGATCACCAACGGGCCGGTGGCCAACTTCGTCGAGGAGATGGCGGTGTTCGAGCTGCCTTTCCTCTTCCCCAGCCCCGAGGCCGCCTATGAGGTGCTCGACGGCCCCATCGGCCAGGAACTGCTCGACAAGCTGGCCGAGGTCAACCTCAAGGGGCTGGCCTACGCCGAGCGCGGCTTTCGCAACCTGACCAATAGCGAACGGTCGGTCGCCACCCCCGAGGATATGGATGGCCTGCGCATTCGCGTGATGGAAAACCCGGTCTACGTGGACACCTTCCGCGAGCTCGGCGCCAATGCAATCCCCATGGCCTGGACCGAGGCGCTGACCGCCATGCAGCAGGGCACCATCGACGGCCAGGAAAACCCGGTCAACGTCATCCACTCCTTCAAGCTCAACGAGACCCAGGCGCACATGACGCTGACCCGACACACCTACGCGCCGGCGATCTTCGTGATGGGCATGCCGAGCTGGAACCAGCTGCCCGTGGCCGCCCAGGAGGTGCTGGTGCAGGCCGCGCAGGAGGCCGCCGAGCACGAGCGGCGGGTGAACGCGGAGATGGAAGCCGAGCAGCTGGCTGACCTTCGCGAGGCCGGCATGCAGATCATCGATGATGCCGACCTGGAGGCCTTCCAGGCCGCCGTGGCGCCGGTTTACGAGAAGTACGGCGAGCAGTTCGGCGACACCCTGGTGCGCATCCGGGAGGCGCTGAAATAAGTGAGCCTGCTTGCGCGCTACCTGCTGAGACCCCTGCAGTTCAGTGAGCGCGCCATCGACGCCGTCATGCAGCCCGTGGTCTTCGCGGGCATGGCGGCGTTGATCGGCGTGATCACCCTGCAGATCGTCTCGCGGGTCTTCTTCACGGCGGTGGGCTGGACCGAGGAGGTCGCCCGCTTCCTGCTGGTGTGGATCACCTTCCTTGCCGCCACCCTGGCCTTCCAGCGCGGCCGCCATATCGCCGTGACCTTCGTGGTGAACGCCCTGCCCGGGCGCCTGCGCCAGCTCGCACGCATCGCCGCGGTGCTGGTGGCGCTGGGCTTCATGGTGGCGCTGGTGGTGATCGGCTATCGCTACATGCAGGTGCAGAGCTTCCAGAAGTCCGCCTCGCTGCGCCTCTCCATGACCTACGTCTATGCGGTCATCCCGATCGCTGCCGCGATCATGGCCTGGTATGCCCTGGTCGACCTGCTGGAGCTGCTGGTCCGGGGTCCGGACGCCGCCCAAGGTGATGACAAGCGCGGCAGCGGCAGCGCCGAGGAGCCCCCCGCATGACCGGCGTGCTGTTCCTGCTCTTCTTCCTCTTCATGCTGCTGGGGGTGCCCATCGCCCTGGCCATCGGCGCCAGCACCCTGCTGGCCCTTAACGCCCAGGGCGTGCCGCTGATGGTGGTCACCCAGCAGATGTTCCAGGGCATCAACTCCTTCGCCCTGGTGGCGGTGCCAATGTTCATCCTCGCCGGGGACCTGATGGCCCAGGGCAAGGTCAGCGCGAAACTGGTGGACTTCGCCGATTCCCTGTTCGGCTTTCTCAAGGGCGGGCTCTCCATCGTCTCGGTGGGGGCCGGCATGTTCTTCGCCGCCATCTCCGGCTCCGGCGCCGCCACCACCGCCGCGGTGGGCTCGAGCCTGGTGCCGGAGCTGCGCAAGAAGGGCTACGACCCCGCCTCGGCGGCCAGCCTGATCGCCGCCAGCGGCACCATCGGCGTGGTGATTCCGCCCTCGGTGCCGATGATCATCTACGCGGTGATCGCCCAGCAGTCGGTCTCGAAGCTGTTCCTGAGCGGCATCATACCGGGCATCACCATGGGCCTGGGGCTCGGGGCCATCGCCATCGTCCAGGCCTACCGCCGCAACTACCCCCGCGGCACCGCACTCTCGCTCGCCACCATCTGGCGCACCTTCAAGAGCGCCAGCTGGGGCCTGATGACACCGGTGATCATCCTCGGCGGGATCTTCTCGGGGATCTTTACCCCGAGCGAGGCGGCGGTGGTGGCGGTTAACTACGCCCTGCTGGTGTCGCTGTTCGTCTACCGCGACCTGGGCCTGGCCGACGTCTACCGCATCCTCATCCGCTCGGCGATCACCACCTCGGTGATCATGCTGGTGATCGCCACCTCGGCGGTGCTGAGCTGGACGCTCTCCAGCTGGCAAGTGCCCGGCGCCATCGCCGAGTCGGTGCTGTCGCTCTCCACCGACCCGCTGGTGATCATGCTGCTGGTGGTGGCGGTGATCCTGCTCACAGGGGTGTTCATCGAGACAGCCAGCGCCCTGATCATCCTCACCCCGGTGCTGCTGCCGCTGGTGACCCAGCTCGGCATCGACCCGATCCACTTCGGCATCATCATCGTAATGGGGCTGGCCATCGGCATGATCACCCCGCCGGTGGCGATCAACCTCTACGTGGCCTCCTCGGTCACCCAGCTGCCGCTGGAGCGCATCACCCGCGCTATCGTGCCCTACCTGCTGGGGCTGATCGGGGTGCTGCTGCTGGTGGTCTACGTGCCAATCCTGGCGGGCTGGTCGGGATAAGGCCAGCGCCCCTTGACCCACCCACGACCAGCCAGCAGGCTGGCCTCTTCTGCCCTGTGCCATGAAGGCATGTCATCAAGGAAAGCCCCGTGATTCGATCCCGATACCTGCTGCAGCCCACCGCCGGCCTGACCCTCGCCCTGCTCGCCGGCTGCACGACCTACACCTTTCCGGACGGCAGGCAGGAAACCCTGTGGGGCGTACCCACCGAGGATGAGACCAAGACCCGCGAGGAACGCCAGGCCGAACCGCTCCGGTACCGGGTGCCCGGCGAGATGCCGGAGTGATGGCGAAATGACGTATCCTTGGCGCGTCGCCCGGAGCCTGACCGCTGGCCCCCGCGGTCAGGCTTCGTCTAACTGGATTTATTGATGACCAGGCCATGTCGCCGAAGCTTGCGCACCACGCTCGGCTGGCTGATGCCGAGTCGTTCGGCGATGGCATAGGTGCTGGACATCCTTTGACAAAGATCGTCCAGCACCCCCCGCTCGACCCGGCCGAGATAGTCGGGCAGTGTCTCCCGATGTCCCAGCATGAAAGATGAGGACTCCGACCAGTCGGCCTCACCGTCTTCCACTTGCACCAACCGATGATCTGCATGCGAGGCCGGGGCATCGATCAGATCGCCGACCGATGAGAGCCAGGCCCTCTCGAGCCAATTCTCCAGCTCCCGGACGTTGCCGGGCCAGTCACGGCTCATCAGCTCCGACCAGACACTGGAGTGCAGCAGTTTCTTGCGCCCGTAACGGCAGTTGAGCTCGTCCAGGCACTGCTCCACCAGCCCCGGAATATCCTCGCGGCGGTCGCGCAGCGGCGGAAGGGTCACGGGGATCACGTTGACTCGGTAGTAGAGGTCCAGCCGGAAGGTTCCCTCTTCGACCTTTTCGGCCAACGCCTTGTTGGTGGCGACCACCAGCCTGAAATCCACGCGGCGTGATCGAGTATCGCCCAGACGAGTCAAGGTGCCATCCTGGATCACCTTGAGCAGCTTGGTCTGCATGGTCATCGGCAGTTCGCCGATCTCGTCCAGAAAGAGCGTGCCTCCCTCGGCCTGTTCGAGCAGCCCCGCCTTGCCCTGTCGCGCTGCGCCGCTGAAGGCCCCTGGCTGATAGCCGAACATCTCCGACTCGAACAGGTTGTCAGGAATCGCCCCACAGTTGACCTCGACGAAGGGCCCCTCGCTGCGACGGCTCCAGCGATGAAGCTGACGCGCGAAAGCCGTCTTGCCAACCCCGGATTCGCCCAGCATCAATACCGTGGCGTCCGCCGGCGCCACCCGCTTCAGCAGTAGCGCCACCTCACGCATCACCCGGCTTCGCACCTGCAGCGTATCCAGATCCGCTTCCAGGTCGCCATCTTCCGAGGGTCCCACATGGCTGCGTTTCAGGTGCTCGCTGAAACGACGCTGCAGGAGGGCATACTCGTCCTGCAGCAACTGCAGGTCAGTGAGGTCACGTGACCGGCTCACGATGCGTTCTATACGGCCATTGACCTCGACCGGGTGAGCTTCGGCAATGACCCGGCGACCCGTCCCGGTCACCTGCATCAGCTGAGCAGGCCGCCCGGTTCGCAGCACCTCGAGGCTGATCGATGGCTTGAGAACCCCCTGCGCTTCCAGTTCCTGCACCGTGGCGGCCTTTAGGGCCTCTCGCGACATGCCGTAGACGGCGGCAGCACCCGGACTGACATCCAGTACCCGGCCCGTGCCATCGACGATGAAAAAGTGGTCGTTGGCGGTAAGTACGATGGTTTCCAGCACCCGGCTGTCGATATGCATGGTGTCGAGCCTGTATCGGCGATTCATTGATGAATCAATGATACACAACTGCATCATTATTATCCCGGGAGTGATCCAGAAATGGATCACCTCGAACGCAATTCTTGGCAAAATCAACAGTCTGATACCTGGCACGATTCCTGCTTAATCTCAAATGACCAACCCGTCACCTGCAGGAGAGACCATGAGCACCTTCAACCAGCCCCTGGGGGGCAATGAAATGCCGCGCTTCGGTGGCCCCGCCACCATGATGCGCCTTCCCACCCAGGAGAGTGCCGCGGGCCTGGATGCTGCCTTCATCGGCGTCCCACTGGACATCGCCACGTCCAACAGGCCCGGTACGCGCCTCGGTCCCCGGCAGATCCGAGATGAATCGCGCATGCTGCGCCCCTACAACATGGCCACCCGCGCCGCCCCCTTCGACAGCCTGCAGGTGGCCGACATCGGCGATGTGCCGATCAACACCTTCCACCTTCCCAAGACGGTGGACATCATCACCGCCTTCTACGATGAGGTGTTACAACATGACTGCGCCCCGCTGACTCTCGGGGGCGACCATGTCATCACCCTGCCGATCCTGCGAGCCATCGCCAGGAAGCATGGCCCGGTCGGGCTTATCCACATCGACGCCCATGCCGATGTCAACGATCACATGTTCGGGGAACCCATCGCCCACGGCACCCCCTTCCGGCGAGCCCAGGAAGAGGGGCTGCTGGCCCATGGCAAGGTGGTTCAGATCGGCCTGCGCGGCACCGGCTACGCCGCCGAGGATTTCGACTGGTGTCGCAAGCAGGGCTTCCGCGTGGTCACCGCGGAGGAGTGCTGGTATCGCTCACTCGAACCGCTGATGGTCGAAGTGCGCGAGCAGATGGGCGACATCCCGGTCTACATCTCCTTCGACATCGATGGCCTGGACCCCTCGGTGGCACCGGGCACCGGCACCGTGGAAATGGGAGGCCTGACCGCCAGCCAGGGTCTCGAGATCCTGCGCGGCTCGGCGGGCCTTAACATAATCGGCGGTGACCTGGTCGAGGTCTCGCCCCCCTACGACACCAGCGGCAACACCGCGTTGATGGGCGCCACCCTGCTCTACGAGATGCTCTGCGTGCTACCCGGCGTCAAGCGCCGCGACTAATCACATCACGACTCTTCACGAGCCTTTGTCCGGGCTCGACAACGACACGATGCCACTCACAACAATCCGTGGGGTTATCCATAATGTCCTCTCTCGAATCCACCGGCAGCGACGCTGCCACCGGCGGCACCTTCAAGCGCCGGGACCTGCTCAAGTTCCTGATTCCCTCATTGATCGGGATGAGCCTGTTCCTCGTCCCCTTCAAGGTCGGAGATACCATCAACATCGGCATGGGGCTGATGGCCGATGGCCTGAAAGCCCTGCTAGGCGACGCCCTGCCTGCCATCGCGGTGATCGTGCTGTGTGTGTCTGTTGCGGCAACGCTGCTGGTCAAGGTCGCCAAACCAGGCTGGGCGGAGAAGGGCGTGATCCACGACATGTTCCATGTCGGCCCCGTCTGGTTCGGCATGCGCATTCTGGGTGCCGCCTTTGCGCTGATGACCTTCTTCCAGTTCGGCCCCGAGTTCGTCACCGCCCCCTTTACCGGCGGCGTGATGCTCAATGATTTGGCCCCCGTCCTGCTCACCTTCTTTTTCTTCGCCGCCCTGCTGCTCCCCTTTCTGGTCGAATTCGGCTTCATGGAGTTTATCGGCAGCCTGGTACGCAAGCCCTTTCGGATCATCTTCCGGCTACCGGGCCGCAGCGCCATCGATGCCACCGCCTCGTGGATGGGGTCCGGCACGGTCGGGGTGCTGATCACCACCCAGCAGTACGAGAAGGGCTTCTACAACCGTCGCGAAGCCTCGGTGATCGCCACCAACTTCTCGGTCGTCTCCATCGCCTTCGCCCTGCTGATCACCAGCTTCGTTGAGCTGAACCATATGTTCGTTCAATTCTACCTCACCGTGGTGGTCGCCGGCCTGATCGCCGCCGTCATCGTGCCCAGGCTGCCCCCGCTGTCGCGCAAACCCGACACCTACTACGAACCGGTGGGCTGCCAGTTGGCAGAAAAGCGCACGGAGAACATCGGCCTGTTTCGCTACAGCCTGCTGCAGGCAGTACGGCGTGCCGAGAAGGCGCCCGGCCCCCGCGAGATGATGCGCATCGCACTCTTCAACGTCGCCGACATCTTCCTGGCACTGCTGCCACTGGTCTTCGCCATTGGCACCGTGGCGCTGATCCTGGCCGAATTCACTCCCCTCTTTACCTGGCTTTCCTACCCCATGGTGCCCGTGCTGGAACTGCTGGGCGTACCCGAGGCAGAGGCCGCCGCCCCGGCGACGCTGGTGGGTTTCGCCGATATGTTCCTGCCCGCCGTCCTGGCCAGCAACATCGAGAGTGAACTGACCCGATTCGTGATCGCCTGCCTGTCCCTGACCCAACTGATCTACATGTCGGAGATCGGGGCACTGCTGATGAAGTCGAAGATCCCGCTCAAGCTCTGGGAACTGGCGGCCATCTTCCTGCTGCGCACGGCCATCACCCTGCCGATCATTACCTTCATGGCCCATACGTTCTTCTTCTGAGGTATCACCATGGCAACCCAGAGCATGACCTGCGCCGACCTGCTGCTGCACCTGCTGCGCGACACCTATGGCGTTGACAGCGTGTTCGGTATCCCCGGGGTGCATACCGTGGAGCTCTATCGCGGCCTGACCGGAAGCGGCATCCAGCACGTGTCTCCGCGCCACGAGCAGGGCGCCGGTTTCATGGCCGACGGCTATGCCCGGGCCACCGGCAAGCCCGGCGTCTGCCTGATCATCACCGGCCCCGGCATGACCAACATCGCCACCGCCATGGGTCAGGCGCTGGCCGACTCCATCCCCATGCTGGTGATCTCGAGCGTCAATCGTCGAGACACCCTGGGTCGCGGCCAGGGCCGGCTCCACGAGCTGGCGAGTCAGCAACAGCTGATGAGTGGGGTCTCACGCTTCAGCCATACCCTTCTCGACCCGAGCGCGCTGCCTGAGGTACTGGCGCGTGCCTTTGCGGTATTTCACGGCGAGCGGCCGGGGCCCGTGCACATCGAGATTCCCATCGATCTGTTCGCCGCCCCCGTCGCGGCCCCGATGCCGAGCACACCGCCACGCCTGTTCCGGGCCAGCCCCGATCCTCAGGGAGTATCGCTCGCCGCCGAATGGCTGCGCCAAGCCGAGTGTCCCCTGGTGCTGCTGGGCGGCGGTTGCGCGGACGCACCCACCTTGGCCAGGAGTCTCGTCGAGCACCTCGATGCCCCGACGGTGACCACGATCAACGCCAAGGGAGTACTGGGTCGCGACCACCCGCTCGATCTCGGCGCCAATGCCGCCCTGCCTACCGTGAGGCGGCTGGCAGCCGAGGCCGATGTGATCCTCGCCGTGGGCACCGAGCTCGGTGAGACCGACTACGACGTCGTGTTCGATGACGGCTTCACCCTGAACGGCAAACTGATCCGTATCGACATCGATGCTCAGCAGCTGGTGCGCAACCAGTCCCTGGCACTGGGACTGGTGAGTGACGCCGGGCGCAGCCTGGCATGCCTGCTCGAGCATTTCCCAGACCCCATCACCAGGGGCGGCGCCGAACGCACATCGCAGGTCCTGACCGAGCTGGGCCTCCACCGCGATCCCGCTTTC
This sequence comes from Halomonas salsilacus, assembly GCF_051216275.1. Classification (NCBI taxonomy): domain Bacteria; kingdom Pseudomonadati; phylum Pseudomonadota; class Gammaproteobacteria; order Oceanospirillales; family Halomonadaceae; genus Halomonas; species Halomonas salsilacus. Next base: position 17,057 of record NZ_JBPKAQ010000013.1, read on the forward strand.
ACCCCCTTCGTGCCCCTCTACGGCGTGCTGCGTGAGGCGCTGCCAGAGGCGATCCTGGTCGGTGATTCCACCGCGCCGGTCTACGCCGGCAACCACCTGGTGACTCAGCCCGAACCCCGACGCTACTTCAATGCCTCTACCGGCTACGGGACCCTCGGTTACGGGTTGCCGGCGGCAATGGGCGCACAACTCGGAAGACCCGACCTGCCGGTGGTGGCCCTGGTCGGCGATGGGGGCATCATGTTCACTCTATCCGAGCTTGCCACCGCCGTGGAGGCTCGCTTGCCGGTGGTGATCCTCCTCTGGCACAACGCCGGGTACGAGGAGATCCGTCGCTTCATGGACGCCGAGGGTGTCGAACGACTCGGCGTGGATATCCAGGCCCCGGACTTTCTCACCGTGGCTGCCGGATTCGGCTGCCTGGCCACCCGTGTCGGAACGCCCGCCGACCTGGCCCTCGCCCTTCAGCGGCGACCGCTGGATGGCCCCATCCTGATCGAGATCAATGCCGACGCCTGGCAGCAGGCCCTGGCATAGCAATATCAACCTAGCCCCCGACGCCACTCCCAGCCGGACATGAAGGCAAGCACGCCTCCCCCGCACCGATCAACGAGAGAGTTCACATGCATCGACTCGAGCAGCAATTCATCGACAACCAGTGGGTGCGGTCTCGAGGCGCCCGATACCTGCCGGTGATGAACCCCTACCGGGAGGAGGTACTCGCCGAGGTGACCGCCGGCGCGCCCCAGGACGTGGATGACGCCGTGAAAACCGCACAGCGCGCCCTGCCGGCCTGGCGCTCGCTCGGCGGTGCCAAGCGAGCCACCTATCTCGAGGGTTTCGCCGCCGCCTTGACTCGCCGACGCGAGGCCCTGGTTCGCCTCTCGTCCACCAACAACGGCAAGGTACTCGCTGAGGCCGCTATCGACCTCGACGATGCCATCGCCTGCTACCGCTATTATGCCGACCAGGCGCGGCGTCTGGATGAACGCCAGGGGGCAGCGGTGTCCGTCGAGATGGCCAACGTCGAGGCGCGGTGCTACCACGACCCGGTGGGCGTCGTCGGCCTGATCACCCCCTGGAATTTCCCGTTGGTGACCAGCGCCTGGAAGCTTGCGCCTGCGCTGGCGGCGGGCTGCACCGCGGTGCTGAAACCGTCCGAGGTGACCCCACTGCCCGAGCAGGCGCTGGCCGAGATCGCCCTGGAGATCGGCCTGCCCAGCGGTGTCCTCAATCTGTTGAACGGCGATGGCGAAGGCATCGGGGCGCCCTTGAGCCGGCATGCCGGGATCGACAAGGTCTCCTTTACCGGCAGCAACCGGGTGGGCGAAGCGGTGATGGCCGCCGCCGCCGAGCGGACGGTCGGCGTCTCACTGGAATTGGGCGGCAAGTCGCCGATCCTGGTCATGGAGGATGCCGATCCAGAACAGGCCGCCGATTGGGTGATGGCAGGCATCTATTTCAATGCGGGGCAGATCTGTTCAGCCACCTCGCGGTTGCTGGTCCACGAGGCGGTTGCCGATTCTCTATATGCGGCTTTGGAAATGCGCATAGATGCCCTCGTTCTGGGAAATCCGCTGGCAGAACAGACCGACATGGGACCGCTGGCCAATGCACGCCAGCGCGAAACGGTGAACGGGTATCTGGCCACGGCCGAGCAGGAGGGATTGCGGGTGGTACGAGACGGCCGCCATCGCCAACTGCCTCCCCGCGGCTACTTCGTCGCCCCCACCCTCTATCGTGACGTCCCCCTGACGAGCCGCCTATGGAAGGAAGAGATCTTTGGACCGGTGCTGTGCGGGCATAGCGTGGCGAATGAGCAGGAGGCCATCGCACTGGCCAACGACAGTGATTTCGGGCTGGCCGCCACGGTCATCAGTGGCGACGGTGACCGGGCCCGGCGCATCGGGCGTGAACTCAGGGCCGGGAGCATCTGGTTCAACACTGAGCAACTGGTGCTACCGGAAACCGGCTGGGGGGGATTCAAGCGCAGCGGTATCGGCCGTGAGCTGGGCCCCTGGGGCCTCGCCAGCTACCTGGAGGTCAAGCACGTGGTTGGCCCTGCACACGACTAGTCGGACTGGCGACGCAGTATCAGGATGAGGTTGTTGGCGGGCATGGGGACTACCCGCGCGAGGAGGAAGGCGTATCGCTGTGCTTCCTCCTCGACCTCAGCCAGGTCGCGGATGCCCCATTGGGGGTCCCGTCGCCTCAGGTCGGCGTCGAAGGCCGCGTTGCTGGCCGCCGTATGGCACCCCTCCCGCCGAAACGGGCCGTACAGCACTACCACGCCTTCCGGCCCCAGGCAGCCTGCCGCCCCCGCCATCAGCGCCTCGCTGGCCGTCCAGGGTGAGATATGCAGCAGGTTGATGGCCACCACGGCGTCGAATCGCTCCGCTGGCCACTCGCCGGTCACGTCAAGCCGCAGCGGCTTACGCAGGTTGTCCAGGCGCACGGCCTCGCTCCAGGCGGTGATGGAGGCCAGCGCACGGGAATGGGGGTCGCTGGGCTGCCAGATCCAGCCCGGCATGGCGGCGGCGCAGTGCAGGGCGTGTTCGCCGCTGCCGCTGGCCACCTCCAGCACGCGCGCGCTGACGGGCAATACCTCCCTCAGGACCTCGAGGATCGGCTGTCGGTTGCGGGCCGCGGCGGGGCTCTGCAGGCGAGAATCGGTCATAGTGCTCCTCATGGCCATTGCCTCGGCGGGTGGCTACCTCCTGCCCCGGGGCTTGCCGGCCAGGCCGCCGGTCTTCGCGCGTGACCCCGAGGGCCGCCCGCCCTTGGCCGGCTTGGCCCCCGCCGTCTTCGTGCCCGGTTTCGGCGCGGCCGTCTTCTTCGCGCTCCCCTTCTTCGGACCAGGCGTCTTCCCGGGTGCCGCGCCCTTCTCGGCCGCCCTGGGCCTCGCGGGCTTGCCGCTGGCAGACTTGACGCCTTCGCCACGGCGAGGGGTGTTGCGTTGCTGGCCCCCCGCCTTGCTGCTGCCTTTGCGTCGGGCTACTCGACGGCTCGGCGCCTGGGCCTCGGAGGAGGAGCGCTCGGTCATGGCGAGGATCGTCGACACCTCGTTGGGTGTCAGGTCCCGCCAATCCCCCGTTGCGAGCCCCTTGATAGAGACGTTCATGATGCGGATCCTTTCGAGCTTCACCACCTCATAGCCGAACACCTCGCACATGCGCCGAATCTGACGGTTCAGCCCCTGAACCAGGGTGATATTGAAGACAAACCGGGACTCCTTGACCACCGGGCACTTCCTGGTGACCTCACCAAGGATCGGCACGCCGCCGCCCATGCCGACAATGAACTCATCGGTGATCGGCTTGTTGACGGTGACCCGATACTCCTTCTCGTGCTGGTTGCTGGCCCGCAGGATGCGATTGACCAGGTCGCCGTTATTGGTCAGGAAGATCAGCCCCTGGGAATCCTTGTCCAGCCGGCCGATCGGGAAGATGCGTGCACCGTGCCCGACGAAGTCGACGATGTTGGCCTTTTCGGTGGGCTCGGTGGTACTGACGATGCCCACTGGCTTGTTGAGGGCGATGAATACCAGATCCTCTTCATCCAGTGCCAGCGGCTCGACGAGCTGGCCGTTGAGCTTGACCACGCTTCCCGGGAAGACCTGGTCGCCGGGGGTAGCACGCCGGCCATCGATCCTGACGTTACCCTGCTCGATATAGCGGTCGGCTTCTCGCCTCGAGCACATGCCGCTCTCGCTGATGTACTTGTTGATTCGCTTCGAGAGGGTCTGGGCCATGGGACGCGTCCGGGACAGGGGAATGTGGGCCGAGATGGCACGGCACGTTGCCGCGCAGTGTAAGGGCTGACCCACTCGTGGGCCAACTGCACGGAGCTCACGGCTACGCTAATGCACAGCACGCCTTGAACTTGCGACCGCTGCCGCAGGGGCAGGCATCGGCGGTTGAAGACATGACAACTCCCGGTCAAGTGACGATAGAATCACGGCTCATGTACAACGTCGGATATCGCCCATGATACCTCTCGATACCCCCGCCCTGCCTGATCGCCTGACCCTGGAAGAGACGGCATGCCTGGCCCACGGCACACGAATCGCCTTCATGACCACGGGGTAACAGCCACTTGGCATCGGCTCTTGTCCTGGGTCACTGCACTGCAGCATGCTGTGTGGTAATCATGAGCCTGACCATTGCCTCACCAGCCGCCCCCGATGCGCCGGAGGAGAAGGATGACCGATCCCAACACCACCGCCTGGCATGCCCTGGCCGGGGATGACGCCCTGGAGCGCCTTTCCAGCACCGCCGAGGGACTCGACGACCAGGAGGCAGAGCGCCGGCTGGCCGAGCACGGCCCCAACCAGCTCCAGCAGGCCGAGGCGCGACCCTGGTGGAAGCGGCTGCTGGCGCAGTTCAACAACGTCCTGATGCTCGTCTTGATCGTCGCCGCCATCGCCAGCCTGGGGCTGGGCCATACCCTGGACGCGGGGGCGATCTTCGGCGTGGTATTGATCATCGCTATGATCGGCTTCATCCAGGAGGGCAAGGCCGAAGAGGCGCTGGAGAGCATCCGCCAGATGCTCTCGCCCCGAGCCAACGTGCTGCGCAATGGCAAACGAGAGACCGTCCCCGCCGAAGAGCTGGTGCCTGGGGATATCGTGCTGGTGGAGAGCGGCGACCGGGTGCCAGCCGACCTGCGCCTGCTGGAGGCGCGACGCTTTCGCACCGAGGAGGCCTCGCTGACCGGGGAGTCCACCCCGGTGGACAAGGAGACCACCGAGGTGGCCGAGGACGCCGACTTGGGGGACCGCATCGGCATGGCCTACGCCAGCACCATCGTGGTCCAGGGCAACGCCCGCGGGCTGGTGGTGGAGACCGCGGCGCGCACCGAGATCGGGCGCATCTCCGAAATGCTGCGCGGCGTCGAGCAGCTCAAGACCCCCCTGCTGCGCCAGATCGACCGCGCCGGCCAGGTGCTGGCCTTTGTCATTCTTGCCACCGCGGTGCTGACCGGCGCCTTCGGGGTGCTGGTGCACGATCAGCCCCTGGTCGAGATGTTCATGGCCGCGGTGGGCCTCGCTGTGGCCGCCATCCCCGAGGGCATGCCGGCCATCGTCACCATCGGCCTGGCGCTGGGCGTGCAGTCCATGGCGAAGCAGAACGCCATCATCCGCCGCCTGCCCGCGGTGGAGACACTGGGCTCCATCTCCACCATCTTCTCCGACAAGACCGGCACCCTGACCCGCAACGAGATGACCGCCCAGGCGATCTGGCTCCCCCGGGGCGAGGTTCGTATCGAGGGCATCGGCTTCGCCCCACAGGGCAGCTTCCACCGGGTCAGCGACGGCGAGCCCGAGGAGGCCGAACTCGACCTGGACGAGGACCACGCCCTGCGCCACTTCCTCAAGGTGGGGGTACTGTGCAACGACGCCGAACTGGCCGAGGAGGAGGGTCGCTGGACGATCCATGGCGACCCCACCGAGGGCGCCCTGGTGGTGGCCGCCGCCAAGGCCGGGCTGACCACCGAAAAGCTGCGCGGGGATCATGATCGTAAGGACGCCATCCCCTTCGAATCCGAGCGCAAATACATGGCCACCCTCCACGAGCTCGACGGCGAACCGCTGCTGCTGGTCAAGGGCGCCCCGGACCGCCTGCTGGAGATGTGCCACCGAGTCCGCGAGGAGGATGAGGAGATCGAGCTCGACGTCGAACTCTGGGAGAAGCGTATCCATGACCTCTCGTCGCGCGGCCTGCGCGTGCTGGCGCTGGCCGAGAGGTCGATCCAGGACGTCCACGAACTGGCCGACGAGCACGCCGAACAGGAGCTGGTGCTGCTCGGGCTCGTGGGGCTCCTCGACCCGCCCCGGGACGAGGCCATCGAGGCGGTCAAGGACTGCCTGGCCGCGGGCATCCGCCCGGTGATGATCACCGGCGACCATGCGGTAACGGCGCTGGCCATCGCTAAGGAGCTGGGCTTCGCCCACACCGAGCGGGCCATCAGCGGCCGCGAGATCGAGAAAATGTCAGACGAGGAGCTTGAGGCGATCATCCTCGAGGTGGACGTCTTCGCCCGCGCCGCGCCGGAGCACAAGCTGCGGCTGGTAAAAGCGATGCAGGCCCGGGGCGGCATCTGCGCCATGACTGGCGACGGAGTCAACGATGGCCCGGCACTGAAGCGCGCCGACGTCGGCGTGGCCATGGGCATCCAGGGCACCGAGGCCGCCAAGGAGGCTGCCGAGATGGTGCTGGCCGACGACAACTTCGCCACCATCGTCGGGGCCATCCGCGAGGGCCGCAAGGTCTACGACAATATCCGCAAGACCATCACCTTCCTGCTGCCCACCAACGGCGGCCAGGGCCTGGCGATCATGCTGGCGGTGCTGGCCGGCACCACCCTGCCGGTGACGCCGCTGCAGGCTCTTTGGGTCAACATGGTGGTGGCGGTGACGCTGGGCCTGGCGCTGGCCTTCGAGAATGCAGAGCAGGACATCATGACCCGCCAGCCGCGGGACCCGGACGCCTCTCTGCTCGATCTCTTCCTGCTGTGGCGGGTCTTCTTCGTGTCCATGCTGTTGCTGGTGGGGGTGTTCGGCATGTTCAGCTGGCTGCAGGCCCAGGGCGGCAGCATCGAGCTCGCCCGCACCGGCGCGGTCAACATGCTGGTGATGGGCAGCGCCGCCTACCTGATCAACAGCCGCTACCTGCTGCGCAGCACCCTCTCCATGGCAGGCCTGTTCGGCAGCCGCCCGGTATGGGCTTCCATCGGCATCATCGTGGTCCTGCAACTGGGCTGGACCTACCTGCCCTTCATGCAGGTAATCTTCGACAGCGAGGGCCTGGCACCAAGCCACTGGGGCGTGATCCTGGCCGGCAGTCTGGCCATCTATCTTATCGTCGAGGTCGAGAAACGCGTGCTGCGTGCCCGGGGCGTCCGGGAGCAGCCAGCGGCCAACCACGGTGGCCAGGATCGCAAGGGGGTGAAGTCGTCCTGACGCGCTATCTGCGCTTGGTGCGGGCGGTGGCCTCGGCGGTCATCGGGTCTTCGGGCCAGGGGTGCTTGGGATAGCGACCCCGCATCTCGCGGCGCACCTCCGGGTAGCCGTTGGCCCAGAAACTCGCCAGGTCCGCGGTGACCTGCAGCGGCCGGCGTGCCGGCGAGAGCAGGTGCAGCAGTACCGCCTCGCGGCCGTTGGCGACCCGCGGCGAGGCCTGCCAGCCGAAGCACTCCTGCAGCTTCACCGCCAGCACCGGCGGTTTGCCCTCGAGGCAGGGCGCGTAATCCAGCCGATGGCTGGCGCCGCTGGGCACCGCCAGGCGCAGCGGCGCCAGCGCGTCGAGCCGCGAGCGCAGCGGCCAGTCGAGGCCGTCGAGCAGGATGCGCGCCAACGGCAGGCGTTCCACGGCCTCGAGGCGGGTGATGCCGTCGAGGTGTGGGCCCAGCCAGTCCTCCAGGGTGTCGAGCAGCGCCGACTCGGACCCGTCGGGCCACGCCTCCCCGAGCGTACGGCGCAGCAGCGCCAACCTGCCCTGCAGCTGCCTCAGGTCGTCGTCCCGGGGCAGACCGCGCCGGCGAAACGCCTCGAGCAGTGCCGCCCTGACCGCCTCCGGTGGCAACTCGGCCAGCGGCTTTCTCTCCAGCACCACGGCCCCCAGGCCGCGCACCTGCTCACCCACCAGCCGGCCCTGCTCGTCGGACCACTCGAGACTGGCCCGCCACCTGGCGCACTCGGAGTAGAGGGCTTCCAACCGGTCACGCGTCAGCGCCACGGCGCGGAAGATGCGCGCCCCGCTGGCCTGGCCGTCGAGTTCCACCGCCACCAGCAGCTCGGCATGGGCCAGAGAGTGATCCTCGGGGAGGGTCGCCAAGCCCCCGCCAGCCAGGCGAAAGCGGCCCGGGGCCATTCGTTGGGCGACGCGCTCCGGGTAGGCCAGCGCCAGCAGCTCGGCCAACGGAGCCAGGCTGGTCACCTTGAGGCTAACGCCGGCAAGGAGAGTGAGGCGTTCGGCGTCGCGCTGCCACTGGCGATGCTCACGAGGCGCTGTAATCCGCGCCTGAAGCGCTCGTTCCAGGTCTCGTTCGTCATCGAGGCCGCGCCCCTCGAGCAACGCCACCAGGGCGCAGGCCAACGGCTGGGCGTCCAGCGTGCCGGCGCGTACCAGCATCGCCGCCAGGCGCGGGTGGGTGGGCCACCGGGCAGCGGCGCGACCCGGCTCGGTGAGGTGATAGGCCTCGTCCAGCAGGCCGAGTCGACGCAGCAGGTCGCGCCCCGCCGCCAGGGCTCCGGTGGGCGGCGGCGTGATCCAGGCCAGGCTATCCGGCTCGGTGATTCCCCAGCGGGCCAGCTCGAAGGCCAGAGGCGCGAGATCCGCCTGGCGAATTTCCGGCTCACCGTGGGGCACCAGGGGCTGCTCCTCGGCCCACAGCCTGACGCAGAGGCCGGGGCCCTGGCGGCCGGCGCGGCCGCGGCGCTGGTCGGCGCTGGCGCGGTTGACCCGGCGCGTCTCCAGACGCGTCAGGCCACTGCGCGGTTGGAACACCGGCACCCGCTCCTGGCCCGCGTCCATGACCAGGCGTACGCCGTCCACGGTGACGCTGGACTCGGCGATAGCGGTGGAAAGCACCACCCGACGGCGGCCGTCGGGGTCGGGGCGCAGTGCCCGGCGCTGTGCCTCGAGGGGCAGGCGGCCATGCAGCTCCATGACGACAAGCTCGGGAGCACGGGCGGCCAGCGCCCGGGCCAGGCGGCGTATCTCCGCCACCCCGGGCAGGATCACCAGGGCATCGCCTTCCTGCTGTTCCATCGCCTCGAGCAGCACCCGAGCCTGTTGGGCCGCACTGTCATCACGGGCATTCAGCGAGCGGTAGCGGGTCTCGACGGGAAAGGTGCGTCCCGGACAGTCGATCACCGGGGTGTCGTCGCCCAGCACGCCGAGCAGCGCATCCACGTCCAGAGTCGCCGACATCACCAGCAGGCGCAGGTCGTCGCGCACCGATTGGGCGTCCAGAGCCAGCGCCAGGCCGAGGTCCGCCTCCAGGCTGCGCTCATGGAACTCGTCGAAGATCACCCCGGCCACCCCGTCGAGCAGCGGGTCCTCCTGGAGCATCCGGGTGAGCACCCCCTGGGTGACCACCTCCAGGCGGGTGCGCTTGCCTACCCGGCTCTCGCCGCGCATCCGGTAGCCCACGGTCTCGCCGACCGTCTCCCCCAGGCTTTCGGCCATGAACCCAGCGGCCAGCCGCGCCGCCACCCGCCGCGGCTCCAGCAGCAGCAGCTTGCCACCGGCACACCAGGACGCCTCGAGCAGCGCCAGGGGCACGCGAGTGGTCTTGCCGGTGCCGGGCTCGGCCACCAGCAGGGCGCGGGAACATTCCGCCAGCGCCGCCTGAACGGCATCGAGGCGCGCCTCGATGGGCAGCGCGACTGTCATCGATCTGTCATGTGTATTCATGTACGCTTTTGGTTCATATACGATTTGCCAGATATCTCCGCTGAGCCCCGGGCACCTTCGCCTGCACTCTCGATATTCCCACAGGAGTTTCCCATGACGGTCAGAATCGGCATCAACGGCTTCGGCCGCATCGGACGCCTGGCGCTGCGCGCCGGCTGGACGAACCCGGACCTGGAGTTCGTGAAGATCAACGACCCGGGCGGCGACGCCGCCACCTTCGCCCACCTGCTGCAGTTCGACTCGGTCCACGGCCAGTGGACCGGCGGCGCCGATGATATCACGGCGACCGATGACGCCCTGACGGTGGCCGGCCGACGCATTGCGTTCACGGCCAACCGCGAGATCGATGGCACCGACTGGTCCGGCTGCGACGTGGTGATCGAGGCCTCGGGCAAGATGAAGACCACCGACAAGCTCCAGGCCTACCTGGACCAGGGGGTCAAGCGCGTGGTGGTCAGCGCCCCGGTGAAGGACGAGGGGGCGCTCAACCTGGTGATGGGCGTCAACGACCACCTCTTCGACCCCGCCGAGCACCGCATCGTCACCGCGGCCAGCTGCACCACCAACTGCCTGGCGCCAGTGGTCAAGGTCATCCATGAGAAGATCGGCATCCGCCACGGCTCCATGACCACCATCCACGACATCACCAACACCCAGGTGATCCTCGATGCTCCTCACAAGGATCTCCGGCGCGCTCGGGCCTGCGGCATGAGCCTGATCCCCACCACTACCGGTTCGGCCAAGGCGATCACCGCCATCTTCCCGGAGCTCACCGGCAAGCTGAACGGCCACGCCGTGCGGGTGCCGCTGGCCAACGCTTCGCTCACCGACATGGTCTTCGAGGTGGCGCGAGAGACCACAGAGGAGGAGGTCAATGCCCTGCTCAAGGAGGCCGCCGAGGGCGAACTGGCCGGCATCCTGGGCTATGAGGAACGCCCGCTGGTCTCCATCGACTACCGCACGGATCCACGCAGCGCCATCGTCGATGCGCTCTCCACCATGGTGGTGGCCGGCACCCAGGTGAAGCTCTACGCCTGGTACGACAACGAGTACGGCTACGCCTGCCGCACCGCCGAGCTGGCCGCCAAGGTGGGGAATGCCGACGCATGATCGCCCGCGTCGCCGCCCTGCCCCGTGAGATCCGCCAGTACCTGCTGGTCACCGGCAACTACTGGGCCTTCACCCTCACCGACGGCGCCCTGCGCATGCTGGTGGTGCTCTACTTCCACAGCCTGGGCTACTCGGCGCTGGAAGTGGCCCTGCTGTTTCTCTTCTACGAGTTCTTCGGCGTGGTGACCAACCTGGTGGGCGGCTGGCTGGGGGCCCGTCTGGGACTCAATCGCACCATGAACCTGGGCCTCGGCCTGCAGGTGGTGGCGCTTGGCATGCTGCTGGTGCCGGTGGCCTGGCTCTCCGTGCCCTGGGTGATGGCCGCCCAGGCGCTCTCGGGCATTGCCAAGGACCTCAACAAGATGAGCGCCAAGAGCGCTATCAAGACCCTGGTACCGGCCGGCGACGCCGGCCATCGGTCGCTCTACCGATGGGTGGCGCTGCTCACCGGCTCGAAGAACGCACTCAAGGGAGTGGGGTTCTTTCTCGGCGGCCTGCTGCTGACGCTGATCGGTTTCCAGGGGGCGATACTCGCCATGGCGGTGATGCTCGCCGGAGTGCTCACGCTCTCGCTCATGCGCCTGGACGGCGACCTCGGCCGCGCCAAGGTCAAGCCGAAGTTTCGCGAGATGCTCTCCAAGAGTCGTGCGATCAATATCCTCTCGGCGGCGCGGATGTGCCTGTTCGGCGCCCGGGACGTGTGGTTCGTGGTGGCGCTGCCGGTGTTCCTGGCCACCCAGTTCGGCTGGGACAGCTGGCGGGTCGGGGGATTTCTGGCGCTATGGGTGATCGGCTACGGCGCGGTGCAGGCGGTCGCGCCCCGGATCACCGGGCACACCGCGGGTCGCGGCGCCGCCATCGCCTGGGCCGCGGCGCTGGCCGCGCTGCCAGCGCTGATCGCGCTCTTCCTCGAGGCAAGCCCGCATCTAGTGCTGCTGGGCGGCTTACTGCTCTTCGGCGCGATCTTCGCGGTGAATTCCAGCCTGCACAGTTTCCTGATTGTGCGCATGGCGCGCTCGGACGGGGTCTCACTCGACGTGGGCTTCTACTACATGGCCAACGCCATGGGGCGGCTGATCGGCACCCTGCTATCTGGCTGGCTCTACCTTGCCGGCGGGCTCACCGCCACCCTGTGGGTCTCCAGCGCCCTGTTAGCCGCTACCGTGCTGATCAGCCTGGCGCTGCCGAAGGAGGCCTGACGCCGCAGCCCTTGAGGATCACCCGGGTCAGGAAGGTGGTGATCTGCTCCACATCGGCGTCACTGAGCTCACCCTTGCCGGTGATACCCAGCACCTGGGCCTCGAAGTCGGCGTAGTGCTGGGTGGCGGACCAGATCAGGAAGATCAGCCAGACGGGGTCCACCGGGTCCATCAGGCCGCGCTCGGCCCACTGGCGAAAGATCCTGGCCCGCCCCTCCACCCAATCGCGCAGCTCACCGGTCAGATACTCCTGCAGGAAAGGGGCGCCGCCAAGGATCTCGGCGGCGAACAGCCGCGAGCCCTCCGGGTGGCGTCGGGAGAGCGCCATCTTGCTGCGGATGAAGGCCTCGAGGACTTCCGCGGGATCGTCCTCCGCCGAGAGATCGTCCAGCAGCGCATTCCAGCGCGCCATCATGCGCTCCAGCAGGCGCACATAGAGCCCGCGCTTGCTGCCCATGTAGTAGAGGACGTTGGACTTGGGCAGGCCCGCCGCCTCGGCGATGGCCTGGACGCTGGCGCCTCGGTAGCCATGGGCAGCGAAGACCTTCTCGGCGGCCGTCAGAATCTCGCGCTCGTTGCGCTGGCGGGTCGCCCCGTTGGCCTCTCCCCCCTCGAGGGGGCGGGGCTTACCCGAAGTGCTCGAGCCTTCTGCCATGAACCATTTCCCTGTGCCGGTGATCCTGCTGGCAGAGTGCCGCACCGGGGCGGTGCGTGCAATTACGACGGATCCACGCCCCGCCGGCATTGGCCTTGAAAAGGGTGAAGCGATTGACCATGCTGATACATGCCTGACCAACTGGTCAGTCGCCAACAAGAGAGACTAGGCGATGATCGACTTCCTGCTCAACGGGCGGCCCCGCCGGTGCGAGGCCTCGCCGGATACCAGTGTGCTCGAGTTGTTGCGCGAGACACTCGGCCAGACCGGCACCAAGGAGGGCTGCGCCTCCGGTGACTGCGGCGCCTGCACCGTCGCCATCGGCGAGGCCGGCCCCGACGGCCGGGTGCGCTACCACAGCGCCAACGCCTGTATCACACCGGCCCACCAGCTACATGACTGTCATCTTGTCACCGTGGAGGGTCTCGCCCAGGGCGAGTCGCTACACCCGGCCCAGGCCGCCATGGTCGACTGCCACGCCAGCCAGTGCGGCTTTTGCACCCCCGGCATCGTGATGTCGCTGTTTATGCTCTATGAGGACCAGCAGGCGAGTGTCTCCCCTTCCCTCCCGCTGTCCCCCGAGCGTCTCGAGGGGGCGCTGGGCGGCAACCTGTGCCGCTGCACCGGCTACCGGCCGATCCGCGATGCCGCGCTTGCCATGGTCGACGCTCTCTCTGCCTACCCTTACCCGCGCCCCAGCTGGCTGGATCTGGCTATCGACGCCGCCGCGCCGGCGCAGGATCACGCAGCCGACGCTGCCTTCGTCCAGCCCACCACCCTGGACGCGCTGATCGAAGCGCGCCGGCACGATCCCGAGGTGCCCATCGTCGCCGGTGGCACCGACCTGTGGCTGGAAGTGACCCAGCGGCTGACCCGCTTCGAACGGCTGGTGGACGTGACCCGTGTCGCCGAGCTCAACGCCATCCTGGAGGCCACTCTCGAGGACGGCCGCGAGGGCTGGTGGATCGGCGGCGCCGTCACCTATACCCGACTCGCGCCGCTGCTCGCCGAGCACTACCCGGCGTTTGCGCACCTGCTGCACCGACTGGGCTCCGCCCAGGTGCGCAACCGCGGCACCCTCGGCGGCAACATCGCCAACGCCTCGCCCATCGGCGACACCCCGCCGGTGCTGCTGGCGCTGGGCTCGCGGCTCTGGCTGGCCGGCCCCGCAGGAGAAGGAGGTGGAACGACCGAGCGCGGATTGCCCCTCGACCAATTTTTCCTCGACTACAAGCGGACCGCGCTTAACCAGAGCCAGGGCGAGGTGATCCGCGCCATCTTCCTGCCGCGGCCAGAGCCGGGACGACACCTCAGGATCTGGAAATTGTCCAAACGCAGGGAGGATGACATCTCCGCGGTGCTGGGCGCCTTTTACTGGCGGCTGGAGGAGGACCTGCTGCGCGACGTGCGCCTCGCCTTCGGCGGCATGGCGGCCATCCCCAAGCGGGCGGCCGCCGCCGAGGCGGCGCTGGAAGGCCAGCCGCCCACGGTGGCGAGCTTCCAGGCGGCACGTGCCGCCCTGAAGCAGGACTTCCAGCCCATGTCCGATGTGCGCGGCAGCGCCCACTATCGCGAGCTCGCCGCCGCCAACCTGCTCGAGCGCCTGCGTTTGGTGCTTATCGGTGAAAACCAGCCCCAGAACGCCAGCGACAGTCCCCGGGAGGTGATGCTGCATGCGTACGCTCACTAGGCTTTCGAAGGTGCCCGACGCCGCGCCAGCCAAGGCACACAACGCCGCGCCGACCAGGGCGCCCCATGCCCGTGCCCACGAAAGCGCGGTCAAGCACGTCACCGGTCGCGCCGCCTATATCGACGACCTCAAGGTCGCCGCCGACTGCCTGCACGTGGCGCTCGCCCTCTCGCCGATCGCCCATGGTCGCCTGACCCGCCTCGACCTCGACCGGGTGCGCGCCCTGCCCGGCGTGATAGACGCGGTGGGCTTTCATGACGTGCCTGGCGAAACCGATATCGGCCCGGTGTTCCCCGGGGACCCGATCTTCGTGGACGATGAGATCAGCTACGCCGGCCAGGTACTCTTCGCCCTCGCCGCCGAGAGCCACCGCGCCGCCCGGGAGGCGGTGAAGGCCGCCCTCGACGCCGGTGTCGTGGAAATCGACGAGCAACCCGCCCGTCTGGATGCCCCGGCCGCCGCCGAGCGGGGCGAGTTCGTGCGCCCTCCCCACGTCCAGCAGCGTGGCGACTGGGAGGCCGCCCTGGCCGCCGCCCCGCTGGTGGTCGAGGGTAAGCAGTTCGTGGGCGGCCAGGAGCACTTCTATCTGGAGGGCCAGGCCTGCCTGGTGATGCCCACCGAGGACGAGGGCGTGGTGGTCCACACCTCCAACCAGCACCCCAGCGAGACCCAGAAGCTGGTCGCCGAGGTGCTGGGCATCCCCTTCCATGCGGTCACCGTGGAGGTCCGGCGCATGGGCGGCGGCTTCGGCGGCAAGGAGACCCAGGCCTCGCCCTGCGCCTGCATCGCCGCGCTGATCAGTCGGCGCACCGGCCGTGCCGCCCGGCTGCGACTCTCCCGGGGCGACGACATGCACGTCACCGGCAAGCGCCACCCCTTCCACAACCGCTACCGGCTGGGCGTGGACGAGTACGGCGTGATCCAGGGCGGCGAGATCACCCTGATCGGCGACTGCGGCTACTCGCCGGATCTGTCGGATGCCATCGTCGACCGCGCCATGTTCCACGCCGACAACGCCTACTCGCTGGGGGCCGCGCGGGTGACCGGCCAGCGCGCCCGCACCCATACCGCCTCCAATACCGCCTTTCGCGGCTTCGGCGGGCCCCAGGGGATGATGGCGATCGAGGCGGCCATGGACGACATCGCCCGCCGGGTGGACGAGGATCCGCTGACGGTGCGCAAGCGCAACCTCTACCGGGAGGGTCGCGACGTCACCCACTACGGCCAGACCGTGGAGCAGGTCGGCCTGCTGCATGAGCTGATCGAGCGGCTGGAGGCGAGCAGCAACTACTGGGCACGGCGCAGGTCGATCACTGAGTTCAATGCGAAGAACCCCATCATCAGGAAGGGGCTGGCGCTGACGCCGGTGAAGTTCGGCATTTCCTTTACTGCCAAGCACCTCAACCAGGCGGGTGCCCTGGTGCACGTCTATACCGACGGCAGCGTGCAGATCAACCACGGCGGCACCGAGATGGGCCAGGGCCTGCATACCAAGATCTGCCAGGTGGTGGCCCGGGAGCTTGCCCTGGACATGGAAGCAGTACGCATCACCGCCACCCGCACCGACAAGGTGCCCAACACCTCACCCACCGCCGCCTCCAGCGGCGCGGACCTCAACGGCATGGCCGCTCGCGACGCCTGCCTGACGCTCAAGGTGCGCTTATTTGACTTCGCCGCCGAACACTATGAGATAGACCGCGAGGCGATGCGCCTGGAGGCCGGCCACCTGGTGGCAGGCGACGGCGAGAGCGAGCGGCGCATTCCCTGGGGCGAGCTGGTGCAGACGGCCTATCTGGGCCGCGTCTCGCTCTCCGAGAAGGGCTTCTATGCCACTCCGCTGATCCACTACGACCGCGGCACCGGCCAGGGGCGCCCCTTCTACTACTTCGCCTTCGGGGCCGCCGTCGCCGAGGTCAGCGTCGATACGCTCACCGGCGAATACCAGGTGGACCGGGTCGACATCCTCCACGACGTCGGCGACTCCCTGAACCCCGCCATCGACCTCGGCCAGGTGGAGGGCGGCTTCATCCAGGGGATGGGCTGGCTGACCAGCGAGGAGCTCAAGTGGAACGAGGCCGGCCGGCTGATCTCGGATGGCCCGGCCACCTACAAGATCCCCACTTACGGCGACCTGCCGCCGATCTTCAACGTCGAACTGATGGAGGGCCACCCCAACTCCATGGCCAGCATCTACCGCTCCAAGGCGGTGGGCGAGCCGCCCTTCATGCTGGGCATCTCGGTGTGGTCGGCGCTGCGTGATGCCCTGGCGAGTCTCGCCGACTACCGCGAGGCACCACGCCTCGATACCCCGGCCACGCCGGAGCGGGTTCTGCTGGCCGCCGAGGCGCTGCGCGCCCGCCATAGTGCCTGGCCGCCGACGTTCGGAGACCCGTGATGGCGCCCGAAGACACTCGCCCCGAGAGCTGGCACGCCGCCCTGCATCGCCTGCAGCGCGAGGGACTGCCCCACGCCCTGGCTACCCTGGTGACCAGCGCCGGCGCCACGCCCCGCGAGCCCGGCGCGCGGATGGTGATCACCACGGACTCGGCCTACGACACCCTCGGCGGCGGCACCTTCGAGTACCAGGTGATCGAGGCGGCCAGGGCGCGACTCGCCGGGGCGAATGGCAATACCGAGAGTGGCATGAGCCTCGAGGCCTTCTCGCTGGGCGGGCGCAGCGGCCAGTGCTGCGGCGGCTTCGTCAACGTGCTGCTGGAGGTCTTCCCGGGCAGCGCGCCCACCCTGGCGATCTTCGGCGCGGGCCACGTGGGCACGGAACTGGTGCGCCTGGCCGCCCCGCTGCCCTGGCGACTGCGCTGGCACGACAGCCGGGAGGGCATCTTCCCGGACTGGGCCGCAAACCAGCCTCGCCTCGCGTGCCGCCATGCCCCCGACCCGGCCGCCGCCGTGGCCGAGCTGCCTACCGGCACTCATGCCCTGGTGCTGACCCACGACCACGCCGAGGACCGCGCCCTGGTGGATGCGCTTTTGCGCCGAAGTAAAGCGTGCGCTTCCCTCGGACTGATCGGATCCAGGAGCAAGTGGGCCAGCTTTCGCTCGCGGCTGGTGGAGGCCGGCCACAGCGACGCGGCGCTCGATCAGGTGCGCTGCCCTATCGGCAACTCAGGAGGCGACAAGACCCCCTATGCCATCGCGCTGGCCACCATCGCCGAGCTGCTGCCCATGGTGGAAGGCGCCAAGCGAACGGATCAGCGCGGCCTAGCACCGGACGAGCTGCGGGCCCTGTTCCGCGAGCCTGCAACGTAAATGCATCCCGCACGCCGACAAGCCGCCAAGCAAGGGGTGACGGGGACAGGCCGAAGAGGAGGTCCGATTCCAGGGAAGGAATCGGTAGCGTACAGGGAAGTATTCACAGCGCCTCCTCGATGGTCCGGCACCCCGGGGCCTGTCGCCGGGAAAGCCCCGGTGACATCGATCGAGACGAATCCGAAACCATGACCAAGACCGACTCGCGCGTGCTGCGCGCCGAACTGCTGAGCTTCGACGCCGACCCCGGAGAGGCCGACAGCCCCGTCCCGGGCAGCGTCCGCCACTACCCGGACGGCGCCCTCTGGGTCGAGAACGGCCGCATTCGCGCCCTAGATGACTATGCGAGCCTGGCATCGCGGCTGCCCGAAGGCGTGGAGATTTTCGATTATCGGGGAAAGTTGATCACCCCCGGCTTTATCGACAGCCACGTGCACTACGTGCAGCTCGAGATCATGGCCTCCTGGGGGCGCCAGCTGCTCGACTGGCTCAACGACTACACCTTCCCCGAAGAGCTCAAGTTCGCCAACCGCGAGCACGCCGAGGCCCTCTCCGAGGCCTTCCTCGACGAGATGCTGCGGGTGGGCACCACCACCGCCCAGGTGTTCTGCTCGAGCCACGCGACGTCGGTGGACGCCTTCTTCGCGGCCAGCCATAGGCGCGGGCTCTGCATGCTGGCCGGCAAGGTGCTGATGGACCGCCACGCCCCCGAGGAGCTCACTGACGATACTCTGGGCGGCATCCGCGACAGCGAACGGCTGATTGCTGACTGGCACGGCAAGAGGCGGCTCGGCTACAGCCTCACGCCGCGCTTCGCGCCCACCTCCACCCGCGCCCAGCTCGACGCCACCGGCGCCATTTTGCGCAACGACCCGAGCCTGTGGCTGCAGACCCACCTGGCCGAGAATACCGGCGAGCTGGACTGGGTGGCGGCGCTCTTCCCCGGCAGCCGCGACTATCTCGAGGTCTACGAGCAGTCCGGCCTGGTGGGCCCGCGCAGCACCTTCGCCCACGGCATTCACCTGGACCAGGCAATGCGCGGCCGGCTCGCCGAGCGCGGGGCCAATCTGGCCTTCTGCCCGAGTTCGAACCTGTTCCTGGGCAGCGGGCTCTTCGACCGCAAGGCAGCTCGGGAGGCGGGCCTCAACGTCACCTACGCCAGCGACGTGGGCGGCGGCACCGACCTCTCGGGGCTAGCCACGCTCAAGGCCGCCTACCAGGTGGGGCAGCTGCGCGGCCAGCCGCTCACCGCCTGGCAGGGCTTCTACGGGCTGACCTTGGGCAACGCTCGAGCGCTGTCGCTGGATGACCGCATCGGCCGCCTGGCCCCGGGAATGGACGCCGACTTCGTCATACTCGACCCGGCGGCCACACCGCTGCTGGCCCGGCGAACCGCGCGCTGCCGCAGTCTGGGCGAGACGCTCTTCGCGCTGATGATGATGGGCGACGACCGCAGCGTAGCCGAGACCTGGGCCGCCGGCCGCTGCCAGCATCGTCGTGACCATCAGCCAATCGCGTCAGGCTGAGCGTCAGTCATTGGCCGGAGACAGGCTCAGCAGCCAACTCACCAGGCGCTCGATATCCTCTTCTGCGACGCGGCGGTTGGGGGTCATCCGCTCATCGCCCCAGTTGCCGCTGCCGCCGTCGCGGACCGTGATCACCAGCCGTTTTAGCGCCGTGTCGTCGTCACGATAGCGCTCGGCCACGTCCCGCCAGGCGGGTCCACGCAGGGTGGCATCCAGGTCGTGGCAGTTGAAGCAACCGCTGTCCCAGGCCAGGTCGATCGTGGCCTCGTCCTCCGCGGCACTGTTAGCCTGGGCCATCCCCGAGGCCAGCGCGGCCACCAGCAGGCCTGTGGTCAGACCACTCATCATCTTCCTGCACATCTCCCTTTCCTCCCAGCAAGGCACCCGCCACGCGGGATCGAGAAAACGCCGACGCTGCTCGAAGCGCTCTCGAGGCGTCACCTCGGACTCGGGGGGGGGTGGCGAGATTGCGACAGCGTGACATGACGAACATCCCCGACTCAAGGATCTCGGGGCCCC
Organism: Halomonas salsilacus; assembly: GCF_051216275.1. Classification (NCBI taxonomy): domain Bacteria; kingdom Pseudomonadati; phylum Pseudomonadota; class Gammaproteobacteria; order Oceanospirillales; family Halomonadaceae; genus Halomonas; species Halomonas salsilacus. Next base: position 36,442 of record NZ_JBPKAQ010000013.1, read on the forward strand.
AGCTTCTCTGATGAAGGAAGGGGCGTCCAGCCACAGGCTTGCTGAGGGCGTCAAACTTGACCTGGCTCAAGAGTGGCCGTATTCCGACGGTTTTACTGGGTTGATCGGCATCAAGTGACCCCGCTAGGGTCCTGACTCAAGGTCAAGCGCAGGTGATCGCCAGCGACTGACCCGCATCATAACCACGAGGGGAACGACCATGATCAAACAACGCCTGCTGGTCTCGGCCATCGCCATGGGCTCTGCCATCGCCATCGCCGCACCGGCCCTGGCCGACGACGGTCTCGGCGACTACCGTGACCGCTTCGAACCGCTGCCCCACTTCCCGCCGATTCCCGCCGGCAACTCCCTGACCCCGGAGAAGGTCGAACTCGGTAACATGCTGTTCTTCGAACCGCGCATCTCCTCCAGCGGCGTGATCAGCTGCGCCACCTGCCACAACCCGGCCTTGGGCTGGGCGGACCGCATTCCACGCGCCACCGGCCACGACGGCCAGATCGGCGAGCGCAACACGCCCACCGTGCTGAACTCCGGCTTCCTGGGCGCCCAGTTCTGGGACGGACGCGAGCCTGACCTGGAGGGCCAGGCCCTGGGTCCCATCGAGGCCGACGTGGAAATGGCCATGGACCTCGAGACGGCCCTGGAGCGCCTCAACGACTTCGATCTCTATCAGGAAAAATTCGCCGAGGCCTATCCGGACGACGCCGATCCGATCAACGCCGACAACCTGGCCCAGGCGCTTGCCAGCTTCCAACGCACCCTGAACACCCCGAATTCACCCTTCGACCGCTACCTGCGTGGCGACGAGAACGCGCTGAATCAGCAGGAAAAAGACGGCATGGTGGCCTTCGTGGACAACGGCTGTATTGCTTGCCACAGCGGCCCGGCGATGACCGACAGCAACTTCCATCGCATTCAGGTGCCAGGCTCCACCGACGTGGGCCGTTATGAGGTCACCGAGGACGAGGCCGACAAGTACAAGTTCCGCACCCCGACCCTGCGCAACGTGGGCGTGACCTACCCCTACATGAACAATGGCGCCACCGAGACCCTTGAGGAGGCCGTTGCCATCATGGGCACCGAGATGCTGGGACGCGACTTCGAGGAGCAGACCATCGAGGATATCACCGCCTTCCTGCACACCCTGACCGGTGAGATGCCCGACTTCGAGGTACCGGCCCTGCCGTAACCCGTGCGCCCGACGGGCATGTCCCGGAAATGCCGACCCCCGGTCACACCGGGGGTCGGTTTTTTGTTGCCCCAGCGCCAGACCGAGCCGTCAGACGCTGTCGGCGAGTTGGCGGTGCAGCGCCAGGCGCCGTCGGTCACTGACGAAGGCCGCCTCGATGGCGGTGCCGGCGAGTTGGATGAGGGTCGCCTCGTCCCAGCCGAAGGCGCGCTGGCAGGCCAGGTAGTTGTCGAGCACCCCACCGCCGAAGTAGGCCGGATCGTCAGAGTTGAGGGTGACCCGCAGGCCGGCCTCCAGCAGTTGCGGCAGCGGATGATCCTCGAGGCGTTCCACCACCTTGAGGCGCACGTTGGAAAGCGGGCAGACGGTGAGCACCATGCCCTCGTCGCGCAGCCGCGCCACCAGGTCCGGGTCCTCCAGGCATCGCACCCCATGGTCGATACGGCAGACGTCGAGCAGATCCAGCGCCTCGCGAATGTACTCCGGCGGCCCCTCCTCCCCGGCGTGAGCCACCCGGGGGATACCCAGCCGTGCGGCCCGCTCGAACACCTCGGTGAACTTCGAGGGCGGATGGCCGCGCTCGGCGCTGTCGAGCCCCACGGCGTCGAGCATCTCCCAGTAGGGGGCGGCCTCCTCCAGCAGCGCCATCGCCTCGGCGGCGTGACGATCGCGCAGGAAAGCCATGATCAGCGCCGTGGAGAGCCCCAGTTCGCGCTCGGCGTGGCGCCGGGCCAGGGAGAGCCCCTCCATGACCACGGGCAGCTCGATGCCGCGCACCCGGTGGGCCTGGGGGTCGAAATGCATCTCCACATGGACCACTCCCTCGGCGTGGGCGCGACGGAAGTAGTCCATGGCCAGGTCGTAAAAGTCCTCGGCGGTGTGCAACACGCTCATGCCCCGATAGTAGAGATCGAGGAAGGACTGCAGGTCAGTGAACGCATAGGCGGCGCGGGCCTCCTCCACCGAGGCGTAGGGCAGCGCGACACCGTTGCGCTCGGCCAGCGCGAACATCAGCTCGGGCTTCAGGGAGCCTTCGATATGCAGGTGCAGCTCGGCCTTGGGCAGGCGCGTGAGGAAGTCGCGCATGGGTCGCTCTCCGATTCGTTTATCTCATCCTGATAGAGACAGTGGCTCAGCGCAAAGCCTGAGCTTACACGCCGGGTTCCACCCACACGATCCCCTGATCTATCCACCCGTCACCTGCCGTGGTGTCACCGCACTCCCCTTGACAAGCTTTCCCTCCACCAGCGTCAGGGTCCGGTCGATGCCAGGCGGCTGGAAGGGCCCGCCCTCGAGCTGGTGCACCAGGAAGAGCACGCTGCGCCCGGCAAGCCAGGGATCCAGGCGCGAGGCGAGCCCCGCCGCGGTGTCGGCGTCCAGGCCGGCGAAAGGTTCGTCGAGGATCACCAGTGACGGATCGCGCAGGTGCAGCCGGGCCAGCGCCAGGCGTCGTGCCTGGCCCCCCGAGAGACGCTGACCGCCTTCGCCTACCCGGGTCGCCAGCCCCTCGGCCAGGCCCTCACTCACCCCCTGCGCCCAGTCATCGAGGCCCACCCAGGCCAGCGCCCGCCACAGCGCGTCTTCCTCGGCCTCGGGCGCGGCCAGGCGCAGGTTGGCGGCCAGGCTGTCATCGAGCAGGTCGATGCGCTGGGTCAGCGCGGCCACCCGCTGGCGTAGCGCCCCCTCGGGCCATTCCGCGAGGGCCACGCCCCCCAGTCGCAGTGCGCCGGCCTCCGGGGTGAGCTGGCGCAGCAGCAGGTCAGCCACACTGGACTTGCCGGCCCCGGAGACGCCGCAGAGCGCCATCCGCTCGCCGGGAGCAATATGCAAGGTGACATCATCCAGGGCCGGCGTCAGGGCGCCGGGGTAGCGCAGGGTGACCCCCTCGAGCGCAACGGTCAGGGGACCGGCCTCGAGCGCGGAAATTTCCCCATCGGCGGCAGCCGACCGCGCCGGTCTCCCCGACCGTACCTCCAGCTCGTTGAGCCGCTCGGCGGCCCCCCAGGTGGCGCCCAGCCAGGTGAAGGCCGCCGACAGGGCTGACAGCGCCTCGCCCATGGCCAGCAGGGCGAGCGGCATCATCACCATCAGCGGCCCGGAGAGCTGGCCCGCCGCCCAGGCCTGGGCGGAAAGCCACAGCGTCAACAGCATGGCGAGCCCCACTAGCAGGCTGGCCAGAGCGTTGCCCAGGGCCACCCACGCACCCAGGCGGCGCTGGCCGCGATAGAGCCGCGATTCGATGGCGTCAAGCTCACGGCGCCGGCTGGCCAGGCTGGCGTAGGCTTCCAGCTCCGCCATGCCTTGTAGCCGCTCCACCAGGCGTCCGCGCAGGGTCTCCAACTCGGTCACCTGAGCCCGGCTCGCGGCCAGCCCCAGCCGTGCCTGGCCCAGGGTCAGCCAGAGCCAGCCGACCAGCAGCAGGGTGCCGGCGGCCAGGCCGACCCGCGGTGCGAAGAGCGCCAGGAAGGCCGAGAGCCCGAGGATCGCCAGGAGCCCCACCCCTGCGGGTGCCAGCAGGCGCAGGTAGAGGCTGTCCAGGGTGTCGATATCTGCGGTCAGGCGGTTGAGCCAGTCGCTGGCCCGGCGCCGGGAGAGGGCCTGGCCGTCGAGGCCCGCCAGCACGCCGAACAGCCGGGCTCGCAGGTCGGCGAGCAGGCGCAGCACAGTATCGTGGTTGTAGAGCCGCTCCAGGTAGCGCGACAGGGTCCGCGACACGGCGAAGAAGCGGATGCCACCACCGGGGACGTAGACCTCCAGGCTAGCGGCCACCCCCGCCGCCAGCAGCAACCCGGTGAGGCCCGTGGCGGTGATGAACCAGCCGGAGAGCGCCAGCAGGCCGATGGCGGAGGCCAGGGTCATCGCCATCAGCGCGACGCCGGCCACCAGCCGCCCACGGCGTCGGGTCAGCAGCCTGAGCCAGGGGCGCAGCGCGCCGAGCAGCGAGGAAGCGGTGCGCGATTCAGGCATGATCAACCTCCGTAACGCTGCCGGCATCGAGCGCCAGGCGCCGGCTCGCCATGGCGATGAGCGCCGGGTGATGGGTGGCGATCACCAGGGTACGTCCATCCAGGGCCAAGGCCTGAAGCGCCTCGATCACCCGGGCCTCGGTCTCGGCATCCAGGCTGGCGGTGGGCTCATCCAGCAGTACCAGGGGGGCCTCGGAGAGAAACACCCGCGCCAGCGCCAGGCGCTGGGCCTGGCCGCCGGAGAGCCCGACCCCGCGCTCACCAATCGGCGTCTCCAGCCCCGCGGGCAGCACTGCGACCAGCTCCCCCAGGCCGGCCTTGCCCAGCGCCTCGTTCATGGCCCGGGCCGAGGCCTCGGGGGCGGCCAGTTGCAGGTTATCGGCCAGGCTGCCCTGGATCAGCAGCGGTCGTTGATCCATCCAGGCGAAGGCGGTATCCGCGGCCAGGCGACGCTCTCCGGCGCCCGAGCCGACGAAGCCCGCCAGTAGCTGCAGCAGGGTCGACTTGCCGGCGCCGGAGGGTCCGGTCAGCGCCACCACCTCGCCGGGCCTTAGCCGAAGGTCGACCGGCCCCAGCACTCGGCCGCGACCGGAGCGGATCACGCTGGCGTCCACGAGTTCCAGCAGGGCACCCGGCGCCTGCGGAGGACGCGCCTTGGCGTCACGCACCGGGTCGGGCGTCGCCTCGAGGATCGCCAGCAGGCCATCGGCGGCTCCCAGGGCGGCAGCCCGGTCGTGATAGTGCTGGGCCAGGGTGCGCAGCGGCTGGAAGAACTCGGGCGCCAGCAGCAGCACCAGCAATCCGCTGAAGAGGGTGAGCTGTGGCGAGGGACCGTAGGTGATATAGCCGAGCAGCCCGAAGCCCACGTAGATGGCCACCACGGCGATGGCCACCGAGGCGAAGAACTCCAGCACCGCCGAGGAGAGAAAGGCGATGCGCAGGGTGCGCATGCTGCGGCGGCGGTAGTCGTCGGCGGCGGCCTGGACCTCGGCAGTGGCACCACGCGCCCGGCCGAACAGCTGGAGGGTGGTGATGGCACGCACCCGGTCGATGAAGTGGCCGGAGAGCCGGGCCACCGCCTCAAACTGCTCGCGATTGAGCCGCTCCGCGCCTATGCCGACCAGCGCCATGAACAGCGGGACCAGCGGCGCGGCCAGCAGCAGGAAGAGCGCCGCCAGCCAGTCCAGCCACAGCGCCACAAGCAGCACCAGAATCGGCGAGATCACCGAGAGCGCAAGCGATGGGCGAAAGCGGGCGAAGTACCCGTCCAGCGCCTCCACCTGCTCCACCAGCTGGCTGGCCAGCCCCGCGGAGTGGCGCCCGGCGAGCCAGCCCGGCCCAAGCCTTTCCATGTGATCGAGCAGCTTCTCGCGCACTCGGGAGCGGATGGCGAGGCTTGCCGCCTGACCCAGCCGTTCCTGGCCGTAGAGCGCCAGGGCCCGGACCAGCAGCAGGCCGACCATGGCGGCCAGGGCCGACAACACCGACGCCGGAGCGGCCTGGGTCACCAGCAGCTGACCGATCACCCTGGCCAGCAGGGCCAGCTGCCCCAGGGTGGCCAGGGTGGCGATCACCCCGGCGACCACGGCCAGGCCCAGGCGACACCGCTCCCCGGCGGAGAGCGCATCGAGCCAGCGGCGGACATCGCGTCGGCCGCCGGCGGCGTCAGGAGCGGCCATGGGTCAGTGGTAGCCTTCGCCCACCTTGACCTTGCCGCGGAAGACCCAGTAGGTCCAGGCGGTGTAGGCCAGCACGATGGGAATCACGAACAGTACCCCGATCAGCAGGAAGAGTTGGGATTCCGGGGCCGAGGCGGCATCCCAGATGGTGTAGTTGGGCGGCACGATCACCGGCCACTTGCTGGTCACCAGCCCCAGGTAGGTGAAGATGAACATGCCGAGGGTCGCGACGAAGGGTTGGCCCTCCTGACGGCGGCGCACCGCGCTCCACAGCCAGACGGCGCTGGCCAGCGCCAGGGCCGGGAAGATCCAGATCAGCTGGATGCGATCGAACCAGCGCGCCCACACATCGGGGTTCACGAAGGGGGTCCAGAGGCTGATGATAACGAACACCACCATCACCGCCGCCAGCAGCGCCGGGGTGATGCGGTAGGCCCACGCCTGGACATGCCCCTCGGACTTGAGGATCAGCCAGGTGGCACCCAGCAGCGCATAGCCGGTCATCAACCCCAGGCCCGTCAGGAGGGTGAAGGGGGTAAGCCAGTCCAGGGCACCGCCCACATAGACGAACTCCTCCACGGCGAAGCCCTGGATGTAGGCGCCCACCACGGCCCCCTGGGCGAAGGCCGCCACGGCCGAGCCCCAGCAGAAGGCGCGGTTCCACCAGCGGCGATTCCTGCGCGACTTGAAGCGGAACTCGAAGGCCACGCCGCGGAAGATCAGCCCCGCCAGCATCAGGAAGACGCCGATGTAGAGGGCGGGCAGGAACACCGAATAGACCAGCGGGAAGGCGCCCAGCAGGCCCGCCCCGCCCAGCACCAGCCAGGTCTCGTTGCCGTCCCACACCGGCGCCACCGAGTTCATCATCACGTCGCGGGCGTCCTCATCCGGAGCGAAGGGGTAGAGGATCCCCAGGCCCAGGTCGAAGCCGTCCATGACCACATACATGATCACCCCGAAACCGATGATCAGCGCCCAGATCACTGAAAGATCGAACATCTCCATGGCTTATCTCTCCCAGGTCGGGGCCGAATCGTTGTCAAAGGAGGCGTGCGCCGCGGAGAGCGGCCGTTTGGGGCGGTGTACCGCACCATCCACGGTGTCGCGCTCGTCCTCGGGCAGCATGCCCTGGCGCACCACCCGGGTCAGGTAGTAGACCCCCGCGCAGAACACCACCGCGTAGACCGCGACGTAGCCGATCAGCGTGAAGAGTGCCATCCCGCCGGTCAGCGAAGGCGTCAGCCCCTGGGCATGGCTCATCATCCCGTAGACCAGCCAGGGCGCGCGGCCCACCTCGGTGACGATCCAGCCGGCCAGCACCGCGATGAAGGGCGTCACGCTCATGACCCGCAGCAGTTGCAGAAAGCCGCGCTGCTCATAGATTCGCCCGCCGCGGCGCAGCCAGAGACCGGCAACGGAGACGGCAATCATGAGAAGCCCGAGGCCCACCATCACGCGGAAGGCCCAGAAGACGATCCACACCGGCGGCTGCTCCTCCCGGGGCACCTCGCTGATGCCAGGCACCACGCCGGCGGGATCATGCTTGAGGATCACGCTGGCCAGGCTCGGGATGCCGATCTCGAAGCGGTTGGTCTGGGCCTCCTGATCGGGAATTGCGAAGAGCAGCAGCGGCACGTTGCCACGGGTCTCCCAGTTGCCCTCCATGGCCGCCACTTTGGTGGGCTGGTGCTCCAGGGTGTTCAGGCCGTGGAAGTCGCCGATCACCGCCTGGGTCGGGGTCAGCACCAGCAGCAGCCACAGGCACATGGAGAGGGCACGTCGATTGGCCTCCACGTCGCGCTTGATCAGCAGGTACCAGGCGCTGACCCCGGCCACCACGAAGCCACCGGTCAGGAAGGAGGCCATCACCATATGGGCGAAACGCCAGCCGAAGGAGGGGTTGAAGATCGCCTCGCCCCAGGAGAGCACCCGAAAGCTGCCCTCGACCAGCTCTACCCCCGCCGGGGTATGCATCCAGCTGTTGGCCGAGAGGATCCAGAACGATGAGATGAAGGTGCCGAAGGCCACCATGCAGGCAGCGAAGAGGTGGACCCCCTGGGGTACCTTACCGCGGCCGAACAGCAGCACGCCGAGGAAGGCCGCCTCCAGGAAGAAGGCCGTGACCACCTCGTAGCTGAGCATGGGCCCCAGGAAGTTGGCCGAGGCGTAGGAGAAGTTGCTCCAGTTGGTGCCGAACTGGAAGGACATCACGATGCCCGACACCACCCCCATGCCGAATACCACGGCAAAGACCCGGGTCCAGAACAGGGCCAGGCGATCCCAGGCAGGGTTCTCGGTTTTATAGAAGAGCCCGTGCAGCAGGGCGATATAGGACGCCAGCCCGATGGTGAAGACCGGGAAGATGGCGTGAAAGGAGACCACGAAGGCGAATTGCAGTCGTGACAGCAGGAGAGGATCCAGTTCCATGACGCTTGCCTCGATACCACGAGTGAGTCGAGAACGTCGCAAGGGATGCGGGTGCACGCTCCGGTGCGTGTTGTGCCTTCGGCCGGCCCGGGTCGGACCCGCCGTGACGCATTCCACCTGGACACCAGTAACAGGTCGAGACTATAAGGACCCGCCAATGGGAGGAAAGTTGATCCGGGTCAGTGTGTCCTCTTGTCGCAGCCTGCTTGTCGCACTCCCTCCCCGCGTCAGCTACCGCCTCCGCTGAGCACCAGGCGCACTAGCCAGGCCGTATAAGTGAGGTACATGACCAGCAGTACCCCGCCCTCCAGCCGGTTGATGCGCCCCGCCCGGCCGCGCCAGCCCAGGGCGAAGACCGCCAGCATCAGGGTCATCGCCGCCATCAGGCTCCAGTCGCGCAGCAATACCTCGGCGCCCACCTGGATGGGGTGGATCACCGCGGCGAGGCCCACCACTCCCAGGGTATTGAAGAGGTTCGAGCCCACCACGTTGCCCAGCACCAGGTCGTGCTCGCGCCGACGCAGGGCGCTGATCGATGACGCCAGCTCCGGCAGCGAGGTGCCCACCGCCACCACGGTCAGGCCGATGATCAGATCGCTGACGCCGAACCCCTGGGCGATGGCCACCGCCCCCCACACCAGGATCCGCGAGCTGATCACCAGCAGCACCAGGCCGATGCCCGTCCAGGCCAGCCCCGCGGCCATCGACATCGGTCGTGCCTCGAGGCTCTCCTCGGTATCGGTGCCCAGGGGGTCGGCACCCTCGCGGCGAGCACGCCAGATGCTGAAGCCGATGAAGGCGGCCAGCAGCACCAGCAGCAGCGTCCCCTCCAGGCGACCCACCACCCCGCCCCACATCAGCAGCGCCGAGAGCAGGGTCGCACCGCCGAGGATAGGCATCTCGCGACGCACCACCGTGGAGTGCACCGCCAGGGGCGAGATCAGCGCCACCAGCCCCAGGATCAGGCCGATGTTGGCAATGTTGGAGCCGTAGGCGTTGCCCAATGCCAGGCCGGGATTGCCCTGCCCCGCCGCCAGCGCCGACACCACCAGCTCCGGCGCCGAGGTGCCGAAGCCGATCACCAGCATGCCGATCAGCAGCGGCGAAATACCGAAGCGCGCGGAAGTCGCCGCCGCACCGTCGACGAAGCGCTCGGCGCTCCACACCAGCAGGACCAGGCCCACCACCACCGCTACCGCAGGAAGGATCATCGTGTTGCCTCGGCGACATTCAGTAGTGCATGTTTATCTATGGTGCCCGCTGGGCCAACGTGTCACACTTTTGTCCGAGACCCGTTGGGCACGGCCGGGAGTGTAGGCCGCTCTTCGCCTCGGGTGAAGCCCCCGGAACCGACCCGCCAGCAAGGAGTGACGTCGCCCTTGGCCCAGCGCCCCTTCCGCCTTCTGGAACGCATGCCCTCGCTGCCCACCGAGTCACCGAGGGTCGATCGCACGCCGCCCGAATCCCGCGCGCGGCGGCGCCTGCGCGCCTGCCAGGAGTGCGACTGGGTGGTCGCCCTCCCTCCGCTGCGCGGCGGCGAACAGGCCGATTGCCCGCGCTGCGGCCATCCCCTGGTCAAGCGCCACCTGCGCCCGGCTCAGCGCAGCATGGCGCTGGCGCTCTCGGCGCTGCTGGCGCTGGCCATGGCGCTCTCCTTCCCCTTCATCAGCTTCAGCGTAGGCGGGGTGGGCAACCGCATCGAGCTCTCCCAGACCGCCACCACCCTCATCGGCTTCCATCAGCCGGTGGTGGCCGGGGCGGTGATCCTCACCATCATCGTGCTGCCGGGGGTCTACCTGCTCGGGGTGATCTGGCTGCAGCTGGGCCTGCTGCGCGATGATCCGCTACCGGCCAGCCGCGCCATCGCCCGCTCCCTGGCCCAGCTCAACCCCTGGATGATGGCCGATGTCTTCATCATTGGCGCCCTGGTCAGCCTGATCAAGGTGGCCGGCATGGCGCAGATCGAGCTGGGCGCCTCCTTCTGGGCCTTCTGCGTCTTCGCCCTGTTGCTGCTGATCACCACCCAGTCCATCGACGCCGACTGGATGTGGTTCTCCCTGGCCGGCGAGCCCCGGGCCCCCGTGGGCACCCGCACCGGCGAGACCGCCGCCCCCCAGGGACTGGCCGGCTGCACCACCTGTGGCCTGATCAATCGGCTCGACCCCGGGGGGCGGGGGCGCTGCCGACGCTGCGGCGATCGTCTGCGCAGCCGCCTGCCCCACAGCTTGCAGCGCACCTGGGCGCTGCTCGTCGCCGCCACGGTGATGTACGTTCCCGCCAATATCTACCCGATCATGACCACCACCAGCCTCGGCCACACGAGCCCCTCCACCATCATCGGCGGCGTGGTGGAGCTGGTCCAGATGGGCTCCTGGCCGGTGGCCGCGGTGATCTTCATCGCCAGCGTCATCGTGCCGGTGGGCAAGCTGGTGGCGCTGGCCTGGCTCTGCCTGGTGGTCAGCCGCAGCAACGAGCTCAATGCCGCGGTCCGCACCCGGCTCTACCGGCTCACCGAATTCATCGGCCGCTGGTCGATGATCGATATCTTCGTGGTGGCCACCCTGGTGGCACTGATCCGCGCCGGCTCGCTGATGTCGATTACCCCCGGACCCGCCGCCCTCGCCTTCGGCGCCGTGGTGGTAATCACCATGCTGGCGGCCATGACCTTCGACCCGCGGTTGCTCTGGGATGCACCGCTGCCGCGCCCTGACAAAAGGCGTGTTAGACGCGGAGCGGTTCAGGACCCACAGGGAACGCGCCAGGCATCACAAGGCTCAGGCCAGGATTTATCGAGAACAAGACAGGATTCACAAGGAACCCCCGGATGAGCGATGCACCCCGCGGCGAGGCCGCGACCGAGCAGGACCTGCACCGGGCCAAGCCCTCCCCCCAGGCCCGCTTCTCACCGATCTGGATCGTGCCCATCGTGGCCATGCTGATCGGCGTGTGGCTGGTCTATGACAACTACCGCAGCCGCGGCCCCCAGGTGACCCTGGTGATGGCCAACGCTGAGGGGATCGAGGCCGGCAGCACCCTGATCAAGACCCGCAACGTCCAGGTAGGACGCGTCGAGCGGGTCAACCTCTCGGAGGATCTCTCCACCGCGGTGATCACCGCCCGGATGAGCCCCGACACCGAGGCCATGCTGGTGGAGGACAGCCGCTTCTGGGTGGTCAAACCACGGGTGGGCCGCGAGGGGATCAGCGGCCTGGGCACGGTGCTCTCCGGGGCCTTCATCCAGCTCGAGCCGGGCGGCAGCGAGGTCACCTCCCGAGAGTTTCGGGTCAGCGACCAGCCGCCGGTGGCCCCGGCGGGGGCCGCCGGCCTGCGCATCAATCTGGTCAGCCAGCTCGGCAACTCCCTGCGCGTCGGCGACCCGGTCACCTATCAGGGCTATACCGTGGGCCGGGTCGAGGACGCTACCTTCGATGCCCAGACCCGACGCATGCAGCATCGCATCTTCATCGAGGCGCCCTACGATACCCTGGTCACCGACAGCACCCGCTTCTGGTCGGCCAGCGGCATCGACCTGCGCCTCGACTCCGAGGGCTTCCGGGTCAACGTGGAGTCCTTTGAGGCGTTGCTGGGCGGTGGCGTCACCTTCGGGGTGCCTGAAGACCTGCCCCTGGGCAGCCCAGTGGAACCGGACGTCACCTTCAACCTCTACCCGGACGAGGACAGCGCCCGCCAGGGCACCTTCAACCGCTACCTGGAGTACGTGCTCATGGTGGACGATTCGGTGCGTGGCCTCTCTCGGGGGGCCCCGGTGGAGTTCCGCGGCGTCCGCATCGGGACCGTGGCGGCGGTGCCCTGGAACTTCAATGCGCCCCAGCCCGAGGGCCGCACGGGCTTCTCCATCCCGGTGCTGATTCGCATCGAGCCCCAGCGGCTGGGCATCGAGAACCAGGACGTAGATCTTGCCGAGTGGCGGGAGCGCTTCGACCGCCTGTTCGGCGCGGGCCTGCGCGCCAGCCTCAAGAGCGGCAACCTGCTCACCGGGGCGCTGTTCGTCGACCTCAACTTCAACAGCGACCTGGCCGGCCAGCACGTGGCGGAGACCTTCGCCGAGAAGTCGGTCTTCCCCACGGTCGCGGGCGGCTTCGCACTGATCGAGGCCCAGGTGACCGACCTGCTGGCCAAGCTCAACGCTCTTGAGATCGAGCCGCTCCTGGCAGGGCTGGACCGCAATCTGGCCTCTTCGGAGGCGATGCTCGGCGAGGTGCGCGAGCTCTCCACATCGCTCCAGGGGATGCTCGACGACCCGGGCACCCGGGAGGTGCCGGCCAACCTCAACGCCACCCTGGCAGAGCTGCGCGAGACCCTTCAGGGGCTTTCGCCCGGCTCCACGGCCTACCAGGAGCTTACCGGGGCCGTGGAGCGGCTGGACCGGCTGATGCGCGACCTCCAGCCGGTGGCGCGCACACTGTCCGAGAACCCCCGCGCCCTGCTCTTCGAGAGCCTGGAGAGCGAGGACCCCATGCCCCGGGCCCCACGGTGACACAGACGGCGAAAGATGACGAAAGACGGCCCGCGAAAGGAGACGAAACGATGACGAGGCGATGGATGCTGGCGGCCCTGGCTGCCCTGACAATGACGGCTTGGCTCGCCGGCTGCGCCACCTCGAGCCCGGCACCGGCGCGCTACACCCTCCCCGAGGCGGCTGGCAGCGCGGCCGGCGCCGAGGCCGACCACCTGCTGCTGCTGCGTCCGCCGCGCCTGGCCCACTACCTGGACGTGGACGGACTGGTGATGCAGGTGGACGACATCACCCTGGTGGAGGCCCGTGGCCACCAGTGGGCCGAGCCCCTGGCCCGCCAGCTCGAGCGCGGCCTGCGCCTGCGCCTGGCCGCCCGGCTGCCCGACACCCGTGTGATGCGGGATGAGGCCGGCGTTCGCGAACCCGGGGCCCTCGACCTGCGCCTGGAGCTTGACCGCTTCCAGGGCCGCCACGACGGCCTGGCCGTGATCGGGGGCCAGTGGCAGCTGCGCGACGACCAGGGACGACTGCTGGCCATGGAGTCCCTGCGCGTGGAGACCGCGCTCGACGATGACGGTTACCCGGCGCTGGTGCGTGCCCTGGGCCGCGGCTGGGACGGCGCGGCCGATGCGCTTGCAGAGGCAGTGCGCCGCGCACGGTGAGCCCGGCCGGGCAGGCCAGTCCACCTTGGGCTATGGTCATCACAGGCGCGCCCGAGCGCATCACCTCACCACAGGGACGACCCCCATGCACGACGACTCCAGCCACGACGACGCCATTCCCCAGCACGAGACCGCCCCTCGTGAGGCGCAGCATGCCATTGCCCTGCAGCTTCAGGAGCTGGCCCGACGGGCGCGCCGGGCCCTGCTGGTCGCCCTCGCCAGCGACACCCACAGCCAGGACGCCATGGGCGAGCTCCAGGTGGCCGACGCGACCCTGACCGAGATCGCCGATCTTGCCGCCGAGCACAGCTTCGTCGCCCTGCCCGAACTCGACGACGTACGCCACGGCGTGGACCGCCTGGCCTGTCAGCTCTACCAGGACGGCGCCTGCGACGGCCTCGGCGAGGCCGAGCACGAGGCCTTCCTGGATCGCCACGCCCGTGCCCTCACCGCCCTGGACGGCATCGGGCCGGTCACGGCCCGGCGGCTATTCGCCCACGGCATCAGCGATCTCGACCAGCTGCGCGAACTCGGCCCCGAGGCGCTAGACGACGTCACCGGGCTCAATGCCGCCACCCTGGCCCGCATCCGCGCGAGTCTTGCCGTGGAAGACAAGGCGACAGACGCGAACGCGAAGTAGCTGCGCCGGCGCCGGCGATCTGGCATAATACTGCCACGCGGCATCTTTGTAGTCCCTCTTGCCGCCCCCTCTACTCGAATTTTTCTCGCCCCGGCCCGGGACTGCCCACGCGCGTTTGCGTGGCACGGCCGTGGCGTTTCTGCGGAGACCGCATGACCTTTTCCGACCTCGGCCTGCGTGCCGAACTGCTGCGTGCCGTTGAGGCACAGGGCTACACCGTTCCGACCCCGATCCAGCGCCAGGCGATTCCTGCCGTGCTCGAGGGCGGCGACCTGCTGGCCAGTGCCCAGACCGGCACCGGCAAGACCGCCGGCTTTACCCTGCCGATGCTCCAGCGCCTGGCTGATGGCCCCCGCCCTGGCCGCCGTGAGGTGCGCGCCCTTGTGCTCACCCCGACCCGCGAATTGGCCGCCCAGGTGGGCGAGAGCGTGGCCGACTACGGCCGCCACCTGACCCTGAAGAGCCACGTGATATTCGGCGGCGTCGGCCAGCAGCCCCAGGTAGACGCCATCCGCCCGGGCCTCGACGTCCTCGTCGCCACCCCGGGCCGTCTGCTCGACCTGCAGCAGCAGAAGCACGTGGACCTCACCAAGGTGGAGATCCTGGTGCTCGACGAAGCCGATCGCATGCTGGACATGGGCTTCATCCACGACATCAAGAAGATCCTCCGGGTCCTCCCCCCGAAGCGCCAGAATCTGCTCTTCTCGGCGACCTTCTCCGACGAGATCCAGGCGCTGGCCAACAAGCTGCTCGACCGCCCGGCGATGATCGAGGTGGCGCGGCGCAACACCACTGCCGAACTCGTCGACCAGGCGATCTATCGCGTGGACCGCGAGAAGAAGCGCGAGCTGCTGGCCCACCTGATCAGCCAGCACAACTGGCAGCAGGTGCTGGTGTTCACCCGGACCAAGCACGGTGCCAACCGCCTGGCCGAGCAGCTCTCCAAGCAGGAGATTCCGGCCATGGCGATCCATGGCAACAAGAGCCAGTCGGCGCGCACCAAGGCGCTGGCCGCTTTCAAGGGCGGGGACCTGCAGGTGCTGGTGGCCACCGACATCGCCGCTCGCGGCCTGGACATCAGCGAGTTGCCCCACGTGGTCAACTTCGAACTGCCCAACGTGGCCGAGGACTATGTGCACCGCATCGGCCGCACCGGCCGCGCCGGCAGCGAGGGCCAGGCGGTGTCGCTGGTCTGCGTCGATGAGCATGGCCTGCTGAAGGGCATCGAGCGGCTGATCAAGCGCGACCTCGAAAAGCGCATCGAACCCGGCTTCGAGCCCGACCCCAATGCCAAGCCCGAGCCCATCGAGAACGGCCGCAACCGCGGTGGCGGTGGCCGCAGCAACGGCCAGGGGCGTGGCAACGCCCAGGGCCAGGGCCAGCGTGGCCGCAACGAGCAGTCCCAGGCCCCCCGTCGCCGTCGCAGCGGCGGTGGCGGTGGTCGCCGGCAGGCCTGAGGCGGCTCGCCGGGGCGACTGGCCAGGGCTGCTGGCATAGTTGATTTGAATATGCGAATGTAGCCACCCTTTCGATCCCTGAAGCCTGAACACCATGCTGAAGCGACTACTGGGCAAGACCCCCATCGACGTCTGGGTGATCAAGCAGGTCGACATCGACCTGCTCCACCTGTGCGGCCGTGCCACCCTGGAGGCAAGACCCAACCGCAAGGCGGTGCTGGCGGCCCTCGAGGAGGGCCGCTTCGCCGGGGCCGTAAAGATGGCTACCGGCGGTGTGGTGCTCAACGCCAAGCTCTTCCAGGCGCTGGTGCCCGTGGAGCAGTGCGAACTGCTCCACGACAACCAGGCCCGCTGGCGAGGCCGGGACTGGAGCCTCTCGCAAGTGCCACAGCGCTGCTGGACCTTTCCGGGCCGACTGATCGCCCAGCCCGACCCGACGTCCGCCTCCGACGCCCTGATCAGCGCCGAGGATGTCGCCGGCATTCGGCAGCGGGTAGCGCAGTCCACGCCGCAACACCCCGGCGAGGTGGTCTTCCGGCCCGAGAATGCCAACGAGGACCACCCCTTGGTGGCGGCAAAGGACGACGGGGCTCTCGCGCCATCCCGTCCCAGGACGGGCAGAGAGTGGCGTCGTGACAGCCACTGATAGTCGCTTGACTGATTCCCCCTCTCGACGCACCCTGCTGGTGTTCATCGGGCTGATGGTGCTGGTTGGGCTCAACCTGCGTCCCGCCCTATCCAGCCTCGCCCCGGTGTTGAACCGCATCCAGCAGGATACCGGCCTGTCACCGCTTGCTATCGGCGCCCTCACCACCCTGCCGGTGCTCTGCCTGGGGCTCTTTGCGCCCATGGCGCCGTGGCTGGCCAAGCGGCTCGGGGCCGAACGGGCGCTTGCCTCTGGCTTGTTGCTGCTTGCCGGCGGACTTGCGCTACGTGGCGTCCCGCTGGTGGCGGCCCTGTTCCTTGGCACCCTGATGGTGGGTGCCGCTATCGGTGTGGCCGGCACCCTGCTGCCTGCCTTGGTCAAGCGCGAGCTGCCCGCCGGCGCCGACCTGATGACCGGCGTCTACACCATGGCGCTGTGTCTCGGCGGTGCCCTGGGCGCGGGGCTTAGCGTTCCCCTGGCCGACCACCTGGGCGGCTGGCATCTGGGGCTGGCCAGCTGGTCGACCCTTGCCGCCCTGGCGCTGGTCGCCTGGCTGGCGCTGGCCCCGCGCCGCGCCGAGGCGGCACTTCCCAGCCGGGCAGGCTCGATGCGTTCGGTGCTCGGCCAGCCGCTGGCCTGGCAGGTGATGCTGTTCATGGGCCTGCAGTCGTCATTGGCCTATATCGTCTTCGGCTGGCTGCCGACGCTGCTGATGGAGCGAGGCTACGGCGAGGGTGAGGCCGGCTGGATGATGGCCGCCTCGGTGATGGTGCAGCTTCCCGCGGCGCTCGCTGCCCCCTGGCTGGCCCGAATGGGCCGCGACCAGCGACCAGCACTGCTCAGCGTCCTGGCGATGATCGCCGCCGGATTCTGGCTGCTGCTCGTCGGGCCGGTGTCCCTGCGCTGGCTCGGCATCGTGCTCCTGGGCCTGGGCCAAGGCGGCGGCTTCAGCCTGGCGCTGACGTTGATCGTGCTGCGCAGCGGCAATTCCCGGTTGGCCGGCAAGCTCTCCGGCCTGGTCCAGGGCGGCGGCTATACGCTGGCCGCCATGGGGCCCCTGGGCGTAGGCGTGATGCTGCAGCTCGACCTGGGGCTTGTCACCATCACCGCGGTGCTGCTGGCGATCTGTGCCTCGGCCGCCGCCTTCGCCCTGTTCGCCGGGCGCAACCGCCGCCTGGAGATCGACGCCGAGGGCCGGCTGGTCACCCGCTGACCCCGTCTCACTCACGCCTGGCCCACCCTGCATGGCGGCCCCCCAGCCGGCCGGTTAGACTCACAGCACATCCTCCGGCGGCATTGTCAGCATGCGCAACGACAAGGCAGCGGCCCTCGAGGCCCGCGGACTGACCCGCACCTACCAGATGGGTGAGGTGACCCTCCAGGCCCTGCGCGGGGTGGACCTGACCCTCTATCGCGGCGAACTGCTGGTGATGCTGGGCGCCTCCGGCTCCGGCAAGTCCACCCTGCTCAACATCCTCGGCGGCCTCGACAGTGCAACCGAGGGAGAGGTGCGCTACCTCGATGAAGGCGGCCAGCGCCAGGACCTGACCCGCGCCAGCCAGCGTGCGCTCACCCGCTTTCGCCGCCACCACGTCGGCTTCGTCTTCCAGTTCTACAACCTGATCGCAAGCCTCACCGCCCGGGAGAACGTCGCCATCGTCACCGAGATCGCCCGGGACCCCATGACCCCGGAGGCCGCCCTGACCCTGGTCGGCCTCGGCGAGCGCCTCGACCACTTCCCCTCCCAGCTCTCCGGCGGTGAGCAGCAGCGGGTGGCCATCGCCCGCGCCGTGGCCAAGCAGCCCGACCTGCTGCTCTGCGACGAACCCACCGGCGCCCTGGACTTCCGCACCGGCATCCGCGTCCTCGAGGTGCTCGAGACCGTCAACCGCGAGACCGGCACCACGGTGGCGATCATCACCCACAACGAGGTGATCGGCGAGATGGCCGACCGGGTCATCCGCCTGCGCGACGGCCGAGTCGACGAGATCCACGTCAACGCCAGCCGTCGCCCGGCCCGCGAGCTGCGCTGGTGACCCCGTGCTGACCCTGGACCGCAAGCTCGTCCGCGACCTCTGGCGCCTCAAGGGGCAGGCGCTGGCCATCGCCGTGGTGATCGCCGGCGGCGTGATGACCCTGATCCTCTCGGTGACCACCCTGGAGGCGCTCTCGGGGGCCCGAGAGCGCTTCTACGCCAGCCACCACTTCGCCGAGGTGTTCGCCGACGTCAAGCGCGCGCCGCTGGGCGTGGTCACCCGCCTGCAGGAGATCGAGGGAATCAATCTGATCGAACCCCGAGTGCAGGCCGCCATGCGCCTCTCGGTGGAGGGCTTCGACGACCCGGTGCGCGGACTGGCCCAATCGATTCCCGACGGGCGTCAGCCGACGCTCAACCGTCTGTACCTGGTGGCCGGCGGCCTGCCCGAGCCGGGCCGCGACGACCAGGTGGTGGTCTCCGACGCCTTCGCCAAGGCCCACGGCCTGGTCCCGGGCGACCGCCTGGAGGCGATCATCGACGGCCGCCGGGTGCGGCTGCGGATCAGTGGCATCGCCCTGAGCCCGGAGTTTCTCTATCAGGTCGCTCCCACCGACCTGATGCCCGACTACCACCGCTACGCCCTGCTGTGGTTGAACCTGCGCACCCTGGCCAACGCCTACGGCATGGAGGGGGCCTTCAACCAGCTTACCTTGACCCTGCAGGCCGGCGCCCGCCGCGAGGCGGTGATCGACGCCCTCGACCTGGCGCTGGCCCGCTACGGCGGCACCGGCGCCTGGACCCGCGACGACCAGCCCTCTCACCGCTTCCTCGATGAGGAGCTCAACCAGCAGCGCCTCCAGGCCACGGTTCTGCCGGCGATCTTTCTCTCGGTCTCGGCGTTCCTGCTCCACGTGGTGATGGGCCGCCTGATCCAGACCCAGCGCGAGCAGGTGGCCGTGCTCAAGGCCTTCGGCTATCGCGATGCCGAGCTGGCGCGCCATTTCGGCCTGCTGGCCGGGATGATCGTGCTGCTGGGCTGGGCGCTGGGTGTGGCCCTGGGCGCCTGGGCGGCGAGCGGCATGGCCGGGCTCTATCGCGAGTACTTCCGTTTCCCCGAGATGCCCTTCCGGGTGCCGCTCTGGGCGCTGGCGCTATCGATGGCGATCGTCGCCCTGGCCGCCCTGCTCGGCACCTGGCGGGCGGTCAGGCAGGCGGTGAGCCGCCCGCCCGCCGAGGCCATGCGCCCGCCGGCCCCGCTGCACTTTCGCCGCAGCTGGCTGGAGCGTCTCCTGCCCGGGGCGCTTATCGGGCACGAGGGGCGCATCATCCTTCGCCACCTTGCTCGCCATCCGGCCAAGGCCGGCCTCTCGGTGGCGGGCATCGCCCTTTCCGCGGGCCTGCTGCTGATGGGCGCCTACCAGCTCGACGCCGTGGAGGCGATGATCGACCAGCAGTATCGCCAGGTGCTGCGCATGGACATGGAGCTCACCTTCGTGGAGGCGACCCCGGCCCGGGCCGCCGGCGAGCTGCGCCACCAGCCCGGAGTGCTGGCGGTGGAGACCTGGCGCCGAGTGCCGGTGACCCTGATTCACGGCCACCGCGAGGAGCGCACCAGCCTGCTGGGCATGAACCCCGAGCCACGGCTGCGCCAGGTGCTGGACGGAGATGGGCGTCCCCAGCGCCTGCCCGAGGCGGGCCTGATGCTGACCCGCTACCTGGCCGAGTCGCTGGAGGCCCAGGTGGGCGACGAGCTCGAGCTGGCAATCATGGAGGGGCAGCGACGTCGGTTGACGCTGCCGCTGGCCGCCCTGGTGGACGAACCGCTCGGGGTGGGCGGCTACCTCACCCGCGAAGGGCTCAATGCGCTGATGGGCGAGGGGCCGGCGATTAGCGGCGCCTGGCTGCTGGTGGATGCAGACCGGCGCGAGGCGCTCAACGCCGCCCTGTGGGAGATGCCCGGCGTGGCCGCCATCAGCCGGCTCGACCAGGCCGAGCGCGGCATCCGCGACTACCTGGACGAGACGATCCTGCTCTTTGCGGCGATCTTCGTGGCCATCGCCACCTCGATCAGCTTCGGCGTGGTCTACAACAACGCCCGCATCACCTTCTCCGAACGCGCCCGGGAGCTCGCCACCCTGCAAGTGCTGGGGTACTCCCGGGCCGAGGTATCGCGCATCCTGCTCGGCGAGATCGCCCTGCTGACGCTGGCCGCCATCCCGCCGGGCTGGGCCATCGGCATCGTCTTCAGCCGCCTGCTCAACCAGGCCTTCAGCAGCGACCTGTTCCGCGTCCCGCTGGTGCTCACTCCCCAGGCCTTCGGCATCGCCGCCAGCGGCGTCCTGGCCGCCTCGCTGGTGGTGGCGCTGCTGGTGGTGCGGCGCCTCGGCCGGCTGGACAAGCTGCGGGTGCTCAAGGCCGTGGAGTGACCAACCATGACGGACGCCAGGCTCAAGAGGCGTCCCTGTAGCACAAGGAGACCGACCGATGAGATCACATCACCCCTGGGTCCGCCTACTGCTATGGAGCCTGACCGGCCTCGTCCTGCTGGCGCTGCTGGCCTGGGCGCTGCGCCCGGCGCCGGTGCCGGTCAGCGTGGCCCGGGTCGGCGCCGCCCCCTTCGTCGACTCGGTGATCGAGGAGGGGCGCACCCGGCTGCGCGACACCTGGAACATCTCGGTGCCCATCGCCGGCTACCTGCAGCGGGTGATGTTGGAAGTCGGTGACGAGGTGGAGCAGGGCCAACCCCTGTTTCTCCTCGAACCCAGCCCCGCCCCGGCCCTGGACCCGCGTTCGCGCCAGCAGGCCGAGGACACCCTGCAGGCAGCCGAGGCGCGCTTGCGGGCCGTCCGGGCCAACCTGGAGACCGCCCGGGCCGAGCGGCGCTTCGCCGAGGCCGAGTTCGAGCGCTACCGCACCCTGCACCAGCGCAACCTGGTCTCCACCGCCGATCTGGACCAGCGCCGCAGCCAGCGCGACCGCCAGCGCGCCATCGAGAGCGCGGCGGTCGCCAGCGTCGAGGCGGCCCGCTTCGAGGTGGAGAGCGCCCGGGCGGTGTTGGCGGTGGCCAGCGGCCAACGCGACGACGTCGACCACCCCGCCCTGGAGGTGCACGCGCCCGTCGCCGGCACGGTGCTGACCCGTTATCGCTGCTGCGAAGGGAGCGTGGTCGCCGGGGAGCGCATCCTCGAGCTCGGCAGACTGACGGACCTGGAGGTCCAGGTCGACCTGCTCTCCATGGACGCCGTGCGGGTGCGCCCCGGCATGGCGGTGCGCCTGACCGGCTGGGGCGGCGATGAGGCGCTGGCAGGCGTGGTACGGCGCATCGAGCCTACCGGGTTCACCCGCATCTCGGCGCTGGGCGTCGAGGAGCAGCGCGTCCCGGTAATCGTCGACTTCGCCGAGGGGGTCGACCCCGCCACCCTGGGCCTGGGCAGCGGCTTTCGGGTCGACGCCGAGTTCCTGGTCTGGCAGGCCGACGAGGTACTGCAGCTGCCCACCAGCGCCCTGTTCCGCGCCGACGGTGAGTGGGGGGTGTTCCGCGTGGAGGAGGAGCGCGCCCGCCGGGTGCCGGTCACCCCCGGGCGGCGCAGCGGCCTCATCACCCAGGTACTGGAGGGGCTGGAGGCCGGCGACCTGATCATCACCCACCCCGGCGAGCGGGTCGACGAGGGCGTGCGGGTGCGACTCGACGGCTGAGCCTGGCGGCCCCGCACGGTCCTTCGTATCATGATTGGTCCCACCGCAACGCCCAACGCGACTCTCACCACCACCGGAGCCCGACCATGAGCGCCCACGCCACCGTTCCCCCCCTGCGCCCCCCGCTGGTGATCTACACCGGCGGCACCCTGGGCATGGTGGAAAGCGACTCGGGCCTGGTGCCGGGCGGCGATATCGAGGCTCGCCTGGCCCGCGCCCTGAACGCCCTGCCCGCACAGCGCCGGGCGGCGATTCCCGAGCATGAGGTACTCGCCTTCGCCGACCCCATCGACTCCAGCGCCGCCACCCCTCGGGAGTGGCAGCGGCTGGCACGCGAGATCGCAAAGCGCCATCGTGAGCATGCAGGCATCGTGGTACTGCACGGCACCGACACCCTGGCCTGGACGGCCTCCAGCCTCGCCTACCAGCTGCAGGGCCTGGATCGGGCCGTTGTGGTGACCGGCGCCATGCAGCCGCTGGAGACCGAGGGCAGCGACGCCGCCGACAACGTCGAGCTGGCGCTGCGTTTTGCCGTCAATCCGGCACTGCAGGAGGTCGCCATTGCCTTCGGCGGCAGGCTCATGCGCGGCGTGCGGGGGCGCAAGTGGCAGACGCGGGACGCCCGCGCCTTCGCCAGCCCCAACTACCCGCTGCTCGGCGAACGGGTCGGCGATGACGCCATCCTCTACCCGGGGCGGGGCCTGGCGCGCCAGCAGCACGGCGCGCCACGCTTCGAACTGCCCGACTACGCCCCGCTAGCGGAAGGTGGCATGGCGCGCCTCGTGCTGTGGCCGGGCGTCACCGCCCGCCAGGTCGCCGCCTGGCTCGAGGATCCCGCGCTCAGGGGGGCCATGCTGGAGGTGTGGGGGGGCGGCAACGTCCCGGAGGATCCCGGCCTGCTCGGCGTGCTCACCGAGGCCAGCGGTGAGGGCAAGCTGCTCGCGGCGATCAGCCAGTGCCCCCATGGCGGCATCGACATCGGCCACTATGCGGCCGGCCTCGGGCTGCGTGCGGCTGGGGTGCTCTCGGCGGATGACATGACGCCGGAGGCGACCCTGACCAAGCTCGTCCACCTGCTGGCCCAGCCGCTCACCGATGAGGAGCGCCGCCGGCGCTTCCTCACCCCGCTGGTGGGGGAACGCTGACGGCCGCCTTCACTAGCGTTGACGCCGGTCATGCAGCGCCGAGCGCAAGCCGCTATGGTGGGTACTCCGACACCGCAAGGAGAGCCGCCATGGAACACCCCGATCATCCCTTCACCGAACTCTTCGAACAGCTGGGACTGGCCTCGGATCCAGAGGCGATCAAGCGATTCATCGAGCGCAACGGGCCCATCGCGGAGGACGTCGCCCTGCCCGATGCGGCCTGCTGGAACGAGGGCCAGGCGGAATTTCTGCGCGAGGCCATCGAGGAGGACGCCGACTGGGCCGAGGTTGTCGACCACCTGAACGCCTCGCTGCGCAAGACCTAACCCCACCGGCCAGGCTAGCTGTTCGCTGCCTGGCCGTTGGATTCCACTCGGCGCCGCACCCAAGCGCCGAGCAGCAATAGTGCGGTGAGCGCCAGCAGAGGCAAAACCACGCTGATGCTCATCACCTCGTCGCTCTCCACCGCCTCCAGCGCGCCATAGATCGCGCTGGCATAGACCGCCCACTTCACTCCGAGGCCGATGATGGCCGCCATCAGGAAGGTGCCCAGGGGCAGACGCAGCAGGCCGGCGGCATAGTTGACCACCGAGTGAGGAAAGCCCGGCAGCACGCGCAGGGCGCACTGGGTCAGGAAATCGCTGCGCTTCTCGAGACGGCGCATGATCTTGCGGGTCAGCCCCTTCGGAGTCCAGCGATCCCCCACCCGGGCGGAGAGCCAGTAGGCGCCGAGTGCACCGACGACGCTGCCGACGATCAGCATGGGCGTGGCCGCCAGGGGGGTATAGAAGGGCGCGATCAGCCACAGGCCGATGCTGCCGGGCAGGCCGAGCGCCAGGGTCACCGCCATCACCAGGATGACGCCGATGATCACCGCGGGATGGTGTGAGGCCTCGGCGGCCCAGCGCTGCATGTCGGCCAGGTCCGGAGAGTGCCAGATCCACAGGTAGAGGGCCATCAACAGCACCCCTCCCACCGCCACCATCCGCCAGGGCCAGCGCAGTGAACTATCGTTGAACATCCATCGTCTTCCGGTGCACGCAATCCTTCATGGTGCCACGCCGGACGCGCCGAACGCCAGCGTGAGACGGGATCGGCCCGGACTCTCGGGAGGCCGGGCCGATAGCGTTACAGCAGAGCCGACATCGATCAATAGAGGACGTCGCGAATGACCCGGTAGATGATCTCATTGGCGGCGTCGACCAGGATGGCATCGGGTCCCGCGCGGCGCCACTCGTAGCCTTCGTAGCGTGGCAAGTTGCTCAGCGAGCGCTCGTCGAAGCGCTTGGCGATGCCGGGGGGCAGCGGCTTGCCGCGCTCANGTCGACCAGGATGGCATCGGGTCCCGCGCGGCGCCACTCGTAGCCTTCGTAGCGTGGCAAGTTGCTCAGCGAGCGCTCGTCGAAGCGCTTGGCGATGCCGGGGGGCAGCGGCTTGCCGCGCTCAAGGTTCATGCGAATGCCCGGCGGCAGGCTGGCGCGCTCCTCCGCGCGGACCCAGTCGCGGCGCTCACCGAACAGTCGACGCAGTTCTCGCTCGTCGAGACTCGGTTCGCTGCGATAGCGATCGTCACGACGCTCACGGTTGCTGTAGCTCTCCCGGTCGCGTTCGCGATCACGCCATTCGCCATCTCGATGAGCGCGGTCATGGTAGCGATCTCGATCGCGATCCTGCTCCTGGAACTCCTGCCGGCCGCGGTCACCCCGGCTTGGCTGGCCCTGCTCTCTCCGCTCCTGTCGCGGGCCTTTTCCCTGACCTTGCCCCTGGCCCTGGCCCTGAGAAGCTCCATGGCCGCGACCGGGGTGGTCGGCGGGCTGGGCCAGGGCGTGACCCGTGGCCATCAGCAGTACCAGGCTTGAGGTGGCCAGGGCCAGGCGCAGATCGACTCGCTTGCTCATGTGAACCTCCGGTTCCATGGGGGATGCGTATCAGGCTAGCCCCCAATGATGCAGCCGGTGTGGATACGACTGTCGCTCTTCAGCGACGGGGGCCAGGCAACGGCAGCCAGGAGCCTCCTCACACCTCGCCCCTCGGTGCTATGTCAGATCCCGCATCAGCAGCGCGAACTCGATGCGCTCGGAGGCGACGGCCTCGCCAGGCACCGGGATGCGCACCACATGGCCGGAGCCCGGCGCCGCGCCTACGGATTCGCCGCGCTTGTTCTCGATATGCTCGAGCACGAAGCGACGGTTGCCGCCGGGGAGCATTAGCTCCATGCCGTCGCCTACCTCGAAGCGGTTCTTGACGTCCACCTCCAGCGCGCTGCGATCCGGGTCATAGCCGATCACCTCGCCGACGAACTGCTGGTGGACTCCCACCGAGTTGCCCTGCTCGTAGTTCTGGTACTCGTCGTGGACATGGCGGCGGTAGAAGCCCTCGGTGTAACCGCGGTTGGCCAGGTTGTCGAGTTCGTCCATCAGACGCATGTCGAAGGGCCGGCCGGCCACAGCGTCGTCGATGGCGCGGCGGTAGACCTGGGCGGTACGCGCCACATAGTAGTGGGACTTGGTACGCCCCTCGATCTTCAGCGAGGAGATGCCCATCTCGGTGAGCTGCGGCACATGCTGCACGGCGCGCAGGTCCTTGGAGTTCATGATGTAGGTGCCATGCTCGTCCTCGAACACCGGCATCAGCTCGCCGGGGCGGGTGCGATCCTCGATCAGCGCCGAGAGCTCGTCCTGGCCCTCCACGCCGCCGGCGGTGGCCGTGCCCTGGGGCGCGGTCTCAACCATCGACGTGCTGCCGCCGCCGGAGGCGATCAGGCCACCCTGCGCACTCCCCTGCCCTGGCGTCCAGACGCCGCTGGCCGCATGGGCGGCCGCCGAGTTGGCTGGAACCAGGTCGCCGGTCTCGTCGTGGGCGGCGGCCACGGTGTTGTACTTCCAGCGGCAGGCATTGGTGCAGGTGCCCTGGTTGGGGTCGCGATGGTTGAAGTAGCCGGAGAGCAGGCAGCGCCCGGAGTAGGCGATGCACAGCGCGCCGTGGACGAAGGTCTCGATCTCCAGATCCGGGCACTCGGCGCGGATCTCGCCGATCTCTGCCAGCGACAGCTCGCGGGACAGGATGATGCGGCTGATGCCCTGGCGCTGCCAGAACCTCGCCGCGGCCCAGTTGACCACGTTGGACTGCACCGACAGATGGATGACCTGCTCCGGCCAGCGTTCGCGCACCATCATGATCAGGCCCGGGTCGGACATGATCAGCGCATTCGGGCCGGCCTCGATCACCGGCTCCATGTCGCGCAGGTAGGTCTTCAGCTTGCTGTTGTGGGGCGCGATATTGGACGCCACGTAGAACTGCTTGCCCCGCTCGTGGGCATAGGCGATGCCCTTGTGCAGGTTGTCGATCTTGAAGTCGTTGTTGCGCACGCGCAGCGAGTAGCGCGGCTGGCCGGCATAGACCGCATCCGCCCCGTAGGCGAAGGCGTAGCGCATGTTCTTGAACGTTCCCGCGGGGGAGAGCAGTTCGGGGGCTTGCATGTGGGATCACCGTTGTCAGGACGATGGCACCCCGGGCGACAGCGCCGCGGGTGCAGTGGGGTGGAAAGGCGCGGAAGTCTAGCAATTGCGGGGGAATCTGGCCAGAAAGTGACGACTTGCGTACACTGCGCGGCACCGGACCGGACCCCGGAATGCCGCTTCGACGGCCCGAAATTTTCCGACCAGAGTTGACCTATGACCCTTTGCGCTTCCCCCACGGTGGCCGATCGCATGCTCTACCCCGACTGCCGCCCCGAGTTCGTCGAGGCGATGAATGCCGTGGCAGGCATCGCCAACTTCGAGGCCGTCGAGATCCACGCCCCCTACGTGCGCGCCACCAAGGCACAGATCCTCGCCGACGGTTTGGCCATGGGGCTCGACTACATCGATACCTGGACCTGCTACCGGGGCGAGGCGATGGCCTGCGGGCGCTGCGGCAGCTGCCGCGAGCGCATGGCGGCCTTCGCCGAGAACGGGGCCGTCGATCCCCTTTCCTGTGTCACCCGACGCCAGCAGGCGGAATCATGAGCCAGGGCGACTGCCGCCCCGGCTGCGGGGCCTGCTGCATCGCCCCCTCGATCAGCACGCCGATTCCCGGCATGCCCGAGGGCAAGCCGGCCGGGGTGCGTTGCGTTCAGCTGGATGCGGACAACCTCTGCCGGCTGTTCGGCAACTCGCGTCGGCCGGTGGTATGCGAGCAATTCGGGTTTGATATGGCGCTGTGCGGGGAGCGGCGCGATCAGGCGCTGGAGCGCATCGCCGCACTGGAGATCGCCACCAGATAGCGGATCGGATAGCGGAAACCGAGCGGCCTCAGGCGATGCGACCCAGGGTCCTGAGCGTCTGCAGCAGATCGGCTACCTGTTTGGCGGGCTGGTGATACTCCTGCATCAGCGCGCGAAGACGATCCTCGAAATGATCCGAGCCAGGCGCCTCGTCCTCCTGGGCAGGTATCTCGGCGAGGGACGAAGGTTCTTCGGAACTATCAGGTCCAACATCGGGGCCCTCGAGTTCGCGAAGCGCCTCGGCAAAGGCATCATCAAGTTCACGGAATTGGCGCAGTTTCTCACGCTCGTCCAGGGGTTTTCGCTGTGTCTGCTGTTTCATTCTTGACCGGTCGTTCGTGGTGACGGTAAAGGGGAGCACATCGGGGAAATCAACATGGAACACGTCGCTCCCTGATAAGTCTGAGTCGCTTGCCAGTATATCGCCATCGCGTCCGGGAGCGAAGTCGGTGAGCCATACGCCGACGGCGCCTTCGAGGCGCCGTCGTCATACCAGACATCGAGCCAGACATCGAACCGCGGGAGGGCCTCTTACTCCTCGACGCGGACCAGCCAGGACTCTACGGTGTCGCCGCCGTGCTCGTCCTTCCACGCCTTCAGGGTCTTGTGGTTACCGCCGCGAGTTTCCACGACCTCACCGGTATTGGGGTTCTTGTAGATCTTCAGCTTGCGCTTGCGACGCGCGCCTGCCGGCGCAGAAGCGGCCTTGGGCGCCGCAGCGGCGGGCTTAGGGTCGAGCAGCGCGATTACGTCGGCGGCGCTCTTGTCGAACTCCTTCATCAGCGACTCGAGGCGATCCTTGAACTCGAGTTCCGACTGCAGGCGCTTGTCATTCTGCAGCTTGTCCATATTGGACTGGAGCTGTTTCAGCTGCTGTTCCATCTGCATGTATTCGTTGAGCAGGGACATTATCTGATTTCCTTCTTACGGGGTGGCTGTGCAACGGGGACATTATTATGTGACAAAGAACTCGTAACTGGCAATAGTCTGACCGATAGCAGGACCCAGCGCAACTCAAGTATAACGATTAGCCACAACTCAAAGTCTCCGCAAGCGGAGCTCTCGATAGATGACTCGGAGAAAGACTGAAGTACTGAAAGATGTAGCGATGCAAACTACGCCACTCAAAATCGCTTCTTGAAACTACGCCACTCAGAAACGCGCCGCTGAAGGCCGGCGTGCTAAATGGCCTGTGATACCACTGCTAAAAAAAACCGCCGCCCCGGAGGGCGGCGGTTTCTGGTCCGTCGGGAGACAACTTCCTGATCAGTCCTGACCCATCTGCTGCTTGATGAGGTCGCCGATGGTCATCGGACCACCGCTCTCGGGAGCCTCTTCGCGCAGCTTCTTCAGGTTCTGGCGAGTATCGTCCTGATCCTTGGCCTTCACGGACAGGGCGATCTGGCGGTTCTTGCGATCGACACCGATGATGCGAGCCTCGACGCTGTCTCCTTCGTTCAGGACGTTGCGAGCATCCTCGACGCGGTCGGCGCTGATCTCGGACGCCTTGAGCACGGCGACGACATCGGTAGCCAGCTCGACCTGGGCCTGCTTGGCATCGACCTCGACCACGCGGCCGGTGACGATGGTGCCCTTGTCGTGAACGGCCAGGAACTCGGCCACCGGATCGGTATCGAGCTGCTTGATACCCAGGGAGATGCGCTCACGCTCCGGATCGATGGAGAGGATCACGGCCTCGGCCTCGTCGCCCTTCTTGAAGGAGCGGACGGCGTCTTCGCCGGTGTCGGTCCAGGAGATGTCGGACAGGTGAACCAGGCCGTCGATGCCGCCTTCCAGGCCGATGAAGATACCGAAGTCGGTAATCGACTTGATGGTACCGGCAACGCGATCGCCCTTGTTGTACTGCGAGCTGAAGGTCTCCCACGGGTTGGCGGTGCACTGCTTGATACCCAGGGAGATACGACGACGCTCCTCGTCGATATCCAGCACCATGACGTCCACATCATCGCCGACCTGAACCACCTTGGACGGATGGATGTTCTTGTTGGTCCAGTCCATCTCGGAGACGTGGACCAGACCCTCGACGCCTTCTTCCAGCTCGGCGAAGCAGCCGTAGTCGGTGAGGTTGGTGACGACGGCGTGAACCTTGGTGCCTTCCGGGTAGCGATCCTTGATGTTGACCCAGGGGTCTTCGCCAAGCTGCTTCAGGCCCAGGGAGACGCGGTTGCGCTCGCGATCGAACTTCAGCACCTTGACGCTGATCTCGTCGCCCACGGCCACGATCTCGCTCGGGTGCTTGATGCGCTTCCAGGCCATGTCGGTGATGTGCAGCAGGCCATCGACGCCACCGAGGTCGACGAAGGCGCCGTAGTCGGTCAGGTTCTTGACGATACCCAGGATCTGCTGGCCTTCCTGCAGGGTGGCGAGCAGGGCTTCACGCTCGGCGCTGTTCTCGGCTTCGAGCACGGCACGGCGGGACACGACGACGTTGTTACGCTTCGGGTCAAGCTTGATGACCTTGAAGTCGAGTTCCTTGTTCTCGAGGTGCGTGGTGTCGCGCACCGGACGCACGTCGACCAGGGAACCCGGGAGGAAGGCACGGATGGAGTCGACTTCGACGGTGAAACCGCCCTTGACCTTACCGTTGATCACGCCCTTGATGATCTCGTCTTTCTCGAAGGCAGCTTCCAGGATCTTCCACGCCTCGGCGCGCTTGGCCTTCTCGCGGGAGAGACGTGTCTCGCCGAAACCGTCCTCGACGGCTTCCAGAGCCACGTGGACCTCGTCACCGATGGCGATGGACAGGTCGCCATTCTCGTCGCGGAACTGGGCCGCGGGGATCTGACCTTCGGACTTCAGGCCGGCATTGACGGTGACCCAGTCACCCTCGATGTCGACAATGGTAGCCACGACGATAGCGCCCGGCTCCATGTTGATGTCCTGGAGAGATTGTTCAAACAAATCAGCAAAGCTTTCGCTCATGGTGTTCCTACGTGATCAACGTTAAGTGCGGACATGCCGCTTCCTCCGCACCACCAGCGAGTGCGGGCCTTATTTACCAGACCCCCGGAGATGTTGGCGCTGGTTCGACCTGGCTCGGCTATCGGGAATCGCTGCCTAGCCACGTCATCACATGCTGCCGGGGGCGCCGCAAGGGAGTTTCAGGTGGCGGATGCCAGACCACGCTCGGTCAGCAACTCCGTCAGCCGATCCACCACTTCCGGTATCGTCAGGCGCGTGGTGTCAAGCATGATGGCATCATCTGCCGGCTTGAGCGGGGCCACGCTGCGTTGCATGTCGCGTGCATCGCGCGCCTGAATCTCCTTCAAAAGACTCGATAGACTAGCATTCACGCCCGCTTCCCGCAACTGGAGCTGACGCCGGCGCGCCCTCTCCTCGGCCGAAGCCGTGAGGAAGATCTTCAGGGGGGCATCGGTGAACACCACGGTGCCCATGTCACGGCCGTCGGCCACCAGGCCGGGCGACTTGCGAAAGGCACGCTGACGGCCCAGCAGTGCCTCGCGAACCGCTGGCAGGGCCGCGACCCGGGAAGCGGCATCGCCCACCTGTTCGGTGCGGATGGCGGCGGTGGCATCCTCGCCCTCCAGCAGGATATGGGTCGTCTCGGTCTCGGCAACGAACACCACGTCAAGCGTGGCGGCGACCCCGGCCAGCCCCGTCTCGTCATCCAGCGCCACGCCGTGCTTGCCAGCGGCCAGCGCCGTGAGGCGATAAAGGGCGCCCGAATCGAGCAGGTGCCAGCCCAGGCGCTCGGCGACCAGGCGGCTGATGGTGCCCTTACCGGCGCCACCGGGCCCGTCGATGGCCAGGACCGGCATGGCCGTCTCGGCGATTGTCATGCGCCCTCCTCGACCGCTTCCTCCTCGATACGCAGGCCCACCTTGCGGACCAGGTCGATGAAGCCGGGGAAGGAGGTGGCCACGTTGGCACAGTCGTCGATGATGATCTCGTCACCGGCACGCAGCGCGGCGATGGCGAATGACATGGCGATGCGGTGATCGCCCAGGCTGTCGATGCGTCCGCCACCGTAGTTGGGACCTTCCGGGTTGCCGCCGCCCACGATATCGATGCCATCCTCGACCAGGGTGTGCGTAACGCCAATGGTGGCCAAACCGTCGGCCATGGCCTGCAGGCGATCGGACTCCTTGACGCGCAGCTCCTCCGCCCCGCGCAGGCGAGTGGTGCCCTCGGCATTGGCCGCGGCGATGAACAGCGCCGGGAACTCGTCGATGGCCAGCGGCACCTGGTCCACGGGAATGTCGATGCCCTTCAGCGGCGCATGGCGGATGTGCAGGTCCGCCACCGGCTCGCCGCCCACCTCGCGCTGGTTGGCGAGCGTCAGGTCCGCGCCCATCAGCTTGAGGATGTTGATCACGCCGATGCGGGTCGGGTTGATGCCCACGTGCTCCAGGATCAGGTCGGCCCCCGGGGTGATCGCCGCCGCCACCAGGAAGAAGGTGGCAGACGAGATGTCCGCGGGCACGTCAATGGGCGCGGCGGTCAGCCAGCCGCCGCCGGAGAGCCAGCAGGTATCGCCCTCGCGATGCACCTCGTAGCCAAAGCCCTGGAGCATGCGTTCGGTGTGATCGCGGGTCGGCGCCGGCTCGCGTACGCGGGTCTCGCCCTGGGCGTAGAGCCCGGCCAGCAGCAGGCAGGACTTCACCTGGGCGCTGGCCATGGGCATGTCGTAGGTGATGCCCTTGAGCGCGCGGCCGCCGTGAATGCACAGCGGCGGACGACCGCCCTCATTGGTGTCGATCACCGCCCCCATCAGGCGCAGCGGATCAGCCACCCGGCCCATGGGGCGCTTGGTCAGCGAGGCATCGCCGGTGAGTTCGGTATCGAAGGCCTGGCCGGCCAGCAGTCCGGCGAACAGGCGCATGGCGGTACCGGCGTTGCCCACATAGAGCGGCCCCGACGGCGCCTTGAGACCATGCATGCCCACCCCGTGCACGGTCACGCGGCCATGATTCGGCCCCTCGATGGCCACCCCCATCTCGCGGAACGCCTGCAGGGTGGCCAGGCTGTCCTCCCCTTCCAGGAAGCCCTTCACCTCGGTGACACCCTCGGCCAGGGCGCCGAGCATGATGGAGCGGTGGGAGATCGACTTGTCGCCGGGCACGCGGATGCGGCCGGTCACGGCGCCGCCCGGGGCGACCCGGTAGCGCAGCTTGCCTTGCTGTTGCATCTGATATTCCGCCTGATAACTGGTCTTGTTGAGCAGGGATTCGAAGTAGTGACGCGCGTGGCGGGCGCGATCGAAGGTCGCGAGCATGGCGTCGCCGTCACCGCGCTCGATGGCCTGGCGCAGCCGCGCCAGGCCGGCCTCGAAGTCGTCCAGGGAGGACAGCACCGCCTCGCGGTTGGCGACGAAGATGTCGCGCCACATGACCGGGTCGCTGCCGGCGATACGGGTGAAATCGCGAAAGCCCCCGGCGGCGTAGCGGAAGATCTCCATCCGCTCGTCCTGACGCGCCAGGGTGTCCACCAGGGAGAAGGCAAGCAGGTGCGGCAGGTGACTGGTCCGTGCCAGCACCTGGTCATGGCGCTCGACGTCCATCACCAGCACCTCGGCACCGCAGGCCTCCCACAGCGCGCTCACCCGGGAAAGCGCCGCAGGGTCGGTGTCGGGCTCCGGGGTCAGGATCACCTTATGGCGCACATAGAGCGAAGGATTGGCCGCCGCCACGCCGCTTTTCTCGGAGCCGGCGATGGGGTGGCCCAGCACCAGCCGCGGCGGCACTTGGCCGAAGGCCTCGCGGGCGCCGTCGCGAATGGTCGCCTTGGTGCTGCCTACGTCGGTGATGACGACATCGGAGGCGGCCCGCCCCAGGCAGCCGGCCAATTCGACCATCACGCTGCGCATGGCCAGCACCGGCACCGCCAGCACGATCAGGGTCGCCCCCTCGATGATCGCGGAAAGCTCGGTGGCGCCGCGATCGATCAGCCCCATCTCGACGCCGCGGGCGATCTCGTCGGCGTCGGGGTCGCAAGAAAGGATGGCGCCTCGAAAGCCGTCGGCGCGCAGGGCCGCGGCGAGCGATCCACCGATCAGGCCCAGGCCGACGATTAAAATGCGCGCTTCATTGACCGGCGATTTTACCATCGACGCCATGTCTCAGAGCACGCCGATCGGGTAGGAGCCCAACACCTTCACCTCGGCGGCGCGCAGACGCACCTCCTCCAGTACCGCGGCGACACGGGGCTCGTCGCCGTGCCCCTTGAAGTCGATGAAGAAGACGTAGTTCCAAACGCCGCTGCGCGAGGGGCGGGTCTCCAGGCGCGTCATGTCGATCTGGTGACGATGGAAGGGCTCCAGCAGGTCGTGGAGGGCGCCGGGCTGGTTGCGCATGGCCACCACGATGGAGGTCTTGTCCTCGCCGGACATGGGTACGTCCTGGTTGCCGATGATCAAGAAGCGCGTGGAATTGTCCGGGCGATCCTCGATCTTCTCGGCCAGGCGAGTCAGGCCATAGAGCTTGGCCGCCATGTCGCCGGCGATCGCCGCGCTGTGCCATTCGGTCTTGACCAGGCGCGACGCCTCCGCGTTGGAGGAGACCGGCACCCGTTCCGCGTGGGGATAGTGGGCATCGAGCCACTTGCGGCACTGGGCGAAAGACTGGGGGTGGGAGTAGATCCGCGAGACCTTGTCCTGGCGAGTGGTCTCGCCCACCAGCAGGTGGTGGTGGATGCGCAGCACCACCTCACCGCAGATGCGCAGACTGGAGTCCATGAAGGAGTCCAGGGTGTGGTTGATCACTCCCTCGGTGGAGTTCTCCACCGGCACCACCCCGTAGTTGACCGCCCCCGCCTCCACCTCGCGGAACACCTCGTCGATGGCCGCCATGGGCAGGCTAACGGCGCTCTCGCCGAAGTGCTTCAGGGCCGCCTGCTGGGTGAAGGTGCCCTCCGGCCCCAGGTAGGCGACCTTGATCGGCTGCTCCAGGGCCAGACAGGCGGACATGATCTCGCGGAACAGCCGGGCAATCTCCTCGCTGTCCAGCGGGCCCTTGTTCAGCGCCATGATACGGCGCAACACCTGGGCCTCGCGCTCGGGGCGATAGAAGACCGTATCGGGGTCCTCGGCGCTCTTCACCTGGGCCACCTGCTGGGCGCAGTCGGCGCGCTCGTTGATCAGGCGCAGGATGTCGCCGTCCAGGTCGTCGATGCGGTGTCGCAGCGCATCCAGATCGATGGGGGTATCACTCATGCTTGTCAGCCCCTTCTCTTCTCGAAATCGGCCATGAAGTCCACCAGTGCCTCCACCGCGGATTCGGGCACGGCGTTGTAGAGGCTGGCGCGCATGCCACCCACGCTGCGGTGGCCCTGTAAGTTGAGCAGGCCCGCTGCCTCGGCCTCAGCCAGGAAGGGTGCATCCAGGCGCGCGTCATTCAGCACGAAGGGCACGTTCATCCGCGAGCGGTTGGGAAGGGCAATGGGATTGGCGTAGAAGTCGCTGGCATCGATGGCACCATAGAGCCGCTGCGCCTTGCGGGCGTTGATCGCCGCCATGGCGACCAGGCCACCGACCTCGTCCTTGAGCCACTCGAACACCAGCCCGGCCAGGTACCAGCTATAGGTGGCCGGGGTATTGATCATGGAGCCGGCCTCTGCCAGCGCCTGGTAGCCGAACAGCGACGGCATGTCCTGGCGCGCGCGGTCGAGCAGGTCGTCGCGCACGATCACCACCACCAGGCCGGCCGGACCGATGTTCTTCTGGGCACCGGCATAGATCACCCCGAACGGCGAGACATCCAGCGGGCCTGCGAGGATCGACGAGGACATGTCGCAGACCAGCGGCGCCTCGGAGCCATCGGGGCGCCGAGCATCGGGAATATAGTCGAAGGCCAGGCCACCGATGGTCTCGTTGGCGGTGTAGTGCAGGTAGGCGGCGTCATCGGAGAGCATGATCTCCTCCGGGCGCGGCACCGCCAGATGCCCGCCGGGCTCGCTGGAGGCCGCCACGTGGACATCGCCGAACAGGTGGCGCGCCTCCCCGATGGCTTTCTTGCTCCAGATGCCGGTATTGAGGAAGTTGGCACGCCCGCCCGGGCCGAGCAGGTTGTAGGGCACCGCGGCGAACTGCTGGGTGGCGCCACCCTGGGTAAAGAGCACCCGATAGTTGGCCGGCACGGCCAGCAGCTCGCGCAGGTCAGCCTCGGCCTTCTCGGCGATGGCGACATACTCCGCCGAGCGATGGCTCATCTCCATTACCGAGAGGCCGCGACCGTGGTAGTCGAGCAGCTCGTCGCGGGCCCGCTCCAGCACCGCGGTGGGCAGTGCCGCCGGGCCTGCGCAGAAGTTATGCTTTCTCATCGTTATCCTCTGCACTTGCCTGTTCACCCGCCTCGTCAACTGCATCGGCGTCGAACTGTGGGTCTGTCCCCGCTTCTTCTTCTTCCGGGGAAGCGTCGCCCGGCTCATCGATACGCACGGTCTTGACCAGCTTCTCGTCGTTGCCCAGGCGGATCAGCATCACGCCCTGGGTGTTGCGCGAGGTGATGGAGACCTCCTCGACCCGGGTGCGCACCAGGGTGCCGCGGTCGGTGATCAACATCATCTCGTCGGTGGAGTAGACCTGCATGGCGGCGACGAGCGAGCCATTGCGCTCGCTCGTCTGCATGGCGATCACGCCCTGGCCGCCGCGGCCGCGCAGCGGGAACTCCTCGAGACGGCTACGCTTGCCGTAGCCGTTCTCGCTGGCGGTGAGGATGTAGATCTGGCCGCCGTTGCCGTTCTCGACGGTGACGCCCTCCTCGACCTCGGCCTCACTCTCAGTCTCCACATCGGCCTCGGCGTCGATCTGCTGGCTCTGGGGGATGATCAGGCTGATCACCTCGGCATCATTCAGCAGGCGCATGCCGCGCACGCCGCGGGCGGTGCGACCCATGGCGCGCACGTTGCCCTCCTCGAAGCGGATCGCCTTACCGTTGGACGACAGCAGCATGGCGTGGTCGGAGCCTGTAGTGATGGCGGCGCCGATCAGGCGGTCGCCCTCCTCGAGATCGATGGCGATCAGGCCCACGCTGCGCGGCCGCGAGAACTGCTCGAGGCTGGTGCGCTTGACGGTGCCGCGGGCGGTGGCGAAGAAGATGTAGCTCTCCGGGTCATAGTCGCGCACCGGCAGGATGGCGTTGATCGCCTCGCCCTCATCCAGAGGCAGCATGTTGACCAGCGGCTTGCCCCGCGAGCCGCGGCTGGCCACCGGCATCTCGTAGACCTTGAGCCAGTAGACCTTGCCGCGGTTGGAGAACAGCAGAACGGTATCGTGGGTCGAGGCCACCAGCAGATGCTCGATAATGTCCTCATCCTTCATGGCGGTGGCGGACTTGCCGCGCCCACCGCGGCGCTGGGCCTGGTAGTCGGAGAGCGGCTGGGTCTTGGCGTAACCGGAGCGCGATACGGTGACCACCATGTCCTCCTCGGCGATCAGGTCCTCCATGGACAGGTCGAGGTGGCTGGCCTGGATCTCGGTGCGGCGCTTGTCGCCGAACTGGTCACGCACGGCGATCAGCTCCTCGCGAATCACCTCGAGCAGACGCTCGCTGGAGGCCAGGATGGCCATCAGCTCGGCAATCTTCTCGAGAATGCTCAGGTACTCGTCGAGCAGTTTCTCGGTCTCGAGCCCGGTCAGGCGGTGCAGCCGCAGCTCGAGGATGGCCTGGGCCTGGGCCGGCGACAGCCGATAAGAGACTC
Organism: Halomonas salsilacus; assembly: GCF_051216275.1. Taxonomy (NCBI): domain Bacteria; kingdom Pseudomonadati; phylum Pseudomonadota; class Gammaproteobacteria; order Oceanospirillales; family Halomonadaceae; genus Halomonas; species Halomonas salsilacus. The sequence continues at coordinate 73,346 of NZ_JBPKAQ010000013.1, forward strand.
TCGCGTCGTCGAGGCCGAAGCCCTCCTCGAGCTCCTCGGGCTTGCAGGAGGTGGCGCCTGCGCGCTCGAGCATGCCGGTGACCTGGCCGGGCGGCCAGCTGCGCGCCAGCAGCTTCTCCTTGGCCTCGGCGGCATTCGGCGAGGCCTTGATCAGCTCGATCACCTCGTCGATGTTGGAGATGGCGACGGTGAGCCCCTCGAGGATGTGGCCACGCTCGCGGGCCTTCTTCAGCTCGTAAAGGGTCCGCCGGGTCACCACCTCGCGGCGGTGGCGGATGAAGGCCTCGAGGATCTGCTTGAGGTTCATGATCTTCGGCTGGCCGTCCTCGATGGCCACCATGTTGATGCCGAAGACCGTCTGCAGCTGGGTCTGGGCGAACAGGTTGTTGACCACCACCTCGCCGGACTCGCCGCGCTTGGTCTCGATCACCACCCGCAGGCCGTCCTTGTCGGACTCGTCGCGCAGCTCGGCGATGCCCTCGATCTTCTTGTCCTTGACCAGCTCGGCGATCTTCTCGATCAGCCGCGCCTTGTTCACCTGATAGGGCAGCTCGTTGACGATGATGTGGTCGCGACCGCTCTTGTCGTCATGCTCGATGGTGTGACAGGCGCGCACGTAGATGCGCCCGCGGCCGGTGCGGTAGGCTTCGATGATGCCGGCGCGGCCGTTGATGATGGCCCCGGTGGGGAAGTCCGGCCCCGGAATGAACTCGATCAGGTCATCGACGCTGAGGGTGTAGTCGTCGATCAGCGCCAGACAGGCGCTGATGATCTCGCCCATGTTGTGGGGCGGGATATTGGTGGCCATGCCCACGGCAATGCCCGAGGAGCCGTTGATCAGCAGGTTGGGCACCTTGGTGGGCAGCACCTCGGGGATGCGCTCGGTACCGTCGTAGTTGTCGACCCAGTCGACGGTGTCCTTCTCCAGGTCGGCCAGCAGCTCGTGGGACAGCTTGGACATGCGCACCTCGGTGTAACGCATGGCGGCGGCGCTGTCGCCGTCGATAGAACCGAAGTTGCCCTGACCGTCGACCAGCACGTGGCGCATGGAGAAGTGCTGGGCCATGCGCACGATGGTGTCATAGACGGCGCTGTCACCATGGGGGTGATACTTACCGATCACGTCGCCGACCACGCGGGCCGACTTCTTGTAAGGCTTGTTCCAGTCGTTGCCGAGCTCGTGCATGGCGAACAGCACGCGCCGGTGAACCGGCTTCAGGCCATCGCGCACATCCGGCAGCGCCCGGCCGATGATCACGCTCATCGCGTAATCGAGGTACGACTGCTTCAGTTCGTCCTCGATGTTGACTGGCAGAATCTCTCTGGCGATGTCACCCATGAGTCGTCGAATCCTTTGCACTGCAAGAGGTTGGCCGCCCTCTCCGGCGTTGCCGTGGGCGCCATGATAGCGCTACATCATACCACCGCGGACAGAGCAAAGGCAGATGGCTATGCGAGCGCCTGCTCCATCACCAGGGGCTCGAGCAGCTCGCGAATCTCGGCCTCGATGGGCAGCGCCTGGTTGGCGGCCACGTCGAGCAGCACGAAGGTCAGGGTGGCCGCGCTGACCAGGGCGTCGTCGCGCACGCGACGGATCTCCTGGCTCATCCTGGCGCTACGCCCGCCCAGGGCCGAGAGACGGGTGCGGATCTCCAGGTCGTCACCCGCCACCGCCGCCTCTCGGTAGTCGATGTTGAGGTTCACGGCCACGAAGGCCAGGTCTCCGCCCATCAGCCGCCGGGCCAGGGCCGGGCGGTCATCGAAGTAGCCCCAGCGCCCCTCCTCCAGAAATTCCAGATAGCGTGCGTTGTTGACGTGACCGTAGCCGTCCAGATGATAGCCGCGCACCCGCAGGTGGCTGGTCGAGAGGCGAGAATCCATGGCATGGCTCCTTGAGAAAGACCTTGATAATGACATTGATGGGCACCTTGGCGATTCTGGCCATGCCGGCGCGCAATTTCAAACAGTCGTTTCAAGCTCACCACAACCCGGCTCCCCGCTGGCACCCCCGCCCCCCTTCAGGGATAATGGCCAACCTTTTTGCCTCGGGAAATGCTTCATGTGGTTCAAGCACTTGCACCTTTATCGCCTGAACGATGCGCCGACGCTGGATGCTGCCACCCTCGAGGAGGCCCTGGCCGAGCACGCCGCCCGGCCACTGGGCAGCCAGGATCCTCGCCGGCTGGGCTGGACTGCGCCCGCCGGGCGCGCCGGCACCGCGCGTCTGCACGAACTCCAGGGCCAGCGACTACTCAGTGCCCTGCGCCAGGAGCGGCTGCTGCCCTCCTCCGTGGTGCGTGAAGAGGTGGAAGAGCGCGCCGCCGACGTCGAGGCCCGGGAGGGGCGAAAGCTGCGCCGCCAGGAGAAGATCGCCATCAAGGAGCAGGTGATCGAGGAACTGCTGCCACGCGCCTTCGTGCGCAGTCAGAAGATCGACCTGTGGTGGGACACCCGCCGGCAACTGATCGGCGTCAATGCCAGCTCCAGCACCCGTGCCGAGGAGCTGCTCGACCTGCTGCGCGAGACCCTTGGCAGCCTCAAGGTGACCCCCCTGGCCAGCCAGACCCTGCCCATGCGCGCCATGACCCAGTGGCTGGTGGATCCCGCCTCGCGGCCCGCCGACCTGGTGCTGGGCGACCAGGTGGAGCTCAAGGCCAAGGGCGACGACGGCGTGCTGCGTGCCCGTCAGGTCGACCTTGACAGCGACGAGATCCAGCAGCTGCTGGAGAGCGGCCGCCAGGCCAGCAAGCTGGCCCTAGAGATCGAGGGGCGGCTAAGCTTCGTGCTGCATGACGACCTGGCGCTGAAGTCGCTGCGTTTCGGTGACGCCCTGATCGACGAGGCCAACGCCTCCGACGACGGCGACGATTCCCTGGTGCGCCTGGAGACCGACTTCGTGTTGATGGCCGAGGCCATGGGCACGAACATCGAGCGCCTGATCGCCTGGCTTGACGGCGAGGCAGGCACCGCGAACCGTGACGTGTGACGCCATGACCGACCAACACTCTGACGCCTCATCCGCCGATCCCTGGGCCGAGATCCGCCCCTATCGCGACGAAGAGGTGGCCGACGTCCTCGCCCGCCTGGCCCAGGACCCGGAGCTGCTTTCCGCCCTGACCCGCTTTCGGTTGCCGCGGCTGTCACGTTTCATGCCACGGCTCTCCAGCACCCTGGCCAGCCTCGCCATTCGCCGCGAGGTGCGCGGCGTGACCAGCGTGTACGACTTTCAGATGCGCATCGCCAGCTACATGGAGCGCATGATTCGTACCACCACCGACGACTTCCAGGTCAAGGGGCTCGACGCCCTGGATGCCGAGACCGCCTATTTGTTCATCGGCAACCATCGCGACATCTCCCTGGACCCGGCCTTCGTCAACTATTCTCTCTACCTGGCCGGGCGCGACACGGTGCGTATCGCCATCGGCGACAACCTGCTCAAGAAGCCCTACGTCACCGACCTGATGCGCCTCAACAAGAGCTTCATCGTACCGCGCAGCGCCCGCGGAAAGCGCGCCATGCTGGCCGCCTATCAGAAGCTGTCGAGCTATATCCGCCACTCCCTCAACGGGGACAACCACTCGATCTGGATGGCCCAGCGCGAGGGGCGCGCCAAGGACGGCATCGACCGCACCGACCCGGCGATCATCAAGATGATGACCATGGCCCGACGGGCCGAGCAGCGCGGCGTGGGCATCGGCGAGGCGATCGCCGAGCTGCGCCTGGTGCCGGTGTCGATCAGCTATGAGTACGACCCCTGCGACGTGCAGAAGGCCCGGGAGCTCCACGCCCTGCACACCAGCGGCAACTACGAGAAGGAACAGTTCGAGGACATCCAGTCCATCGTCGCCGGCATCACCGGCCACAAGGGGCGCGTGCAGCTGACCTTCGGCACCCCGCTTGCCGCCGATCTCGACAGCCCCGAGGCCGTGGCCGTCGAGATCGACCGCCAGGTGCTGGCCGGCTACCACCTCTTTCCCAGCCACTACCTGGCCCTGGAGGCGCTGGGCGACGCCCCGGAACTGATCGACCACGCCTCCATCAGCGATGCCGACCGCGCCCGCTTCCAGGCACGCCTGCAGCAGGTGCCTGCCGAGCTGCGCCCCTGGTGGCTGGCCCAGTACGCCAACCCGGTACGCAACAAGGCCGGCCGCATCGAGTCCTGACGCCCTGACCTCCTGACGACATCGATCCCTGACCGCATCGCCCCCTGACAGCGAGGACGCCATGGCACACGCCCACGGCCATCACCACCCGCACGTTCCGCCCGACCGCGGCGCCCAGACCCGCGAGGCGCACAAGGTCACGCTGATTGGCGCGGTGATCGACTTCGTGGTGGGCGTCGCCAAGATGGTCACCGGGTTCATGGTGGGCTCGGCGGCCCTGGTGGCCGACGGCATCCACTCCTTTTCGGACATCCTCACCGATGTCTTCGTACTGGCCGCGACCCACTTCGGCCGCCAGGAGCCGGATAGCAACCACCCCTACGGCCACGGCCGCATCGAGACCCTCGCCACCCTGTGGCTGGGCGGTGTGCTGATCTTCGTCGCCGGCGGCATCGCCTGGGCCAGCGTCACCCGGCTGGTCGCCGGCGAGCCGATTCCCGCCCCGGGGCTCTGGGCCATCGGCATCGCGGTGGTCGCCCTGCTCGCCAAGGAGTGGATCTACCGCTACACCATGCGCGTCGCCAAGCGGGTCAACTCGCGGCTCCTGGAGGCCAACGCCTGGCACTCCCGCTCCGATGCCCTCTCCACCGTGGTAGTACTGGTGGGCCTGATCGCGGCCCAGTTCGGCGCTGGCTGGATGGACGCCGTGGCCGCCATCGTGGTGGGCGTGATGGTCGGCCAGGTGGGCGGCCGGCTGCTGTGGGAGTCGAGCCAGGAGCTCATCGACACCGCCCTGCCTGAACCGGAGCGCCAGGAGATGCAGGCGCTGGCCGAGCGGATCCCGGGCGTGCGGGGCGTCCACGACCTGCGCACGCGCACCCTGGGCAGCCAGGCGGTGCTGGACCTGCATATCGTGGTGCCGCCGCGGGTCACCGTCTCCGAGGCCCACGAGATCGGCAACGCCGTGACCCGGCGCCTGCGCGAGGCCTTCCCGGTGTTGGCCGACGTGACCTTCCACATCGACCCGGAGGATGATGCCGGCGAGACCGAACATAGCCTGCGCCCAGGCCTGCCGCTGCGCGGCGACATAGAGGGCATGCTCGACGAGACCTGGCGCGACGTGGGCGTCTGGCACACCCGGGTCGCCCTGGATCTTCACTATCTGGACAACCAGGTGGACGTTTCGATCTTCGTCAACGCCCTGCCCGACGGGCAGAACCTGGATCAGGCCGCCGACGAGCTGCGTGACGCCTGCCGCGATCATCGCTGGATCGGTCGGCTGCGGGTCTGGCAGGGCCCCGGCAGGGGATGAGCCCTTGGGGTATCTTCCCATCAGGGTATGAGCCCCATAAGGCATTCGCATTAGGCAGCACCTGCGCCTAGAATTCAGCAAACGCCGATCTACCCGAGTCCCGCCATGATGCCCTCCTCGCCCCGTCGTCCAGTGTCGCCGGGCCGCCGCCGCTTTCTGGCGGGGCTCGGCGCCCTGCTGCTGGCGACAGGGCTAGGACTGTGCACGGGGCCGGCCACCGCCAGCCTTGACCCCGCGCGGCTTCGCCAGAGCATGCAGAGCCTCTATGGTCAGCAGGGGATGAACGCTCTTGAGGACTGGTTCGCCCTGCTCGAACGACTGCGCGGCGCCCCGCTCCAGAATCAGCTGGGCGAGGTCAACGACTTCTTCAACCGCCGAGTGCGCTGGGTCGACGACATCGACAACTGGGGGCGCGAGGATTTCTGGGCCACGCCGTTGGAGACCCTGGGCCGCGGCCAGGGGGACTGCGAGGACTACTCCATCGCCAAGTACATCACCTTGAAGCAGCTCGGCGTGCCCGGCAGCCAGCTGCGCATGATCTACGTGCGGGCGCGCATCGGCCGCAGCCAGATCACCCAGGCCCACATGGTGCTGGGCTGGTACGAGACGCCGGCGGCGGAGCCGCTGATTCTGGACAACCTCGTGCCGTCGATCACGCCGGGCGGCCAGCGCACCGACCTCGACCCGCTGTTCAGCTTCAACAGCCAGGGATTGTGGGCCGGGGGAAGCACCGAATCACGGGCCGACCCGCTGGCGCGGCTATCGCGCTGGCGCAACGTGATCGACCGCATGCGTGAGCAGGGATTCATCTGATTCGGGTGACACACCCGTGGGGAGCACAACAACATGTCGCTTATCAAGCAGCTCTGGCTGACCATCGTGGTACTGCTGTTGCTGGCCTTCGGCGGCAGCCTGTTCATCGGCGTCACCAGCAGCCGCCACTACATGCAGCAGGAAGTGCAGATCAAGAACGCCGACAACGCCAACGCCCTGGCGCTGACCCTGAGCCAGCTCGACAAGGACCCGGTGACTATCGGCCTGCTGGTCGCGGCCCAGTTCGACACCGGCCACTACCGGCTGGTCGAACTGCACAACCCCCAGGGCGAGGTGATCGAGAACCGGGAGGGCAGCGAGGCAGTCGAGGGCGCTCCCGGCTGGTTCGTCGACCTGGTGCGCTTCGAGGTCCCCCCCGCCCAGGCGGTGGTCCAGGACGGCTGGCGTCAGTACGGCACCCTGAGCGTCGCCACCCACCACAGCTTCGCCTATCAATCCCTGTGGCGCAGCAGCCTGGAGCTGCTCGGCTGGTTCGCCCTGGCCGGTGCGATCAGCCTGGCGCTGGCCGCCTGGGTCGTGCGCACCATCCGCCGCCCGCTGCGCGCCGTGGTGGCCCAGGCTCGCGACATCGGTAACCGCCGCTTCACCACTTCCCCCGAGCCGCGCACTCGCGAATTGAAGGAGGTGGTTCAGGCCATGAACCAGCTCTCCGGCTCCGTGCGCGACATGCTCGGCCGCGAGAGCGAGCGACTCGACGTGCTCAGGCAGCGCTTGCAGCACGACACCGTCACCGGCGTATTCAACCGCGAGGCGTTCCTTGGCCAGCTCACTGTCATGCTGGAGAGCAGTGGCGCCCGAGCCAGTGGCAGCTTCGCCCTTGTCCGCCTGGCCCGGCTAGGCGAGGTCAGCGAACGGCTGGGCCACGCCGACACCGACCACCTGCTCAGAGCGCTCGGCCAGGAACTGGAACAGCTCGGCAAGGTCAGCGGCGGCGGCATCGCCGGGCGCCTCGGGGGCGGCGACTTCGCCCTGCTGGTGCCGGGCCGGGTCGACCTCCAGGGCATCGGCCAGGAGCTCACCCAGCGGCTGGATGCCCTGCACAAACAGGAGGAGCGCATCAACCTCGGCCTGCCCTCCTCGCTGATCGCCTACTCCCAGGAGGATAAGCCCGCGGCCCTGCTGGCCAGCCTGGACGGCGCACTCGCCACCGCCGAGAACCGCGGTGACCTGGCGCAGCTGATCGCCGAAGGGTCTCAGCGCCTGCCGTTGTTCAACAGCCATGCCGACTGGCGAACGGCGCTGAAGGAGGCCCTGCAGGCCGGCGTCTACCTGGGGCGCTTCCCGGTGCTGGACGCCAACGGCAAGCTGCTCCACCTGGAGTGCCCCTCGCGGCTGCGCCTGAAGGGCGAGTGGCGCCCGGCCGGCATCTTCATGCCTTGGATTTCGCGCCTGGAGCTGGACACCACCCTGGACATGGCCGTGGCCCGCGAGGCCGTCAAGGAGATCTCGCGCCACGGTAAGCCGCTGGGCATCAACCTATCGCCCGCCTCGGTGTGCGATGCCCGCTTTGTGCTCGACCTTCGCAATCTGATCCATTCCCACCGGGAGGCCGCGGCCAAACTGTGGCTGGAAGTGCCCGAGGCCATGGTCATCCACGACCTGGAAAACTTCCGCAGCCTGTGCCGTGAACTGCAGCCCTTCGGCTGCAAGCTCGGCCTTGAACACGTCGGCCGCGAGTTCCGACGCATCTCCGATCTTCAGGATCTGGGGCTCAGCTACCTCAAGATCGACGCCTCCCTGGTCAAGGGGGTCGACCGCAGCCCCGAGCAGCAGACCATCCTGCGCGGCATGGCTACCCTCTCACACTCCATCGGTATCCTGGCCATCGCCGAGGGCGTCGACAGCCTGCAGGAAGCCGAACTGCTCTACGAACTGGGCATGGACGGTGTCACCGGCCCCGGCGTTCGTCAGCACGACAGGCCCGCCTGATGCCTACCGTAGAACGCCCACGCCCCGCATTTGCGGGGAGTGGGGGTGGGCGTAATAGAAAATAAGCCAGCTTCTGGTTCAGGGAACAGGCGCCATCCTCAGATCACCTCGCTCTCCTCATCACCATTGCCTACCAGGCTCAGGCCGTTCAGCCGCCGACGCAGCGACTGGCGCTCCATCACCTTCTGCTGGGCCGGTTCGGGCAACTCGGTGAAACTGATCACCCCCTTGTCCATCAGCACCTCGATCACGTCCTCCAGCACCCGCACGAAGGCCAAATCCGAGGCCTGAAAGTGTGCATGCCCCCTGGCCGCTTCATCCTCCATCAGGAAGGCCAGCAGCTCAGGCGAATCCGCCGCCAGGAACTCCCGGCAGTCCGGCGACGCCTCCCGGCTGACCAATTCGATGTGACCTTCTTTGGCGCGCTTGATGTACATGAAGGCTCTCTCTAACAGGCTATAACGACCATGCTAGGCCAGATCAGCCGACCGCGCAGCATGGATGAGTGGCATGGCAATGGAAAAAACGCCCGGCAGAGCCGAGCGCTTGGTTAGGGTGGATCAGGGTTACTCGATTTCGAGCCGCCCGTCATCAAGCATCTGCTGAATCAAGCTATCACTGTAGGCAACGCCCTCCAGGAAAATGACCTGATCGGCCCCACCGATGGATCCGTTCTCGACGGCCAGTTCTCCCGCCGAGCTGATATGCAAGACGGTGTTGCCGTCTGCATCTTCTGCAGCATGCAGGTAGCTGGAGAGATCATCACTGGACGCCATGCCCTGTAGCAGATCCGAGAGCACCAGCTTGTCGGCCCCGCCACCGTCGAGAGTAAAGTCAGTCACGGCATCGCTAGCCTCATCGCCTACGCTACCCTGGTCACCCAGGTGCCAGACGAAGACGTTGTTGCCACCGCCACCCGTCAGGGTGTCGTCGCCGGCTCCACCGATGATGGTATCGTTGCCGGCACCACCGGTGATGATGTCATCGCCGGCACCACCGTAGAGCAGGTTATCGCCACCCACACCTCGGATAATGTCGTCACCATCCCCGCCGTAGATGATATCGTTGCCCTGATTACCAGTAAGGGTATCGTTGCCACCACCACCCAGCAGCATGCCCTCGGTTCCGTCGATAACCGTCAGGGTGTCGTTATCATCACCCCCTTCCTGGACCACATGGCTGTCCGGAGCCAGCTGAAGCTTGATGGCGTCCATCACGGTCAAACTGTCGCCATCACCATCGATGACATCAATGTCGATGCCGAGATCGACGGCTTCACCGGGTGTAAAGGAAACGCCACTGAAGCCCGCCACACCAAAGTCAGCACCTGAATAGTGCCAAATCTCAAGGCTGTTGAAGCCATCCTGGGTGACCACACCAACTTCTGTGTTATCACGAACGCCACCTACAATTGCTTCGAATTCGGTAAAATTGACAGCGAAATCAACTAAACCAACGGTCACCGTGGACCATTCACCAGCCGTTTGATCAGTATTCATCTCATTCTTGAATACGGTCATCTCTGTGCCAGCGTAGCGAATAATAACCGCGGTGATTTCATCTTGGACACCATCACCAACGGTAGTATTCCCACCAGGGTCGTCCTTCGCGACAAAACGAACACTACTGGCCCCTTTCGTATAGATAAATACGGTAGCACCATTGACATTGTAATGGCCGTCAAATGACATCGGATTATTATTGGCGTCTTTCGGATCCCCCCTTAGGTTATTCACATAGTCGATCCTCATCCCAGTACCGGGATCTATTGTCGGCCCCTTATCAACGCCGAGCTGATTGGCACTGGAATTGACCGTACCACCAGAGGTTGAACTAAGCATGACATCCCTGTCAGCATTAGTATCATTGAAGAAGTAATATGTAGAGTTACCGCCTGAAGGGTCATATCCTCCGGCGTCAACGGAGAAGCTTCCTGCACCACCATCAATCTGATGGTGTAGTGTAAAATTGTAGGTATCTTCGCCGTCTGGATCCACGCTCAGATTGACAGTAAACATCTTCTGCGATTGCACATCCAGGCTGTCCGCACCCTCCCCATTGGCAAAGGTTGAGCCAATGAGCGTCTGGCCATCTTCGCTGACATACAGATAGATCATGGCGCCACCCGCAGTCAGCCCAGCGGCAGTTCCATTGGTGGCAGTAAACCTGACTGAGCCATCCTGATCGGCGCCAAAGTTGTCCTCGACCTGACCATCCAGATCGAGTTTACCCACGAAGCCATTGAAGTCGGAACCGGGATCATTGACCAGGAAACCGATATTGGGGCTGATAAAGACCGGCTGATCATCAACGATAGTCACCGACAGGGTGTTGGTCTGGGTGTTACCGAACTGATCGGTGGTCGTGTAGGTGATCTCGTCAACCACCTCGCCCTCGCTGTGATCCGCCGCTGCGGTCAGCGT